>JBFXFO010000027.1:0-33311 GCA_050178915.1 Rhizobiaceae bacterium | reverse complement strand
TTCGGCGACAATCACGGCAACGCCGTGCATCTGTTCGAGCGCGACTGCTCGGCGCAGCGCCGCCACCAGAAGGTGATCGAGGAAGCGCCGGCTCCCGGCATGACGCCCGAACTGCGCAAGGCGATGACGGAGGCGGCGGTCAAGGCGGCGAAGGCGATCAAGTATTCCGGGGCCGGCACGATCGAGTTCATCGTCGACGCCTCGCAGGGCCTCAAGGCCGACCGCTTCTGGTTCATGGAGATGAACACGCGCCTGCAGGTCGAGCATCCGGTCACCGAAATGGTGACGGGCGTCGATCTGGTCGAGTGGCAGTTGCGCGTGGCGTCGGGCGAGAAGCTGCCGAAGGGGCAGGACCAGATCGCGCTCAACGGCCACGCCTTCGAGGCGCGCATCTACGCCGAGGACGCGACACGCGGATTCCTGCCCGCGACCGGCACGCTGCACCACCTTGTCTTCCCGCATGGGGTCGATCTGCGCATCGAGACCGGCGTGCGCACGGGCGATGCGATCTCACCCTTCTACGATCCTATGATCGCCAAGCTGGTCGCCCACGGGCGCGACCGCACCAGCGCGCTCCACGCGCTGGCTGGCGCGCTGAAGCAGACCGAGATCGCGGGCTCGACGACCAATCTCGCCTTCCTGACCGCACTCGCCGAAGATTCCGACTTTGCCGCCGGCGACGTCGACACCGGCCTGATCGGCCGCAAGCAGGATGCGCTGACCGCGTTGCCGGCGCCGAGCGTCGCGACGGTGGCCGCAGCCGCGCTCGCTGCCACCGGCGCAGGTGGTGAGCGGACGGATGATCCGTGGTCGGCGTTTGCGGGATACGCGCATTTCCAGCCGCTGGCGAAGAAGGTCGAGCTGATGAGCGGCGACACGAAGATGCCGGCGAGTGTCTCCGCCCGCCTCGACGGGCGCTACACGATCGACATCGGCAATGAGAGCGTCGTGGCCAGGGCCGGTTCGGGCAGGCTGGCGCGTTGGCCCGGCCACGTGACTGTGTTCGAAGGCGCGGTGGGGCATTCCTTCCGCGTGCCCGATCCGCTCGACCGCTCCGACGAGGTTGCGGGCGGCAGCGGTTCGCTGCGCGCCCCGATGCCGGGGCTGGTGAAGATCGTGCGGGCGGCAGCCGGCGACGCGGTCACCAAGGGCCAGCCGCTGCTGGTGCTGGAAGCGATGAAGATGGAGCACACCATCGCAGCGCCGCATGACGGGACACTGGCCGAGATCGCCGCCGAAGGAGCGCAGGTGACTGACGGAACCGTGCTCGCGCGCTTCGCCGAAGCGTAGGCGCACGCGCGCCTAACGCTGCTCCCAGAATCGACGAAGCCGCGCCGGCGTGTCCCCGCCGGTCGCAGCTTCGTTCAGGCCCCCCGCCTGTCGCCGTCGTCCCCAAGTCCGCGACGATTGTCTCGCGGCCGCCCCCTGCAAAAACCGTTCGCGGGCCCTAGTGGAGCGTCATCCACTCGCGCGCTTCGCGCAGCGCCTTGGCGATCTCGATCTTCGACATGGTCGAGGCGAGTTCCGAGCGCAGCACAGCGGCGCGGGACGACCCCTTGATCGCGGCGATGTTGAACCATTTGTGCGCGGCGATCGTGTCGATCTGGCAGTCGCGACCGGTCGCATACATCATGCCAAGCTCGAAAAGGATGTCGGCCTGGGCGCTCGAACCCATCGTACCGAAGCTGCCGTCGAGCATCTCAAAACGTGCCATTTTTCCAATCCCCTGTCTGTCGCCTCGGGCCGCTGCGGACCCCGTTGTTTGATGTCCGTGAGGATGCGGCGGGGGCTTGAATCCGTCGTTAAATGGCTTGCTTAATTTGAAGAAAACAAAGCTAAAACAACGGGTAAACGTGAGATTCCGTTAAGCACTGAAGGCTGCGGAATTCCGGGCTTTCGCGTAAAATTTCGGAAAAATGCGCGGCGCCCGTGGTCAGACTCCGCTAACCACCAATGCGACTGCCCGATTTCTTTGCGGCCCGGGCTCGCCGTCCAGACCGATGAAAATGTGCTCTCCCAGCCAAGGCCCGCTTTCGTTTGCCCCGCAGCTGCATTACGCTAACGTTCGCGTAAGGGACCTACAGGCCCGTGCTGTCCGGGCCGCTTCTGGGAGGAATGAAATCCATGATCCGCAAACTCCTGCTGGCCGCTGCGATCACGCTGGTTGCCGGCGCGGCCTATGCCGACGACATCGAAGGCAAGTGGAAGACGCAGTCGGGAGCGAACGCCACGATCAGCGGCTGCGGCGGCTCGTTCTGCATCAAGCTGACCAGCGGCGAGCACGCCGGCAAGCAGATCGGCAAGATGAAGGCCAGTGGCGGCGGCAAGTATGCCGGCGAGATCACCGACCCCGCCGACGACAAGACCTACAGCGGCAAGGCGACGCTCTCCGGCGCCACGCTGCGCATGAAGGGCTGCGTTCTCGGCGGCCTGATCTGCAAGAGCCAGACCTGGAAGAAGCTCTGATTTCTTCCACAGCCACGCTTTGAAAGGGCGCCTCCGGGCGCCCTTCTCTTTTGGCGCGACGCGATCGCGTCCCCTCCGCCTGGCGCTCCCTTGCCAACGGCCCCGTGCCGCCAAGTACCGGTCGCCGCCTCCCTGCGGCGCGGCTCGAAGCTTGAACGCAGGATGAACGGCCCCATCAGGGCGAGTTCAGAGCGAAAGCGGCATTCTGGTGTCGAAAACAAGGAACGACATCGGAAATGCTTGCTCGCCGCTTCACCATCGTCTGCCTCGTGACCACGATCTTCGGCATGGCCCTCGCCATCCTGGTCGCTCAGCCCGGCAGGTCGGATGAAGGCCGGCGGGACTGCCTGATCCCCGATGTCCTCACCTGCATCCGCAGCCGCTGAACGGCCGCATTGAAACGAAGGGACACGACCATGAACCGCTCTTTCCCGCTCAAGCGCCTCCTGACCGCCGCCGCCCTGATGCTGGCCGTCGTCGCCAGCCCGCTGATCTTTTCCAGCAGCGTCGGCGCCGGGAACGACCTGCGCATCAGCGCCGAAGCGCCGAACGACTCCTCGATCGGGCTGGTGCTGCTGGTGAGCCTGCAGCGCGGCTGAGCAAAATTTGGGCGGGTCGGAGGGACGCCCCCTCCCGCCTGTCACATTCCATCCTTATAATAGGTCATGGAAAAGCGAATCTACCCAAGCCTGATCGAATCGATCTCAAGCCCGGAGCCGTTCGCCCGGCAGAGCTTCACCGACGCAGCCGAAGCCGTCGCCGCGCTGAAGGCTCTCTACGACCGCAACACCAAGTTCCTGCGCGACTCCTTCGCCAGCCTGAGCATCGAGGGCGACAAGCAGCACCAGCGCTTCCGCGCCTTCTATCCGGAAGTCGGCGTCACCATCTCATCCTACAATCAGGTCGACAGCCGCCTCGCCTATGGCCACATGCCGGCGCCGGGGCACTACTCCACCACCATCACGTGGCCGCACCTGTTCGAGAACTATCTCACCGAGCAGTTGAAGCTGCTGATGCGCAATCACGGTGTTCCGGTCACCGTGTCGGAATCGGAGACGCCGATCCCCGTGCATTTCGCCTTCCTCGAAGGCACGCATGTCGATGGCGCGGTCGCCGACCGCATCCAGCGGCCGCTGCGCGACATCTTCGACGTTCCGGATCTTTCCGGCACCGACGACCAGATCGCCAATGGCACGTTCGAGCCGCTGCCAGGTGATCCGATGCCGCTGGCGCCGTTCACGGCGCAACGCATCGACTACTCGCTGCACCGCCTGTCGCACTACACGGCGACCAGCGCGCATCACTTCCAGAATTTCGTGCTGTTCACGAACTACCAGTTCTACATCGACGAGTTCTGCATGCTCGCCCGCAACATGATGGCGGAGGGCGGCAATGGCTACACGGCCTTCATCGAGCCCGGCAACCTCGTGACGCTTCCGGGAGAAGCCGGCCCGAGCAGCGGCTCGGCACCGCCGCGCATGCCGCAGATGTCGGCCTACCACCTCGCCAAGCCCGGTTCCAACGGCATCACCATGGTCAACATCGGCGTCGGCCCGTCCAACGCCAAGACGATCACCGACCATATCGCCGTGCTGCGGCCGCATGCCTGGCTGATGCTGGGCCACTGCGCCGGACTGCGCAACACGCAGGCGCTCGGCGACTACGTGCTGGCGCATGCCTATGTGCGCGAGGATCATGTGCTGGACGACGACCTGCCCGTCTGGGTGCCGGTCCCGCCGCTGGCCGAGGTGCAGGTGGCGCTGGAGGAGGCGGTGGCGGAAGTGACCGGCCTCTCCGGCTACGACCTGAAGCGCATCATGCGCACGGGCACGGTAGCCACGATCGACAACCGCAACTGGGAACTGCGCGACCAGCGCGGGCCGGTGCAGCGCCTGTCGCAATCCCGAGCGATCGCGCTCGATATGGAAAGCGCCACCATCGCCGCCAACGGGTTCCGCTTCCGCGTTCCTTATGGAACGCTGCTCTGCGTGTCCGACAAGCCGCTGCATGGGGAGCTGAAGCTGCCCGGCATGGCGAGCGAGTTCTACAAGAAGCAGGTGGCGCAACACCTGACAATCGGGATGCGCGCCGTCGAGAAGCTGGCCGAGATGCCGCTGGAGCGGCTGCACTCGCGCAAGCTGAGAAGTTTCTCCGAGACAGCCTTCCAGTAAGCGCTGCCGTCACGGTGCCCCAATTGGCCGCGACATCGCCCACATGCACTCGCGCGCGCGCCGCATCACGGCTTTCCTCGCCATTGCCCTGCCTGCCCTGATCGCGCTGGCGCTGGTCGCCGGCTTCCTCGGCGCCTGGCATCCAGCGTTCGATTCCTTCGCGCATTTCCGTGCACATCTGGCCGTGCTGCTGGCGCTTGCCGGCCTGCCGGGCCTGTTCATCGGCTACTGGAAAGAAGCAATCGCCGCGGTGGCGCTCGGCGTCGCTGCGCTGTCAACCACGGCGGTCGACATGCCGGTTCCTGGCTTCGGGGCGAGCTTTGCCGAACCGCGCCCCGACGACGCGGCCATCTACCGGCTGATGCAGCTCAACCTGCTCTACGACAATCCAGAGCCCGAGAAGGCGCTGTCCGAAATCGGCCGCGTGCAACCCGACATCGTCACGCTCGAGGAGGTCTCGGCCGCATGGGGCGAGAGGCTGAAGCTGCTGGCGCCGACCTATCCATACAGCGTGATCTGCCCGGCCGGCCGGCGTGTCGGCGGCGTGGCGATCTTCTCGCGGCGGCCCTTCACCTTCGGCACCGAGCCCGTCTGCCTGCTCAGCGGAAGCCTTGCGATAGCAAGCGTCGATCTTGGCGGGCGCACGCTCGACGTCGCGTCCGTTCACCTCGCCTGGCCGTGGCCGCGCCAGCAGGCGCAGGAGGTCGCTGAGCTCGAAGTGGAACTGGGGCGCCTGGCGGACAATGCGCTGCTCGCCGGTGACTTCAATGCGGTTGGCTGGAGCCAGACGCTGAAGCGGGTGGCTGCCGCCGGCCGGCTGACGCCGGTGCCACCGGTCGGCCCGACCTGGCTTGCCTACCAGTTTTCGCTGGCGCTGCGCCCCTATATCGGGCTGCCCATCGACCACGTGCTGTCGAAGGGCAATGTCCACGTCCACGCAGCCAGGACCGGAGGCGACGCCGGCTCGGACCACGCGCCCGTCATCGTCGAGTTCTCGCTGTCAGGCAGTGCGCCGAAGGCACCGGAAGAAGCCGATGAGACAGTGACGGCGAAGCTGGGCCGCTAGAGCCACCAGCCTCCATCACCCCGGCGCGGTATCAGTCCTTGAAGCCCATCAGGCGGCTGACCAGCCTCTCGACATTGCCGCCGTCTCTGTGTTCGGCTTCGTCGAAGGCGACCTGCTTGGCCTCGTAACGATCGTAGAAATCGTCGACGCGGCGCTTCACCTCGCGCTTGCTCTTGGAGCAGGTGCGGTCGTTGCGGGTCGACAGCCCTCGAACCATCTTCTCGGCGCTGGCGACCATTTCGCGTGCGATCTTGCCGTGAATCTCCTCGTGCTTGCGCACGCCGGCATAGAAGCGCGTCCAACGCTTCTTGAGACCCGGCGACATGGCGTTGCCGACCTTGGGATAGGTGTAGGTGATCTGGAGGTCGGCGCGCGCGTCGCGGACGCGGCAGGTCGAGCCTTCCTGCGCCCACTCGACCTCCCACGTCACCGAGTAGCGTGTCTGCGCGATGGCGCGGGCAAGGAAGCCGTGCTTCGGGCCCATCCGGTCCATCTGCTCCAGCAGCGCCACGCCGGACTTGCCGGCGATGGAGTAGTACTCATTCTTCACCGACACCCTGACGTCGGCAAATGCCTGCGAAGCGGCAAGGAAAGCGGTTGCGCCAACAAGTGCGCTCGCGAAAAATGACGGCATTACGGAAAGCCTCCACCACAGCTCTCGCGGTGAACAACAGCACAAGCCGGCAGGCGTTTCAACACCCATTGACCCGACGTTAACCCCGCGATGCGTGTCGGCCACAGGATGGGGCTGGCTGACCATAGCCCGCACGGCCGGTCCGCTGTCCTCGACCGGAACCGCGATGCCGCGCGTTTGCTCTTGCCGGCGCGTCCGTTGGCATGAGGGAGGCACGGCGCCCTGAGCCCATCCTGCCAACCGACCACGGCAACGCTGGCGCATCGGCCTATGCAACCGGCGTGCCAGAAGACACCTCAGGCGTTTCCGGGCCTATCGGGCAGATTGTGGATCTGGCTGTGCCGCTGCGGAACGAGGCGTCCCGCGCAGGGATCGACCGCGTCCCTCGGCGGGACGCGGTCCGGGCTCCGCTGAAACGGGCCCCTACATATTCGGGTAGACCGGTCCCTCGCCGCCCTGCGGCGGCACCCAGTTGATGTTCTGGTTCGGATCCTTGATGTCGCAGGTCTTGCAGTGGACGCAGTTCTGCGCGTTGATCACGAAGGTGACGTCGATGCCCATCTTGTCGGCCGCGGCGTTGCCATCGGCATCCACCCATTCGTAGACGCCAGCCGGGCAATAGCGCGAGGACGGGCCCGCAAAGACGTCGTGCTCGGAGCGCTTCTGCAGGTCCATGTCCTTCACCTGCAGGTGGATCGGCTGGTTCTCCTCGTGATTGGTGTTCGACAGGAACACCGAGGACAGCCGGTCGAAGGTGAGGACGCCATCGGCCTTCGGATAGGCAATCTTCTTGTGCTTCGACGCCGGCTGGGTGGCGGCGTAGTCCGCCTTGCCATGCTTCAGCGTGCCGAAGGGCGAGAGGCCGACCAGCGTGTTCAGCCACATGTCGAGGCCGCCGACGGCGACGCCGCCGAGGCCGAAACGCGACCAGAGCGGCTTGACGTTGCGCACCTTCTTGAGATCGCGGCCGATGTCGGTGCCGCGCCAAGCCTCGTCATAGGTCGCGACCTCGTCGTGCTGACGACCGTGAGAGAGCGCATCGGCGATGTGCTCGGCCGCCAGCATGCCGGACAGCACGGCGTTGTGCGAACCCTTGATGCGCGGGAGGTTGATGAAGCCGGCAGAGCAGCCGATCAGGGCACCGCCCGGGAAGGTGAGCTTCGGGACCGACTGCCAGCCGCCCTCGGTGATGGCGCGCGCGCCGTAGGAAATGCGCTTTGCGCCCTCGAACACGTCCCGGATTGCGGGGTGCGTCTTGAAGCGCTGGAACTCCTCGAATGGCGAGAGGTACGGGTTCTTGTAGTTGAGGTGCACGACGAAGCCGACGGCGACCTGGTTGTCCTCAAGGTGATAGAGGAACGAGCCACCGCCGGTGGAATAGCCGAGCGGCCAGCCGAACGAGTGCTGCACCAGCCCCTGCCGGTGCTTCTCGGGCTTGACCTGCCAGAGCTCCTTCAGGCCGAGGCCGAATTTCTGCGGCTGGCGGCCGGCATCCAGTTCGAACTTGCGGATCAGCGTCTTGGCGAGCGAACCGCGCACACCTTCGCCGAGGAGCACATACTTGCCGAGCAGCGCCATGCCGCGTGCATAGCCGGGGCCATGGCTGCCATCGCGCTCGACGCCCATGTCGCCGGTGGCGACGCCGATGACCGCGCCCTCATCGTTGTAGAGCACTTCCGCTGCGGCGAAGCCGGGATAGATCTCGACGCCCAGCGCCTCGGCCTTGGTGGCGAGCCAGCGGCAGACATTGCCAAGCGAGACGATGTAGTTGCCGTGATTGCTCATCAGCGGCGGCATCAGGAAATTGGGGACGCGCAGCGAGCCCGCCGGGCCGAGGACCAGGAAGTGGTCGTCCGTCACCGGCGTCTTGAAAGGATGGTCGCTGTCCTCGCGCCAGTCGGGCAGTAGCCGGTCGATGCCGATGGGATCGACCACTGCGCCGGACAGAATGTGAGCGCCGACCTCCGAACCCTTTTCGAGCACGACGACGGAAAGGTCGGGGTTGACCTGTTTCAGCCTTATCGCCGCCGACAGTCCAGCCGGACCGGCGCCGACGATGACCACGTCGAATTCCATGCTCTCGCGTTCGGTATCGCTCATGCCTGCCTCCGCGACGGTTTTGTGAAACCGCATTTCCATCAGTCCCATAACGCATGAATCCGCGCCACGGGAAGGGCTGCGACAATTCGCGGGCCCTTCATCTACGTCACCTATGTGACGTTGACGTAAGCGTCAATAAGTACGCGTGCATGGTGCCATGCCGAGGATGTTCGAACGCGGCCATAAGCGCCATAGTGCGGCATGGCTCTGTCGCGGGCGATCCGGCGGTGGACAGGCGGCGCGTGCATCCTGGCGGTGCTCGCGGCAGCAGGCTGCGACGCCGCGTCGGCAGGCGGAACAACCGCCAGCGTTTCGGCCGACGCCAACGTCGCGCGGGCCGGCGCCTACTCCTTCTCGGACGAACTCGGCGGCTTCCGCATCGTGTCGGCCGCCGGCACCGGCACGCGCGATGACCCGATTACCGTGGTGCAGGAGCTGACCTCGGCGACGCCGGTGACCATGGTGATCCGCGCCGAAGCGTCGGTGCAGCCGTTCGGGGCCACGGGAAGCATTGCCAACGGCTTCATCCACATGCGCATCGTCATCAACAACAGCAGCGGCCTGCCGTGGGTGGAGTTCGAGTTCGAACTGCAGGAGCGACTCGGTGTGCCAAGCGGGTTCGGCGACGGGCTGTCCTTCGACCAGCGCAAGGGGGAGAGCGACAACATCGGCTCCGACAGCTTTGCCCGCTACAGCCGCGACTTCGAGCCGTATGACAGGCTGCGCTACGAGAACGGCACGGTCGATCCGCTGGCGACAGCGGGCTTCCGCTTCTTCATCACCGATTTCACGCCGCGCTGGACCTTCTACCTCGTCGAGGACCCACGCATTCCCTCCTCGTGAAGCTTGCCATGACGACATCGATCTGCGAGCGAAAGGCATGGACGACAACACCACGGCTCCGGATCGGGCAGCCTTGCGCGAGATGCTGCTGTTTCTGGCAGACGCCGGCGACGATCTGGCGCTGAGCGAGGAAGGCGTCGACCGTCTGGTCGCATCTGCGCCAGTGGCCCCGCCCCCGGAGGCAGGCGGCAGGCCGCGCCTCGGCGTCAGGACGGAACAACGACCGGTGCCGGCAGCGCCGACGCTGGCGAGCGTGCCGGACGAAGCGCAGGTCGGCCGCGCGCGCGAACTGGCGCGGCAGGCGACGACGCTCGCCGAACTGCGCGAGATCATGGCCGGCTTCGATGGCTGCAACCTCAAATTCACGGCGAAGAACCTGGTCTTCGCGGACGGCAACCCGGAAGCACCGCTGATGCTGGTCGGCGAGGCACCGGGCCGCGACGAGGATCTCGAAGGCCGGCCTTTCGTCGGTCGCTCCGGCCAGTTGCTTGATCGCATGCTGGCGGCAATCGGCCGCGACCGGCAGTCCGCCTACATCGCCAACGCGATCCCCTGGCGGCCGCCCGGCAATCGCGACCCCTCGCCGATGGAGGCCGAAATCTGCCGTCCCTTCATCGAACGGCAGATCGAGCTGGTGAACCCGAAGGTGCTGGTGACGCTCGGCAACCCCTCGACAAAACTCCTGCTCGGCACGACCGCCGGGATCACCCGCGTGCGCGGCACCTGGCAGACGCACACGACACGCTCCGGGCTGGCGATCGCAACCATGCCGACGCTGCATCCGGCCTATCTGCTGCGCACGCCGGCGCACAAGAAATTCGCCTGGCGCGATTTCCTCGACATCCGGGCGCGGCTGGAGGACGGCTGAAGCGATGCCGGGGCAACTCGACTTCTTCTATTTCCTCGGCAGCGGCTACTCCTACCTGTCGGCGATGCGCATCTCGCCGCTGGCAGAGAAGGCCGGCGTGACGGTCAACTGGCGGCCGTTCAGCGTGCGCGCCCTGGTGATCGAGCAGCGCAACAATTTCCACGACCAGCCGCAGAAGCTCGCCTATTTCTGGCGTGACATCCGCCGCCGGGCGGCGCGCCATGGGCTGCCCTTCGTCAAGCCGCCGATCTGGCCGACCGATCCGGACCAGCTGGCCAACCGCGTCGGCATCGTCGCGGCGACGGAGGGATGGTGCAAGGAATACACGATCGCCAGCTTCCGCGCCTGGTATCTCGACGGGCAGCCGCTAGGCGAGCCGGCCGCGCTGACGGTTATCCTGAAACGGCTGAAGCAGGAGCCGGACGCCGTAATCGCGCGCGCCAATTCCGACGAAATCCGGCAGCGCTACGACGCGGAGACCGGTGTGGCCCGCAGGCTCGGCGCTTTCGGTTCGCCGACCTTTGCCGTGGGCGAGGAAATCTTCTGGGGCGATGATCGCCTGGAAGGGGCAATCGACTGGGCGGCCGGCCGTCACCCGCTGCAGACGCTGACGCGCCCGCGCACCTCCTCGCATGGCGGCGAAGGCGGCTACTAGCCGCCCTCGCCTGCCCGCTCAGGCCGGCTGCGCCGCGCGACCGAGGCCGATCCACTGCAGCGCCGCGAAGAACGCCACCGCCGCCGCCTGCGCCAGCACGAAGGCAACGCCGAGCAGGTTCGGCTGCACCGCACCCGCAACAAGAATGCCGACGCTGGCGAGGACCCAGGCCAGATTGATCTCGACGATGCCGAGAAGCAGCAGCCGTGAGGCGGCAGCACGCCGCGCCACCGCCAGCAGAAGCACAACGAAGGGGCCCAGCGCGATGCCGACCCACAGGAGCAGTTGCGCAGGCAGTTCGAGCAGCGGCGCCAGCAGCGAGCTGCCAGCGGCCATCAGGATCGCGGCAGCGCCACTGACAAGGGCGTCGAGCAGAAGCGCGTTGCGCAGGAGAGGCGTGATGGTGATCTGCATGTTGGGTCTCCTTCGTTGTCCGCCGGTTCAGCCCGGCCATGACGGCGAAGGTGGCAGCGCGCCTGCGGGGAAGCGATTACGCCTGAGGTAATGGAATTGGTGCAGCGACCGGCGCTATCCTGCGGGCATGGACCAGACCCCTGTGATCGGCGCCCTCATCCGGGAATGGCGCACCCGGCGACGCATGAGCCAGCTCGACCTGTCGAGCGAAGCCGATGTGTCGCAGCGACACCTCTCCTTCATCGAGAGCGGGCGAGCGCATCCCTCGCGCGAGATGATCCTCAACCTCTCCGAGCGGCTCGAAATCCCGCTGCGCCAGCGCAACAAGCTGCTGCTCGCCGGCGGCTTCGCTCCGAGTTTCGGCGAACGGTCGCTCGACGACCCATCGCTGGCGGCGGCGCGACGGATGATCGACATCGTGCTGAAGGGGCATGAGCCCAATCCGGCGATCGCCATCGACGGCCACTGGAACATGGTTGCCGCAAACGCGTCGCTGACGCCGTTCCTCGCATCCGTAACCGACGCCGCGCTCATGCGGCCGCCGGTCAACGTGCTGCGCCTCAGCCTGCATCCGGGCGGGCTGGCGCCGGCCATCGTCAATCTCGCCGAGTGGCGCGCGCACCTGCTGCACCGCCTCGACGTGCTGATCGAGGCGACGGCGGACGCCACGCTCGAAAAGCTTCGGGCCGAGCTGGCGGCCTACCCGGCCGGCGTCAGCCGCACCCGCATCGTGCAGGACGAGACGAGCGCCATCGTGCACCCGCTGCGCATCCGGGCCGGCGATACGGTGTTGTCCTTCATCACCACGACCACGGTGTTCGGCACGCCGCTCGACGTGACGCTGTCGGAACTGGCGATCGAATGCTTCTTCCCGGCCGACGAGCAGACCCGCTTCGCGCTGCAGAAGACGGCCGCCGGAGCCGGTTGAACCCTACTGCTGCTGCGTGACCTTGCGGGCGGCGCTGCGCTCCAGCCCGAGCCGGCGCTCGCGGATGACGATGAACAGGCCGGCGCCGATGACGATCAGCCCGCCGACGATCATGTGGCTGGTCGGCACCTCGGCAAAAACGAGATAGCCGACGACCACGCCGAGCAGCAGCGACACGTACTCGAACGGTGCCAGCGTCGATGCGGAGGCGTGGCGATAGCTCTCGGTCATCAGGATCTGTGCGATCCCGCCACAGATGCCGCAGCCGATGAGGAACGCAGCCTGCGACCAATTGAGCGGCTCCCAGCCGAAGGGCATCGTCAACAGGCTGGTGACGGTGGCGGTCAGCGTGAACCAGATGACGACGGTGGCGCTCTTCTCCGTCTGCACCAGCCCGCGCACCTGCAGCAGCGCCACGGCCGACAGCGCCGCCGCGACCAGCGCAGCGCCGACGCCCATCGCTTCCTGATTGCTCATCGCCCCGCCGGAGGTGAACAGGGTCAGCTTCGGCCAGGAGATGATGAACACGCCGACGAAACCGATCACCACCGCGCTCCAGCGGTAGACACGAATCGTCTCGCCGAGGAACACGGCGCTGATGATGACCAGCAGCAGCGGCTGCGCGTAGTTGAGCGCGATCGCCTCGGGCAACGGCAGTCGCGTCAGCGCGAAGAAGCCGAGCAACATGCTGGTGGCGCCGACCGCGCCACGGAAGATGTGGCTGCCCGGGCGCGTGGTCGAGAAGGCGGTGCGCATGTCACCGCGCCAGGTGAGGAAAGCGATCAGCGGCAGAAAGGCGAAGAACGAGCGGAAGAAGGCGATCTGCCCGGCCGGCAACTGCCCGGCCATCTTGATGCAGGACTGCATCGCCACGAAAACCGCGATGGAAAGGACCTTGAGCGCGATCCCCGTGAGGACGTTCAGGTCGCGCTGGTGGGCGGGCGGATTCATCGGACGCTATGCGGCTGTCGGATTCCGGACAGCATGGCGTTGCCGGCTGCCTCGCGATCAATGGAAAAGATGCGGCTGAAATAGCCCGCGCGGCAGTTTTGTCGAGTGACCCTTTTGTGTAAAGAGCACGCTTGCCTTTCGACGGGGCCTTTTGATGAGGCCACGGCCTGACCTTCAGCCGGCCGGAACGACACGGGACCGATGCGGACAGATACCGGACAGATCTTCAAGCTCGAGGACTATCGCCCGAGCGACTACCTCATTCCCGAGACGAAGCTCGTCTTCCGGCTGGCCGAGAAGGCCACGATCGTCGTCGCGGAACTGACGATCGAGCGGCGCGACAGCAATCTGCGCAGCATACCGCCGCTGGTGCTGGACGGCGACGGGCTGGTGCTGAAGCGCATCGCCATCGACGGGCAGCCGCTCGCCGCCGGGGCCTACGAGGCGACGCCGGCGCGGCTGACGGTGGCGAAGCCGCCGCATGCGAGGCGCTTTCGGCTGACACTGGAGACGGAGATCGACCCGTCGTCCAACCTGGCGCTGATGGGTCTCTATCGGTCCAACGGCAACTACTGCACGCAGTGCGAGGCCGAGGGTTTTCGGCGCATCACCTATTTCCTCGACCGTCCCGACGTGCTGTCGGTCTACACGGTGCGGATCGAGGCCGACGCCAAACAGGCGCCGCTCCTGCTTTCCAACGGCAATCCCATCGAACGCGGCAAGCTCACCGGCGGGCGGCATTTCGCGGTCTGGCACGACCCGCACCCGAAACCTTCCTACCTGTTCGCGCTGGTGGCCGGCGATCTCGGCGTGGTGCGCGACAGCTTCACCACGGCATCAGGCCGGGCCGTCGAACTCGGCGTCTATGTGGAGCACGGCAAGGAAGCGCGCGCGCTCTACGCCATGGACGCGCTGAAGCGCTCCATGCGCTGGGACGAGGAAGCGTTTGGTCGCGAATACGATCTCGACGTGTTCAACATCGTCGCCGTGTCCGACTTCAACATGGGTGCGATGGAGAACAAGGGCCTCAACATCTTCAACGACAAATACGTTCTCGCCGATCCGCAGACGGCGACGGACGGCGATTTCGCCAACATCGAGGCGATCATCGCGCATGAGTATTTCCACAATTGGACCGGCAACAGAATCACTTGCCGCGACTGGTTCCAGCTCTGCCTCAAGGAAGGGCTGACAGTTTATCGCGACCACGAATTCTCCGCCGACCAGCGCTCGCGCGCGGTGAAGCGCATCGCCGAAGTGCGCACGCTGCGTGCGCATCAATTCCCCGAGGACCAGGGTCCGCTGGCGCATCCCGTGCGTCCGCGCCGCTACCGCGAGATCAACAACTTCTACACGGCCACCGTCTACGAAAAGGGCGCCGAGGTCGTGCGCATGATCCGCACCATCCTGGGCGCCGAGATATTCCGGGCGGGCATGGATCTTTATTTCGAGCGGCACGACGGCGAGGCAGCCACGATCGAGCAGTTCCTCGCGGCGTTCCAGGATGCTTCCGGCAAGGACCTCGCGCAGTTCGCGCTGTGGTACCATCAGGCCGGCACGCCGAACCTCGCCATCGCGACGTCGCACGATGCAGCAACAGGCGAGTTCGTGCTGGAGGTCGAGCAGTCCGTGCCGCCGACGCCGTCGGAATCGCGCAAGCGCATCATGCACATCCCGCTCGCCTTCGGGCTGGTGGGGCCGGACGGCCGCGACATGACATGGTCGAAGGCGGATGGCGCCACGATCGAAAACGGCGTCATCCATCTGAAGAAGCGCAAGCACAGCGTTCGTTTCTCAGGCGTTTTTGCGCGGCCCGTGGTGTCGCTCAATCGCGGCTTCTCCGCACCGGTGACGCTGACGCAGGAGCAGCGGCCGGACAACCAGGCCTTCCTCGCCCGCAACGACAGCGATGCGTTCTCGCGCTGGCAGGCGTTCAACACGCTGCTCACCGACGCACTCATCGCCGCCTGTCGCGCCATTCGCGGCGGCAAGCCGGTGAAGTTCACTGCGAGGCTGGCCGAGCTGACGCGCGCCTTCGCCGAAGACGAAAGCCTCGAGCATGCCTATCGCGCGCTGGCGCTGGCGCTGCCCGGCGAGGCGGACATCGCGCGCGAGATCGGCAGCAATATCGACCCGGACGCCATCTTCGCCGCGCGTGAGGCGCTGCTGCAGGAGATCGCGACGGCGAACGCCGCCACCTTCGAGCGCATCTACGACTCGCTCGCCGACAAGGGCCCGTACTCGCCGGACGCTGCGGCGGCGGGCCGGCGGGCCTTGCGCAACATCCTGCTCGACTATCTGGCGCTGCTGCCGGGGAGCGTGGACCGCGCCGCGGCGCAGTATCGCCACGCCACCAACATGACCGACCGCGCCGTGGCGTTGGCAACGCTGGCGCAGCGGCATGCCGGCTCGGCGCAGGCGAGCAAGGCACTCGCGGACTTCGAGAAGCGCTACGCCGACGACGCGCTGGTGATGGACAAGTGGTTCCAGATCCAGGCCGCGGTACCGGGTGGCGCGGCCGTCGACGCGGTCGTGCGGCTGGCGAAACATGCCGGCTATTCGATCCTCAACCCGAACCGGGTGCGCGCGCTGGTCGGCGTGTTCTCGACCGCGAACCAGACCGGCTTCCATCGCGCCGACGGCGCCGGTTATCGCCTGCTGGCCGCGACGATCCTGGAGATCGAGACGCGCAACCCGCAGCTGGCGGCGCGGCTTGCGACGGCGTTCCGTTCCTGGCGCTCGCTGGAGCCGGAGCGCCAGGCGCATGCCCGCGCGGCGCTGGTGTCGATCGCCCAGGCCGAGAAGCTATCAGCTGACCTGCGCGACATCGTCGAGCGGACTCTCGCCTAGCACATTCGCGGCCTGCCAATCTGATTCACGCGAGGCCGCGATGTCCTTGATTTCGCAGCGTTCCGAATCGATGGCGCGAGCGCGCCGTCGCGTCGTTCCGGAATGTATTTCCAAATTATGAATCCGCGAGGCTGGACAAGCCGAATCACCTCTGATTCCTTAGGCTACGAATCGGGGATGTGCGGCGTTCTCCCGATCATCAGAACATAGTTTTTCGGGGGCCACAGGATGGCACAGACGGACGCTTGGGGAGCGGCCGGGCGGTCGCGCCTTGGCGGACGCAAGTTCCTGCGCGAGCCGCGGCTGGCGGGGAATGCACGCGTGCTCGCGGCGCCGGCCTATCGCCGGCTGCTCGCGGCCGAGCCGCTGCTGCGCAAATCCATCCCTGCCCTCATCGTCGTCTTCCTTGTCGTCATCGCCGCGGCGCGTCTGCTGTCGCTGTCGGCAATGCGCGACGACACCGAGCAGAATGCGCGCGCCTTGCTCGGCCTCGCCGCCGGCGATCTCGTCAACGCCATGACGGTCGCGCAGGCGAGCGGTGGTGCTGTCGATGGCCGCGCGCTGCTGACCGAGGTGGCCGGTCATGGCGCGATGGGGCCGCGCTACGTGCTCGCGGTGACCGACCCCGATCTCAAGATCATCGCCATCGAACCGAATTTCGAGCCATGGCGCGGACGGGCGCTCGACACGCTGATCTCCGGCGGGCAACCGCTATTCATGTTCGGCGAGCGCGCCGGCGTGATGGAAGTCACCATCGGCGGAGAGGACTGGTACGCCGCCGTCAGCATGACGGAGGGGCGCAAGGGTGCGGCCGTGGCGATGATCTCGTCCGCTGCCGTCTTCGCCGACTGGCAACGGACCGTATCGCTCAACGTGACGCTGTTCGTGATCACGGCTACGGTGCTGATCGTCATCCTCTACGCCTATTTCAGCCAGGCGGCGCGCGCACAGACGGCGGATCGAATCTATCTGCAGGCGCACCAACGCGTCGATCTCGCGCTGGTGCGCGGGCGATGCGGGCTGTGGGACTGGGACATGTCGCGCGGGCGCATGTACTGGTCGCGTTCGATGTACGATATGCTCGGCTACGAGCCGTGCGACACGATGCTGTCGTTCGGCGAGGTGTCGTCGATCATCCATGCCGACGATGCCGACCTGTTCCAGATCGCCAACAAGGTGGTGTCGGGCGAGACCGACCAGATCGACCAGGTCTTCCGCATGCGCCACGCCAACGGCCAGTGGGTGTGGATGCGGGCGCGCGCGCAGGTCATCGACAAGGAAGCGCCGGAGATCCATCTGATCGGGATCGCGGTCGACATCACCGAGCAGCAGAAGCTGGCGCAGCGCTCGGAGACGGCCGACCAGCGGCTGCGCACGGCGATCGAGAACATCAACGAATCCTTCGTGCTGTGGGATGCCGCGCAGCGGCTGATCATGTGCAACACGAAATACCAGCAGGACAGCGGCCTGCCGGAGCGCGCGATCGTGCCCGGCACGAACCGCGAAGAGCTTGAAGAGCAGATGACGCCGCTGGTCTCGGAGCGGCGGCTCGCCAATCCGCTCGGACCGAGCGCCGGCATGACTTATGAGCGGCAGCTCGCCGACGGTCGCTGGCTGCAGGTCAACGAGATCGTCACCAAGGATGGCGGCACGGTCTCCGTCGGCGCGGACATCACGCAGATCAAGCAGCACCAGGAGAAGCTGGTCGACAGCGAGCGTCGACTTATGGCGTCGGTGGAGCAGCTGTCGCTGTCGCAGAAGGCGGAAGCCGAGAAGGCGCGCGAACTGGTCGAGATGAACCGCAAATACATGAAGGAAACGGAGCGCGCCGAGGCGGCCAGCCGCGCCAAGTCCGAATTCCTCGCCAATATGAGCCACGAGCTGAGGACCCCGCTCAATGCGATCATCGGCTTCTCCGAGCTGATGCAGCAGAAGCTGTTCGGCGCGCTCGGCTCGGAGAAGTACGAGGAGTACACGCGCGACATCCATTCGAGCGGCACCTACTTGCTGGGTGTCATCAACGACATCCTCGACATGTCGAAGATCGAGGCCGGGCAGTTCTCCATCGACTCCGAGGACATCGACCTCTGCCCGCTCATTCGCGAGACGGTGCGCGTCATCGCGGTGCAGGCGGGCAAGAAGTCGATCACGGTGGAAACGCGCATCGCGGACTCCATGCAGCTCTATGCCGACCGGCGTGCGATCAAGCAGATCGTCATCAACCTGCTCTCCAACGCTGTGAAGTTCACCGGTGAGGGCGGCAAGATCACCGTGCGCGCGCGCAAGGTAGCGAATGCGATGATGCTGTCGATCGAGGATTCCGGCTGCGGCATCCCGAAGGAAGCGATGCACAAGATCGGCCGTCCGTTCGAGCAGGTGCAGAACCAGTTCTCGAAGAACCACACCGGCTCGGGTCTCGGCCTTGCCATCTCACGGTCGCTGGCGGAACTGCATGGCGGTGCCCTGAAGATCCGCTCGACCGTCGGCGTCGGCACGATCGTCTCGGTGCGCATACCGGCGCGAAAGGCGATGAAGAAGGCCGCGTGAGGCGGGGGCCAGGCGCTCAGGCGGCGTTCGCCGTCGGCCAGTCCCAGCCCGTCAGCACGCGCAGATCCCGGACCGAATAACCCGGCGGCTGAAGCGCCTCGACCGGCACACGTTGCTCCTTCGAGGCGGTCACGCCTAGCGCGCCCAGACGCAGCGCATGCCGCGTCGCAGGGCTCCCATCGACGAAGTGCGGGCGCGCTCCGGGATGGCCCGCAGCCTCTGACCAGATCTGACGCATGATTGCTCCGTCAGGCAGCCGCGGCGCTGCCGCCGTCGATCACCACCGGCACGAACCGATCGGGCAATGCGATGACCGCCTGCTCTGTCCAGCGCAGGATTTCCATGCGGCCGTCGCAATGTTCGACAACGGCAGTGCAACTCTCGACCCAGTCGCCGGTGTTCACGTAGCGGATGCCGACCATTTCCTCGATCGCGGCGTGGTGGATATGACCGCAGATGACGCCGTCCACCTCCTGCCGCCGTGCCTCCTCGACCAGAATGTCCTGGAAGGCGCCGATGAAATTCACCGCCCTCTTCACCGTCACCTTCGCCCACGACGAGAACGACCAGTAAGGTAGGCCGAAGATTCGGCGGAAACGGCTTACCACGCGGTTGACGAACATCGCCGCGTCGTACGCAAAGTCGCCAAAGTAGGCGAGCCAGCGGACGTTCTTGACGACCGTATCGAACTGGTCGCCATGGATGACGAGGTAGCGTCTGCCGTCGGCCGCCGTGTGGACAATGCTGTCGCACACCTCGATGCCGCCGAAATGCGTGCCCTGGAAGTCACGCAGGAACTCGTCGTGGTTGCCGGCGATGTAGATGATGCGCGAGCCCTTGCGCGCCTTGCGCAGGAGCTTCTGCACGACGTCGTTGTGCGACTGCGGCCAGTGCCATGAGCGGCGCAAGCGCCAGCCGTCGACGATGTCGCCGACGAGGAAGATCGTCTCCGCATCGTGATCGCGCAGGAAGCTGATCAGGAAATCGGCCTTGGCGGCTTTCGAACCCAGATGCACGTCGGAAATGAATATGGTGCGGTAGCGGCGCGGCGTTTCGTCGGACATCAAGCCCTTCCCGGTTTTGCCGTTTTCGGCCTGCCTATGCGCCGATTCATGCAACAGACTTATGACGGTTGCGGGTGAAGGCAGCCTGGAGCTAGGGTCCGGCCTCCGCGCAAACAGGGATCGACCGTCATGGATCTGGGCATCAAGGGCAGGAAGGCCATCGTCTGCGCTTCCAGCAAGGGCATCGGCAAGGGCTGCGCGATGGCGCTCGCCGAGGCCGGGGTCGATCTCGTCGTCAATGGCCGCAATGCCGAACTGCTGGCGCAGACGGCGAAAGAGATTCGCGAACGCCATGGCGTGCAGGTGATCGAGGTCGCCGGCGACGTCTCGCAGCCGGAGGTCCAGAAGGCGCTTCTGTCGGCCTTTCCGCAGGTCGACATCCTGGTGAACAACAATGGCGGCCCGCCGCGCCGGGATTTCCGCGAACTCGACCGCGAAAAGATCATGGCCGGCGTCGTCGGCAACATGATCACGCCGATCGAGCTGATCAAGGCGGTGATCGACGGCATGGCCGAACGCAAATTCGGGCGCATCGTTAACATCACCTCGCTGTCGGTCTATGTGCCGCTCGCAGGGCTCGACGTTTCGTCAGGCGCGCGCGCCGGGCTCACGTCGTTCCTGTCCGGCATCGCGCGGCAGGTGGTGGCCAGCAACGTGACGATCAACAATCTGCTACCCGGCTCGATCGACACCGACCGCCTGAAGGGCGGCGGGCCAGCGGGGGAAAGCGACGACGAGCGACGCAAGCGCCTCTCGGCCAACATCCCGGCGAAGCGGCTCGGCACCGCCGAAGAATTCGGCCAGGTGTGCGCCTTCTTCTGCTCGGCGCATGCCGGCTATCTCACCGGCCAGAACATCCCGATCGACGGCGGCGCCTACGTCTCGGCGTTCTGAGGCGGCATCCCCGGATCGTAAATGAAGGGTTAACCTGCCCGAAGTAGCGTCGGATGATTCGGACCGCACGCCTTGCGGTCCACACGTCGATGCATGGTCGGAGACCGGATGGCTCGCAGACGACAGGCGGCACGGATCGCAGCGGCGCTTGCGCTCGCCACGGCGTCGCTCGCATTCGTCGTCGCCGACGCCGAGGCGGCCTCGCGCGCATGCCGCCAGATCGAAGCGCAGCTTGCGGGCGGTAGCGGCGGTTCAGGCTCGGTCAAGAAATACGAAAAGGCCATCGCGGCGCAGCAGCAGCAGATCGCCAAGGCGCGCGCGCAGGCGCGCGAGGCAAGTTGCGGCATGTCGTTCCTCAATCTCGGCAGGGAGCGCTGCGGCCCGATCAACGCCACCATCAAGCGCATGGAAGCGAACCTTTCTGCGCTGCAGAAGAAGAAGGGCGAACTCTCGGGCGGCATGCTTTCGCGCTCCGAGCGCGCCCGGCTGGTCGCCGCACTCGACGCCAATGGCTGCCGCGACGACGGACAGCGGGTCGCCAGCAACGATCGGCCGCGCGGCGACCTGACCGGAGGGCGTACGCGCGACGGCGGCTCGCTGTTCAATCAGTTGTTCGGCGGCGGCGTGAAGCCGCGTGACGAATTCATGGCGGAGAGCCGCGTGCGCGTGGCGCTGCGGCCCGGCGGAGGCTTCGAGGGAGGCGGCGGCCAGTACCGCACCATGTGCGTGCGCACCTGCGACGGCTACTACTTCCCCATGTCGGGCGCGTCATCGGCGGCGAACTTCGAGCGCGACCAGAAGAACTGCGAATCCATGTGTCCCGGCACGGAGGTGAAGCTGTTCTATCACCGCGCGGCGACGGAGGAGTCGGAGGCGATGGTCTCGGTCTCCGACGGACAGCCCTATACGACGCTGCCGACCGCCTTCCAGTATCGCGACCCCAGAGTGACGCGGAACGCGCAGTGCGGCTGCAACCCGCAACGCAACTTCTCGGTCATCGCCGGCGAACTGCCGCCTCCCATGTCGCAGCCGGTTCAGCCCCTGATCCCGCAACCCGTCGAACGCCCGGATCCCGCGGCGGACCCCGAAACGCTGGCGAATGCCGATGGCGGCCTGAGCCTCGCGGCCATCCGCACGCTGCTGAAGCCGCGGGAGGCCGACACGACCAAGACGGCGTCGAACGAGCCGGCGCGGCCGACCCGCATCAGGGTCGTCGGGCCAGTGTTCCTTCCCGACCCAGAAGGCGCAATAGATCTGCGATTTCCGGGCCAGCCGAAAGTCCAGTGAGCACCAGCCGCAGCGGCAGGTATAGCGCCTTGCCCTTGCGGCCCGACTGCTCCTTCACCGCGTTGATCCAGTTCGTGGCGGTCGATGCGTCCCACGGCTCTTCGGGCAGGAGGTCGAGCGCCTGGCGCACGAACTGCTTGTCCTCTTCCGACAGGTCGGGCTCCGCGACCGGCCCGTAGCGCAGGATCTTCCACCAGCTTTCCGCGCCACGCAGCGTGTCGAGATTGCCGCGCACCGCGAGCCAGAACGCCTCGGCGCGCTCATCGACGATGCCCTGCACGGCCAGGCGCTCGCGCACGTCATCGAAGGTCATATCCTGGATCAGCGTGCGGTTCAGGTTGACGAGATCGTCGGGGTCGAACTTCGCTGCCGACTTCGACGTCGAGGCCGGGTCAAAATGCTCGGCGAGCTCGGCCAGCGAATGCGCCGCCACCACGTTCTCCGAGGTGCCGGTGAGCACGGCAAGCGAGGCCACCGCCATCGGCTCCATGCCGGAATCGCGCAGGCCAGCGAGCGAAAGCGCGCCGTCTCGCTTCGACAGCCCCTCTCCCGTAACCGTCGTCAGCAGATTGTGATGGCCGAAGACCGGCGGTTGCGCGCCAAGCGCCCTGAACAGCGCGATCTGCACGCCGGTGTTGGTGACGTGGTCATCGCCGCGAATGACGTGCGTGATGCCGAGGTCGATGTCATCGACGACAGAGGGCAGCGTGTACAGGAAGGTGCCGTCGGCGCGGATCAGCACCGGGTCGGACAGCGAGGCGAGGTCGACGGATTCATCGCCGCGCACCAGATCGGTCCAGGTGATGTCGTGGCGCTCAGGCTGCGCCGGATCGGCGCTGAAATTCGGCAGCAGGAATCGCCAGTGCGGACGCCGCCCGTCGGCCTCGTAGCCGGCGCGCTCCTCGGCCGTCATGCGCAGCGCCTCGCGTCCATAGACGGGCGGCTGGTGGCGCGACAGCCTGATCTTGCGCCGCAGGTCCAGCTCCTCGGGCGTCTCATAGCAGGGATAGAGCAGGCCCGCGGCGCGCAGGCGCTCAGCGGCGTCACGGTAGAGATCGGTGCGGCGCGACTGGTGCTCCACATAGTCGGGAAAGATGTCCAGCCAGTGCAGGTCGTAGAGGATGGCGTCGGCGTATTCGCGGCGCGAACGCTCCTGGTCGGTGTCGTCGAACCGCTGGATGAAGCGGCCGCCATGCTTCTCCGCGAACAGCCAGTTGAACAACGCCGTGCGGGCATTGCCGATGTGGATATGGCCGGTCGGGGAAGGTGCGAAACGGACGGTAACGGTCATGGGGGCTCTGGCAGTTTCCGGTGTTGGGTCGGCACGCCCCCGCGCCATGGCGGAGAGATAGCCGATCAGGTGGCAAATTCAAGGCTGAGGGGGTGCGCTAGCCACCCGGGCGGCGCTGCAGCCGCATATAGTTGCCGTCGCCGGAGCGCTCGAAGCCGAAGCGCGTGTAGAGGCTGTGTGCGTTTGCCGTGTAGAGGCTCCAGTGCACGACGCCGGCAAGGTCAGGGTGGCCGAGAAAGGCCCGCACGATCGCGCCCGCGACGCCCTTGCGGCGCTCCTGCGGGTCGACGATCAGATCGCAGAGATAGGCGAAGAACCCGAAATCGGTGACGGCGCGGCCGAAGCCGATCTGGCGGCCATCGACGAAGGCCGCAGCGCAAAGCGAATTGCCGAAAGCCTTCAACTGGTCGCCCTCGCTGCGCCCCTTGCCCCACGACGTTTCGGCAAGCAGCCGCGCCGGCTCGACGAAGTCGATGCGGAGCCGGTCGAAGCTGACCTCGACCCGGTCGAACGTGGTCGCGATCATCCCCGGTCGCGGAAGCGGTTGGTGATGGGATAGCGGCGGTCGCGGCCGAAATTCTTGCGCGTGATCTTCACGCCCGGCGCAGCCTGCCGACGCTTGTATTCGGCGATGTAGAGCATGTTCTCGACGCGCGTCACCGTCTCGCGATCGTGGCCCCTGGCGACAATCTCGTCGACGCCCATCTCGTGCTCGACAAGGCATTCGAGGATGTCGTCCAGCACCGGATAGGGAGGCAGCGAATCCTGATCGGTCTGGTTCGGCCGCAATTCGGCCGAGGGCGCCTTGTCGATGATCGATTGCGGGATGACCTCTCCGCTCGGCCCCATGGCGCCCGGCGGCACATGCTTGTTGCGCCACGCCGACATCGCATAGACCTGCATCTTGTACACGTCCTTGATCGGGTTGAAGCCGCCGTTCATGTCGCCGTACAGCGTAGCGTAGCCGACAGACATCTCGCTCTTGTTGCCGGTGGTGACGACCATCGAGCCGAACTTGTTGGAGATCGCCATCAGGATCGTCCCGCGCGCGCGGCTCTGCAGGTTTTCCTCGGTAATGCCCGACTTGGTGCCCTCGAAAAGCTGCGTCAGCGCATTGGAGAAGCCATCCACCGGCTCGAAGATCGGCACGATGTCGTAGCGGCACCCGAGCATCTTCGCGCAGTCCTCGGCGTCCTTCAGCGAATCCTTCGAGGTGTAGCGGTACGGCATCATCACCGCGCGCAGACGCTCTTCGCCGAGCGCATCGACCGCGAGCGCCGCGCAGATGGCCGAGTCGATGCCGCCCGACAGGCCGAGCACGACGTTCTTGAAGCCGTTCTTGTTCACGTAGTCGCGCAGGCCGAGCATGCAGGCGCGATAATCCGCTTCCTCCTTCTCCGGCAGCTTCACCATCGGTCCATCGGCGCAGAACCAGCCTTCCGGCTCGCCTTTCTCGTTGCCGCGCTTCCAGGTGGTGACGACGACCGCCTCCTCGAACTGGCTCATCTGGAAGGCAAGCGACTTGTCCGACTGGATGGCGAAGGACGCGCCGTCGAAGACAAGTTCGTCCTGCCCGCCGAGCTGGTTCGCCCAGAGCATCGGCAGGCCGGTCTCGATGACCTGGCGGATCACCACCTGCTGGCGCACGTCCATCTTGCCGCGATAGTAGGGCGAGCCGTTCGGCACGAGCAGCATCTCGGCGCCGCTCTCCGCCAGCGTCTCGCAGACGCCGAGTTCGCCCCAGATGTCCTCGCAGATCGGGATGCCTATCCGCACTCCGCGGATCGCAACCGGTCCCGGCATGTCGGGCCCGGCCTGGAAGACGCGCTTCTCGTCGAACTCGCCATAGTTGGGCAGGTCGAGCTTGAAGCGCTCGGCGATGATCTTGCCGCCATCGGCGACGACCACGGAATTGTGCACGCCCGACTTCCGCTTCAGCGGCGTGCCGATGATGACAGCCGGACCACCGTCCATGGTGTCCTTCGCGATGTCCTTCGCCGCCTTCTCGCACGCCGCCAGGAAGGCAGGCTTCAGGACCAGATCCTCCGGCGGATAGCCGGCGAGAAACAGTTCGGTGAACAGGATGAGGTCGGCGCCCTGCCGCGCCGCGTCGGCCCGCGCCTCGCGCGCTTTCGCCAGATTGCCGGCGACATCGCCGACGATCGGGTTGAGCTGTGCAACAGCGATGCGCAGCGTATCTGGTGCGGATTTGTGCGGGGCAGACTGGGCCATGGCTGCGGTTTAGCGCGCGGCCAGAGGCCGGGCAATGGCGCAGCGCCTGCTGGCTACTCGCCCATGTAGCTCCGCAGTTCCTCGGCCGAGCGGTTCTCGCCGATCGACATGGAAAGGATGCGCGAGATGTGGGCCTTCGGCAGGCCCGTCTGGTCGGCCCACTTGTTCATCTGCTGCTGGATCGCAGCCATGTCCTTCTTCGAGGATGGGCTGTCGGCGATCTCCAGCCCCGCGTCGCGCAGCGCCAGGACCATGTCGCCCGACAGCATGAAGGTGTCCCAGCCGAGCCAGCGCAGGAAATAGCCACCGGTGGCACCGCCCAGCCTGCTCCCGTGCTTGCCGAGATAGGCGACAAGCCCGACCTGGTCGTCTGCCGGCCACTGCGCCAGGAACTGGCCGAAGCCGCCATGCTCCTTCGACAGCCGCTCGACGAAGAGCGAATTTTCGCGCACGGATCTGATCTTCTGCGGGTTGCGAACGATGCGCTCGTCGCGCGCGAGCCCTTCCCAGAACTCGTCGGGCTGAAAATTCAGGCGCTTCGGCTCGAAGCCGAGGAAGGCAGCCTCGAAGCCCGGCCATTTCTGCTCGATGACACGCCAGACGAAGCCGGCCGAAAAGACCCGCTCGGCCATGGTCGAGAGAATGCGGTCGTCCTTCAGCTTCGCGACTGCCTTGTTGTCCGGCATCGGCCCAAGCAAGGCGGCGAGAACCTTGTCGCCACCCTTGCGCTTGGCTGCGCGTGCGCGGATCGTCTCGAAGCTCTTCATGCCGATATCTCCCCACGCAACATTCTGGCATGGCGGTCCTGCCGGAGCCAGACCGCGAAGGCCCGGCATGTCGGCCGAGGCGCGGCAACGCGCGAGATCGCGGAGGCTGGACGATCCTGCTAGTCTGCCCGGATTCCGCAAGCCGCCGCAGGGCCACAACCATGCCAAAGACCATCGAGGATATCGCGCGCCGCTACCTGTCCGGCCGCGCCGGAGCACGTGAACGGCATGTGCTGGAAAGTGCGCTGCACCGGCAGGCACTGTCGCGCGACCTGTCGCAGGACGCCGGTACGACGCTTGGCGACCGGCTGGCCGACGCGATAGCGCGCGTCGGCGGTTCTTGGAGCTTCATCGTCGGCTTCCTCGCGTTTCTCGCGGTCTGGACGCTGGCCAACATCTGGCTGCTTGGCATGGAGACCTTCGACCCCTACCCCTTCGTCTTCCTCAACCTCATCCTGTCGATGCTGGCCGCCATCCAGGCGCCGATCATCATGATGTCGCAGAACCGGCAGGCAGCGCGCGACCGGGTGGATGCGGCACATGACTACGAGGTCAACCTGAAGTCCGAGATCGAGATCATGGCGCTGCACGAGAAACTGGACGAACTGCGCCACCGCGAGATCGTGGGAATGCATGCCGAGATGACAAAGCTGGCCGAGGCGCTTGAGCGGATCGAGGCGCGGCTGGCGGACACGCCGCGATGAACGAAACATTCGACCTGCTGATCGAGCAGTACGGGCTGTTCGCGCTGTTCGTCGGCGCGATGTTTGAGGGCGAGCCGGCCGCGCTGGTCGCCGGCTTCCTCGCGCATCAGGGGACATTTCCGGCTTGGGCGGTGGGCGTCGTGATCTTCGCCGGCACGTGCTTCGCCGACATCGCCTATTTCCTCGCCGGCCGCTATCTCTCGCATCGCGCCTGGGTCGCTCGCATCATGCAGAGGCCCGGCTTCGCGCGGGCCCGCCGGCTCATGCACGAACATCCCGTGTCCTTTGTCGTGCTGCGCCGCTTCGCCTACGGTGTGCGGCCCCTCACCGGCCTCGCCTGCGGGCTGTCGGAGATGCGTGTCGCGACCTTCGTCACGCTGACCCTGATGGTTGCGGCGGTCTGGTCGGCGATCTTCTGCGCGCTTGGCTATTTCTTCGGCGTCGGGGTCGAAACGGCGATCGGCGCGGCTCTGGAAAAGCACCAGACGCTGATCCTGACCGTGGCGGCCGCGCTGGTGGGGCTGCTCATCGCGGTGCTGGTGATCCGCCGGCTATCGCGCCGCCATGTCGACGGCGCGATCAATCAGTAGCCGATGCCGAGCGCCTCATCACCGCGGTCGAGCATCAGCGGAATGATCAGATCCTCCTCGTCGGCGAGATGGCGCGTCAGCATGGCCACCAACCGCGCATTCTCGTCGGCATAGGCGTCGGCGGCGAAACGCTGGCGGTCGGCATCCTCCTGCAGCGCAGCAAGGAAGGCATTGGCGGTCTGGGCGTTGCGGTCGAGCGCGGCGTGGATGGCGTGATGGTCGCCATCCAGAACGTCGAAGCCGCGCTTCAGCCGCGTCTCGGCCGCAGCGAACACCGGGAAATAGTGCTGGTCCTCGACATTGTGGTGGCCGTCGAGATTGCCGAGGAAGAAGTTGAGGCGGGGTGCGAAGAAGCGCGCAAACTCGGGCGCGGTCGTCCGGCCCTCGCGATAGTCGCCGATCGCAGCCGTGAGCACGCCGCCAAGCTCGCGGAACATGTCGTGCCGCTGCAGCCACATGCTGGCCATGCCGTGGATGTTGGCGTGCGCCTGCCATTCCTCGCGCGGATATTTTTCCACCAGATAACGGAGGTCCGGCGGCAGCCCGGCGCGAGTCTCGAGGTCACTGTTGGTCATGTCGGTTTCCATTGGTAACCGACATGTGGGCATGGCGCCAGCGAAGGACAAGACCGGCTAGAGGAAGAGCACCGTGATCCAGGTGCCGAGCGCAATGAAGATGGAGATCAGCACCGCCAGAGAGCCGCAATCCTTGGCGAGCTGGATGTCGATGTTGAACTCGCGCGATACCGCATCGCAGGCCGCTTCAATGCCGGTGTTGAGCACCTCGACCAGCAGCAACAGCAGGAGCGAGCCGACCAGCAGCGCGAAGGCGCCCCAGCTGCCGGTGGCGAACCAGGCGACGGGCACACCGACGACGATCAGGCCGATTTCCTGCTGGAACGCCTTCTCCGCGCGGATCAGCGTCGAGAAGGCGCGACTCGAATTGACGAAGGCATGGTAGAGCCGTTCCATCGAATCCCCCGAAAAACGTGGCGCGGATGTAGCGGACGCGGGCCATGCCTCACAAGGGCTCGTCGGCGCGATGTTGCGGCAGGCCGTCTGCGATCTGGTAGTAATCGCCCTTGTCGGCCGCAAAGATGTGATGACTGCCGGCAAGTCCGCTCGGATTGTCGAACGAACCGGCCATGATCGAGGTCGAATCGCGCGATTGCAGCTTCCAGAACAGCAGCGATCCGCACACTTTGCAGAAGCCGCGCTTCGCGTCGGACGAGGCAGCGTACCACGCGACCTTGTCCGACCCTTCGATTTCGAGATCGATATCTGCCGATGATGTCGCGGCGACAAAATGGCCCGACTGCTTGCGGCATTGCTTGCAATGGCAATAGATCACTCCACGCAACTGCCCTTTCGTCCTGAATCGGACCGCTTCGCAAAGGCATGAACCCGTCTTTTCATTGCTCATCACTGCTTCTTCTTTGCGTTTTGACGAAAGGAAAATAATCTTCTGCAATGCTCTGGCAATCGAATACCGCAGAATCGCATTAGTCTGGGCTAAGACAATCTGCGCTTGCAAGACTATCGGCGTTCGACCGCTTCAAAGACCTCCGCCAACCCGTTCCGCGCTTCGGATTAAGAGAACTTTAGGGCGAGACGAATTATCGTCGGCGATGGGGGGACAGTACTGGCGGCGGGTGCTTCCGCACAACCGTCACGTGCCGACACTCCCGCCCTGGGGTTCATGCACGGTCCATTGGGGACGGCGCGGCCCGCAGGGCATGCGGTTCGTGGTGGGGGTTAATGCAAGCTGCGAGTGCAACGAACGAGCGGGGGACTGACATCGCCTCGACCATCGCCAGCACCATGCGGCAGATGGGCATCGTCGGCCTGCCGCGCAACTACGAACTGCTCTATGAGGCGCTCACCGGCTCCAATCACGATCTGAGCCTCGAAGTCGTGTCCCTTCCCAGCCGACCGACACAGACTCAGCTCGACGCGATCGGCCAGAAATACTTCGCGCAAAACCACGGCCACGGCATCGTCGAGCAGGCGCGCGAGATCATTGCTCGCGAGCTGGAGGACATCGCCTCGCTGGTGCGCAGCGAGCGTGTCCACATCGAGAAGTACGGTCAGATTCTCGACCAGACCTCGCAGGGCCTGTCGGCGCGCAACGTCATCAACAAGGAACTGCTGCAGAAGATCGTCGGCGTGATGAACGTCGCGACCACCGCCTCGATCGATCATGGCAAGCAGCTCGCCGCCGCGCTCGGCGACAAAAGCTCCGAACTGGAGACGGTGAAGTCGAAGCTGGAGGAGTACAAGCGCCTCGCCGACACCGATCCGCTGACGCTGATCTGGAACCGCCGCGGCTTCGACAAGCAGATCGCGAAGATCTACAACGACGCCAAGGGCGTCATGTTCAGCGCGCTGATCCTGGCCGACATCGACCGCTTCAAGGACATCAACGACCGCCATGGCCATCCGGTCGGCGACAAGATCCTGCAGATCATCGCCGGCATCTTCCGCGCCAACATCCGCGAGGACATGTTCGTTGCGCGCACCGGCGGCGAGGAGTTCGCGCTGATCGTCAACGGACAGTCGGAAGACGCCACGATCGCGCTGGCCGAACGGCTGCGCCAGCTGATCGAGCACACGCCTTTCATCGAACGCCAGACCGGCGTGAACTGCGGTCCGCTGACAGTGTCGCTGGGCGTTTGCATGGCGTCGGAAGCCGACGGTGCCGAGGATCTCTACGCCAAGGCCGACCGCGCGCTCTACCGCTCGAAGGTCACCGGCCGCAATCGCGTGACGCGCTACTCGGCCGTGCCCGGCGCCAAGCCCGGCAAAAGCTGGCTGATCTACAAGAAGGACTGACGGTCAGGCAGACCAAACGAAAGGCCCCGCAATGCGGGGCCTTTCGTTTGTCGGGCACTTTGCGATCGGGTCAGGCGCTCGCGGCCTTCCGCACCTGCACAGGCGCGCTCTTCTTGAGAAGGTCGGACGTCAGGAAGGCCAGCTCGATCGCCTGGTCGGCGTTCAAGCGCGGGTCGCAATGCGTGTGGTAGCGATCCTGCAGGTCTTCCGCCGAAATCGCGCGGGCGCCGCCAGTGCATTCGGTGACGTTCTTGCCGGTCATCTCGATATGGATGCCGCCCGGATGCGTGCCCTCGGCGCGATGCACCTCGAAGAAGGTCTGCACCTCCTTCAGGATGCGGTCGAACGGACGGGTCTTGTAGCCCGCGGCGGTGATCGTGTTGCCGTGCATCGGATCGCACGACCAGACGACCTTGCGGCCCTCCTTCTCCACAGCCCGGATGAGCTTCGGCAGATGGTCGCCGACCTTGTCGTAGCCGAAACGGTTGATCAGCGTCAGCCGGCCCGGCTCGTTGTCCGGATTGAGCAGGTCGATCAGCTTGATCAGGCCGTCCGGCGTCAGCGACGGGCCGCACTTCAGTCCGAGCGGGTTCTTGATGCCACGGCAGTATTCCACATGCGCATGGTCGGGCTGGCGGGTACGGTCGCCGATCCAGATCATGTGGCCGGAGGTCGCGTACCAGTCGCCGGAGGTCGAATCGACCCGGGTCAGCGCTTCCTCGTAGCCGAGCAGCAGCGCCTCGTGGCTGGTGTAGAAATCGGTCTCGCGCAGCGCGTAGTTGGTTTCCGACGTGATACCCACGGCGCGCATGAAGTCCATCGTCTCGGTGATGCGGTTCGCCAGCGCCTCGTAGCGCTCGCCCTGCGGGCTGTCCGAAACGAAGCCGAGCATCCAGCGATGCACGTTCTCGAGCGCAGCATAGCCGCCCTGCGCGAAGGCGCGCAGCAGGTTGAGCGTTGCCGCCGACTGGCGGTAGGCCATTTCCTGACGCTGCGGGTCTGGCGTGCGCGACTTCTCGTCGAACTCGATGCCGTTGATGATATCGCCGCGGTAGGATGGCAGCGACTGCCCGTCCTTCGCCTCGATGTCCGAAGAGCGCGGCTTCGCGAACTGGCCGGCGATGCGGCCGACCTTCACCACCGGCTGCGAGCCGGCGAAGGTGAGCACGACCGACATCTGCAGGAAGACGCGGAAGAAGTCGCGGATGTTGTCAGCGCCATGCTCGGCGAAGCTTTCGGCGCAGTCCCCGCCCTGCAGCAGGAAGGCTTCGCCTTCGGCCACCGCTGCAAGCTGCTTGGTCAGCTTGCGCGCCTCGCCGGCAAAAACGAGCGGAGGATAGGTCGCCAGACGGGCCTCGGTCTCACGCAGCTGTGCTGCGTCCGGATAGGACGGCACCTGCTGGATCGGCAGAGACCGCCAGGAATTCGGGGACCATTTCTTCGTCATGACCAGTACCCACACGCTTCGCCGCGCTGAAAAACCAGACAACGGCCGGAAAACGCGGCTCTTTACACGATGCCGGCGCACTCTGCCAGAGCGAAGCCGCATGGGAATGGTGGCTGGCCAGAGACCGTGCCTGGGACGGTTTCAGGTGTTGTTGCGGCGGGCGAGGCGTCTTTCCCACTCGAGCGCATGGCCGACGATCAGGTCAAGATCGTCCAGCTTCGGCGTCCAGCCGAACTCGCTGCGCGCGACGGAGGCGTCCGCCACGACGGCGGCAACGTCGCCCGGCCGGCGCTGTGTCTCGCGTGCGTCAATCGTATGGCCGACGGCGCGCTCGACGGCGCCGACCACCTCGCGCACGGAGTAGCCGCGGCCATAGCCGCAATTGGCGACGATGCTGCCACCACCAGCGCGCAGACGACTGAGCGCAAGGTAGTGCGCGTCGACGAGGTCGGAAACGTGGATGTAGTCGCGCACGCAGGTGCCGTCCGGCGTCGGATAGTCGGTGCCATAGATCTCCATGAAGGGCCGCTTGCCGGTACCGGTCTCCGACGCAACCTTGATCAGATGCGTCGCACCGGCGGTCGACTGGCCGGTGCGCATCTTCGGATCGGCGCCGGCGACGTTGAAATAGCGCAACGCCGTATAGCTCAGCGGGTGCGCGACGGCCGCATCGGCCAGCATGATCTCGGTCATCAGCTTGGACATGCCGTAGGGCGATTCCGGCAGTTTTGGCGCCCCTTCCCGAACCGGCACCTGCTGCGGCGTGCCGTAGACGGCGGCCGTCGACGAAAAGATGAAGTTCGATACATTGGCGCGCACCGCGCTTTCGATCAGGGCGCGCGACTTCACCGTGTTGTTCAGATAGTAGCCGAGCGGGTCGGAAACGGATTCCGGCACCACGATCGAACCGGCAAAATGGATGATCGCGTCGACGCCGTGCTGGCGCACCAGCGCCTCGACCAGGGTCTGGTCGGAGACGTCGCCGATCACAAGCCGCGCCTCCGGCGCGACAGCCCATTCGAAGCCGGTGCTCAGCCGGTCGAGGACGACGACATCCTCGCCCTCGTCGAGCAGCCTCCAGACCATGTGGCTGCCGATATAACCGGCGCCGCCGGTGACCAGGACTGCCATGTTTTCTGCCTCTAACCCTCAGAATCGGCGCGCAGGATAACGCCGATTGCCTAAGAGCCACTAATGAAACCGCGCAGCGGCGTCAGCGCGGACCGCGGAAGGCCGCCGGCAGCCGCCGGCCGGCAGCCGCAGATCGCTGGCGTCCCGTGGGCGACACTGCTACCTCGTCGGCCTGAACTGCCTTGGAGGTCCCACATGCCGGCTTATGAAGACGTTTCCCTGACCATCGAGGCTGCCATCGCCCGAATCACCGTCGAGCGCGCTGCCCGCCTCAATGCCTATCGCGACCAGACGGCTGACGAACTCCACGACGCGTTCAGGCGCGCCGAAGCTGACACGAATGTCCGCGCCGTCATCCTGACCGGCAATGGCCGTGCCTTCGGCGCCGGCTACGATCTTTCCGCCATCGACCCGGCGGCAACGCCAGCGCTGGACGACGTGCTGGAGAACCATTTCAACCCGCTGGTTCGCCGCATGCGCCAGACACGCCTGCCGATCGTCGCCGCCATCAACGGCCCCTGCGCCGGCGCTGCGGTCGGCATCGCGCTGGCCGCCGACATCGTGGTCGCAGCGCGCTCGG
>JBFXFO010000026.1:0-34094 GCA_050178915.1 Rhizobiaceae bacterium | reverse complement strand
CGGGCCGGCTGAGCTGCCACCGCTTCCGCCGGTCCTCCGTTTGTCTGAAGATTTAATTCAGCGATTTCAGCCGGTTACGCGAAAGATGCGTCTTGTCTTGTAATTTTGCGTCGGAGGCCGGAACCTTTGTCTGACCCGCGCATTTTCATGTCGGACGGGCCGTCCCCTCCCCCACCCCGTGGCTCGTCCGCCCATCCTGCGCCGCCCCCTCAAAAGGGCGGCGCTTTTCTTTGGGGATCGTGACCAGCCGGGCGAGCGATCAGGAAATCCGCACGAGCGGGATCGGCACGCCGCCGAATTCGGCGATGATCGTCTCGCCGGCGATCGCGATCTGCCCGACAGCCACGCGCGGCGTCGCGCCGGCAGGCAGGTACACATCGAGGCGCGAACCGAAGCGAATCAGCCCGAAACGCTCACCGACCGAGATCGGCGATCCCACCTCCGCCCAGCAGACGATGCGCCGCGCCACCAACCCAGCGATCTGCACCACGGCCAGTTGCCCGCGCGGGCTTTCGATCACGACGCCGTTGCGCTCGTTGTCGCTGCTGGCCTTGTCGAGACCGGCGTTCAGGAAGCGGCCGGGCCTGTAGGCGACCTGTCGCACCGTTCCGCGCACCGGGGCGCGGTTCACATGCACGGAAAACGCGTTCATGTAGATCGAGATGCGGGTCATCTCGGGCGCATCGAGTTCCAGTTCGCGCGGCGGCACGACCGGCCCGATGAACGAGACGATGCCGTCGGCCGGGCTGATGACGAGGTCGTCATCGGTAGGCGTCACCCGCTCGGGATCGCGGAAAAAGTAGGCGCACCACAGCGTCAATGCGGTGCCGAGCCAGAACAGCGTCGTGGAGAACAGGCCGAGGATGATCGTCGCCACCGCGACGGCTGCGATGAACGGCCATCCCTCGCGGTGGATCGGGACGAAGAAGCTTCCGATGGTCTGGGCGAAGCGCATGCCGCTCTGGCTCCGTGCAAGGGCGCTGCTTACCTGATGTGTTTCAGCCGGGCAACGCGGCGGGTTGCCCGCGGCCGCTCCGGCGACACGCACCTGAGACGCGCAAGACTTTATTAAACATGTCGTCGCTGTTGGTGAATGAAATCTGACCGGCAGAAGCATCTGTCACGATTTGGTCCCAATCGGTCACCATCTGCGCACCTCCTGCTGCACACCAAGGAAACCGAAAATGCCCCGGAACAAGAGCGAAGCAGAACGAGCACCTGCGCTCTCCAACGAATACCGTGCCATCGGTCCCGCCGCGATCGTCGCAGCTCTGCTCGCGCTCAAGAAGCGCACGCAGCCGGCTCCGCTGAAGCCGGCGGTCGTCGTCAAGGCTGCCTGAAAGGCAGGTCCGGCGCAGCAAGACGCGCCGTTGCGACCGTCTAGAAAAGCGTGAGCTGATCGCTTCCGGCCTTGCGCGCCGGGAGCGGTTTGACCGGCGCTTCGCCCTCGACCGGCTCGACCCGGTCCTGAACCTCCGGGCCGGTGTTCGCGACGGCATTGACCTTGTCGCCGACCGGGATCGCTTCGAAGAACCCCTCCTCCACCGGACGCAGGATGTCGGCCACGTGGCGCGGCTCCTGACCGCGGCAGTCGAGCCAGCGATCATAATCGCGCGGGTGCACGACCACCGGCATGCGGTGGTGGATGGGCGCGAACTCCGCGTTCGCCTCGGTCGTAAGCATTGCGCCGGTATCCATCTCGGAGCCGTCCGGCTGGGCGTAGGTTTCCACCAGTCCGGCGAACGCGACCAGCCGGCCATTGCGCGGCCGCACGAAGTAGGGTTGCGGCTTGCGCCCCTCCTGCCGCTTCCATTCGTAGAAGCCGGAAGCCGGGATCAGCACGCGGCGGTGCCGCATCGCAGCCTTGAACGCAGCCTTCTCCGCCGCGGTCTCGGCGCGCGCGTTGATCAGCAGCGGCATGTCCTTCGGGTTCTTCGCCCAGGCCGGGATCAATCCCCAGCGCACCAGCAGCGAGCGCCGCGTCGGCAGGTTCGAGCCGGTCGGAAGCGCGCCGGCGGAGATCACCGTCAGGATCGGTTCGGTCGGTGGGATGTTGTAGCGCGGCGCCAGCAGATCCACGTCGGCGAGCCCGAACGCCTCGGCAAGTTCCTCCAGCGTGACCTGCAGCGCAAACCGCCCGCACATGATTGTCGCGACCCTCGTTCTGTTCCTAGATAGGCGTCGGACTCCGCTGCGGCCACGTCGCGGCGGCGATGCCCACAGGAACGTTGCAATGTCTGCCAACCCTCTCGTGCCGGCTGTCTCCGTCGCCATCCGGCGCGGGAACCGTCTGCTGCTGGTCAGGCGCGGGCGCGCGCCGTCGGCCGGCCTCTACGCCTTCCCCGGCGGGCGCGTCGAGCCGGGCGAAACCGACGAGGAGGCGGTGCGCCGCGAGCTGGCGGAGGAGACCGGCCTTGCCGGCTGCGACTTCGCCTTCCTGCGCGAATTCCTGCTCGAACCGGCCACCACCGGCGCTTCCGGCTTCCGCCTGCGCGTGTTTTCCGGGCGCTGCGACGATGGCGAGCCTGTCGCCATGGACGACGCAGAAAGCGCCGGCTGGTTTACGCTGGAGGAGATGCGCCGGCAGCCGATCATCGCGTCGGTGCTGGAGATGGCCGAGGACATCCTCGCCAGTTAGCCATGTTTCGCAGTGCGCCGCCGATGCGCCTTGCGGGCGACAAAATCATTGGCGAAAAGGCACTTATGCGACGTTCCTTGCAGGCCCTGGCCGCGCTTCCGCTGCTCTTTGCTGCCGCGCCTTCCGCTTTTGCGGTGGAGGCGCCGTTCGAGCCACGCCTGATGCGCCTTGCCGAGGTGCTCGGCTCACTGCACTATCTGCGCAACCTGTGCGGCGAAACCGGTGACCAGTGGCGCCTGCAGATGGAGAAGCTGATCGAATCCGAGCGGCCGGACGCGGCACGACGCGCCCGTCTCGTCGCAAGCTTCAACCATGGCTATCGCAGCTTCGACGGCGTCTATGTGAGTTGCACCGCCTCAGCCACCGAGGCCATTGCCCGGTACATGAAGGAAGGCGAAGAGCTGACCCGCGAAATCGTGGTCCGCTACGGAAATTAACCACTCCCCCAATGAGTTAACGGGCGATTAACTTTTTTTGCCTTTCGCCGCGCACAGCCCGGATCGGCTGTGTTAGAACTCTTAACGGGACCTTAACAGGGACGACTCAAGTTGATCCGCATTTTACGGATCACCGCTTGAAAAGGGTGAGTTTGAGAATGGAACAGGGCGCCAACGAGATCGATGCACTGGTTCGCGAGGAAAAGCGGCTGACCGCCGTCGAAAGCCACAGCGAAGCGTGGGCGGAAGGCCTTTCCGCCGGCATCGAGGCCGACATCATCGCCGAGGCGGCGCTTGCAACGGCTTTCGAGGAACTGTTGCGCGCCGCCGGCGAGGAAAGCGCGCTGCGCCTGCTCGACCGCATGCGCGAGCGTGTCATCGCCGGAGAGTTCGCGCCGTCCCTGCGGCGTCATTGATACAAGACCTCGCCGGCTTTTCGTGTAGGATGCCAGAGGGCACTCTTGGCCCGTGGCGAGGGCGGCATGACGCTGAGGATCGATCGACCCATCGAACACTTGACCGGTAGGGCCCTGCTGGCGCTGACGATCCTGGCCGGCCTGGCGTTTTTCGTTCCCCGCGCTTACGCGCTCAGCGAGATTCCGCAGGAAGAGGTGCAGCCGCCTCCCACCGGCGACACCCAGCCGATCGAGTCCAAGCCGCTGCCGCCGGTTGGCACGCCCGACACCACCACCCCGCCGCCGGCCGATGGCTCCGAGATCGCCCCGCCTGCCGACAGCCCTGTTGTGCCCCCGTCCGGCGATACCGCGCCTCCCGCCGACGACACAACGTCGCCGCCCGACGAGGCACCGCCTGCCGACGATGCGCAGGAGACCCCGCCTGCGCACGCCCAGCCGGAGGGCCCGCCGCCGGAGGTCATCTATGACCTGTCCCGGCTACCGGCGCCTGCCAAGCGCATGCGCGAACTCATCATCGAAGCCGCGGTCAGTGGCGATCTGGAGAAGCTGCGCCCGCTGATCGGCAGCGGCGACACCGGCACCCAGCTTTCGCTCGGTGGCGTCGATGGCGATCCGATCGAATTCCTGCGCGGCGTTTCCGGCGATCCGGATCCCGGCGAAGGCCAGGAAATCCTCGCCATCCTCGAAGAGGTGCTCAGCGCCGGCTTCGTCCATCTCGACGCCGGCACGCCGGAGGAGATGTATGTGTGGCCGTATTTCTACGGCCTGCCGCTGGAAGGGCTGACGCCGCCACAACGCGTCGAGCTGTTCAAGATCGTGACGGCCGGTGACTACGAGGACATGAAGAGCTACGGCGCCTACACGTTCTACCGCGCCGGCATCACCAAGGAAGGGCAATGGTCCTTCTTCCTCGCTGGCGACTGATCGTCTAGCTCGCCAGCGCTTCCTCGAACTCCACCGCCTGCCCCTGCCCGGGGCCCAGCACCTCGCCATCCCACATGACGCGGCGGCCGCGCACCAGCGTGCCAAGCACCCAGCCGGTCACCTGCCTGCCGTCATAGGGCGTCCAGCCGGCGCGCGAGCCCGCCTGCGCGTTGGTGATCGTCTCGCGCCGCTTGAGATCGACGAGCGCAAAGTCGGCATCGTAGCCGGCGGCGATGCGCCCTTTGCGGGCGATGCCGAACAGACGCTGCGGGCCGTTGCTGGTCAGGTCGACCAGCCGCTCCAGCGTCAGCCGGCCGGCATTCACATGGTCAAGCATGATCGGCAGCAGCGTCTGCACGCCGGTCATGCCCGAGGGCGAGGCCGGATAGGGTTTTGCCTTTTCCGCCAGCGTGTGCGGCGCGTGGTCGGAGCCGAGCACGTCGACCACGCCGTTGGCGATGCCCGCCCAGATGCCGTCGCGATGACGCTTGTCGCGCACCGGCGGGTTCATCTGGATCAGCGTGCCGAGCCGCGCATAGTCATCCGCGGACAGCGTCAGATGGTGCGGTGTCGCCTCGCAGCTCGCGACATCCTTGTGGGCTTCGAGGAGGGCGATCTCCTCCGCCGTGGAGATATGCAGCACGTGGATGCGCGCGCGCGCCTTCCTGGCGACCGCCACCAGACGCTGCGTGCATTGCAGCGCCGCCGTCACATCGCGCCAGACCGGGTGGGACGAAGGATCGCCCTCTACCCGTTCAGCCAGCCGCTCGCGCAGGCGGAACTCGTCCTCGGAATGGAAGGCGGCGCGCCGGCGCGTGTTGCGCAGGATGGAGCCGACGCCATCGTCGTCCTCGACCAGCAGGTCGCCGGTGGACGAGCCCATGAACACCTTGATGCCGGCGGCGGCGGGCAGCCGCTCCAGCTCGCCGACATCGCCGGCATTGTCGCGCGTGCCGCCGACCCAGAACGCAAAGTCGCAGTGCATGCGGTTGGTGGCACGGCGCACCTTGTCGGCCAGCGCCGCCTCGCTGGTGGTTTCCGGCTTGGTGTTCGGCATCTCGAAGACGGCCGTCACGCCGCCGAGAACGGCAGCGCGCGATCCGGTCTCCAAATCTTCCTTGTGCTCCAGCCCCGGCTCGCGGAAATGCACCTGGCTGTCGATCGCACCCGGCAGCACATGCAGGCCACGGCACTCGATCGTCTCACCGGCATTGGCGCCCGAAAGGTCGCCGATCGCGACGATGCGCCCGGCGGTCACGCCGATGTCGCGCACGCCGACACCGTCGTGATTGACTACCGTGCCACCTGTCAGGAGCAGGTCGAAGGTACGCGCCATGGCCTCGTTCTGCCCTTGCCGGTCACTGGCGCGCGGCTTACGTAAAGGCCCCGCGAATTGCAAGGTTTGGCCATGCCTGTCGTGCCCCTTCCCGATCGCGCTCTGATCCACGTCAGCGGACCCGACGCGCTCGACTTCCTGCAGAACATCGTCACCGCCGATCTCTCGCTGCTCGGGGCCGACGAGGCGAAACCGAGCGCGCTGCTCTCGCCGCAGGGCAAGATCCTGTTCGATTTCCTCGTCTCGCATGCCGGCGACCAGACGCTGCGCCTCGATATCCGGGCCGACGTCGCCGACGATTTCGTCCGCCGCCTTACGCTCTACAGATTGCGAGCGAAGGTCCAGATAGCGAAGCTGGATCAGGGGCTTGTCGTGGTTCGCTTCAATTCCGATTCCGCTGCCTCGCAAACTGAATCAACAGCTTCAGACGCCGATTCAGGCTGGTTGCGCGACAGCCGTTTCCCGCAGGGCGGCGCCTGGCGACGCTACGGCGTTGCCGTGGCGGCCGATGCCAGCCTCGATGCGTGGAACGCCTTCCGCATCGCCCATGGTGTCGCAGAGAGCGGCGCGGACTACGCGCTGGGCGACGCGTTCCCGCACGACGTTCTGCTCGACCAGTATGGCGGCGTCGGCTTCAGGAAAGGGTGCTACATCGGCCAGGAAGTCGTGTCGCGCATGCAGCATCGCGGCACCGCCCGCCGCCGTGTCCTTATCGCCGGTGGCGACGGCCCGCTGCCCTCCGCTGGCGCCGAGATCATGGCCGGCGAACGCGCGGTGGGCACGCTCGGCAATGGCGTCGGCAATGCCGCGCTCGCCATCGCGCGGCTCGACCGCGTGAAGGACGCAATCGACGCCGGCACGCCGCTGACCGCCGCCGGCACCCGCCTCACACTGGCCATCCCTGCCTTCGCCAGCTTCGGTTTCCCCGAAGCGGCGACGGCCGACGAAGGCTGATGCCGGACCGGCCGGCCGCACCGCCCCGCGCCTGGCAGCGCATGCTGTCGGGGCGGCGGCTCGATCTGCTCGACCCCTCCCCGCTCGACGTGGAGATCGCCGACATCGCGCATGGGCTGGCGCGCGTCGCGCGCTGGAACGGCCAGACGCGCGGCGACCATGCGTTCTCGGTCGCGCAGCACGCGCTGCTGGTCGAGTGCATCCACACGCTCAGCTGCGAATGGGCCAACCCGCAGAGCCAGCTCGCCACCCTGCTGCACGACGCGCCGGAATACGTGATCGGCGACATGATCTCGCCCTTCAAGGCGGCCGTCGGCGGCGGCTACAAGGCGGTGGAAGACCGCCTGCAGAACGCGATCCACCTGCGCTTCGCCCTGCCGGCCACGCTGACACTCAAGCTCAAGGCGGAGATCAAGCGCTGCGACCGCATCGCCGCCTTCTTCGAGGCGACGCTGCTCGCCGGCTTCTCCACGAGCGAGGCGCATCTGTTCTTCGGCCGGCCGGGCGGCATCAACCCCGACACGCTCGACCTGACGCCGAAACCGGCATCGAAGGCGCAGGCCGAGTTCCTGAAGCGGTTTGCCGCGCTGGAAAAGAAGCGCGCTGCCTAGCGCCCCTGCCGCTCGAGGCGGTCCAAAAACCACTGGGTCAGGCGCACCCAGACCTCATCCTTCTCGCCGGAATCCTCCCAGCCATGGTCGAGGTTGGGATTGTCGTTGACCTCGATGACGAAGACGCCGTCCTTGGTCTCCTTGAGGTCGACGCCGTAGAGCCCGTCGCCGATGCAGCGCGCCGCTGCGACCGCCGTATCGACCACCAGCTTGGGCGCCTCCTTCAGGGTGAAGGTCTTGATGCCCCCCTGGTCGGGCTTGCCGGACGCCTTGTGATTGACGATCTGCCAGTGCTTCTTCGCCATCAGATAATGCACGGCGAAGAGCGGCTGGCCGCCCAGCACGCCGACGCGCCAGTCATATTTCGTCGGCAGGAATTTCTGCGCGATGATGAGGTCGGAATCCTCCAGCCACTCATCCGCCAGCGCCTTCAGTTCGGCGAAGGACTCCGCCTTCTTCACGCCGCGCGAGAAGGCCGAGTCCGGGATCTTCAGCACCAGCGGGAAGCCCAGCGTCTGCGCCGCGATCTCGCAATCGGCGACGGTCGCGATCATCACCGTCGGCGGCACGGGCACCTTGTTCGCCGCCATCAGCTCGTTGAGATAGACCTTGTTGGTGCAGCGGATCATCGACAGCGGGTCGTCGATGACCGGCATGCCCTCCTGCTGCGCGCGGCGCGCGAAGCGGTAGGTGTGGTTCGAGATCGACGTCGTCTCACGGATGAACAGCGCGTCGTAATTGGCGAGCTTCGCCAGATCCTTCTTGGTGATGGGCTCGACTTCGACACCCATCTTTTCGGCGATCTTCGCCCAGTAGCGCAGCGACTGGATTTCCGACGGCGGCATCTCCTCGTTCGGGTCGACCAGCGTCGCGAAGGTGTAGCGCGCCGGCGTGCGCGTGCGGGAGTCGCGCCATTCGCGCTGGGTGTAGGTGTCGAGGCACGCAAGAAAGCGCTTTTCGTCGTCCGGCGTCATGCGGTTCACCGCCAGGAAGCCGATCTTCCTGATCGACGCCCATTCGGCGCCGTCCTCGATCGCCACCTCCAGCGCGGGCGCGCGGAACCAGTCGAACAGCAGGCGCGCAAAACGGTCCCATGCCTTCGACGGGCCGATGCCGAAGAAGATCGCCACCTTGGCCGGAAACGCGCCGCCGAGATCCTTGCGGCACTTGTTGAGCATCTGCTCGAGTTCGGGGATGGCGTGCTCGTAGAGCTTGCGCTCCGACAGGTCGATCATCGTCTCGACCGTCGGGATGACCTTGTGGCCGCGCGCGCCGGCCAGCAGCGAGGCGTAATACCCCCTGCTCTGGTAGGCGTAGTTGTTCGACAGGTTGATCACCTTCGGCCGCTGTCCCTTGAACAGCGCCGGATGCGCGAGATAATCGCGGCTGGTGATGATCTTGTGCGGCGTTGCGACCTGGTCGAGGTCGTTCTGGCGGCCGGTGAGGATGACCCAGGTCATGTGATCCCGTGCGTTTGGTCGATGGCCTCGGCTGGCTGATCATCGCCGCCGCCGGACCGCATGGCTATGCGTGTGAGACTGGCTTCCGGATCGGGTATCGGTGAGAACGTCGACGTCATCGGGCGGTTCCAGGCTCGGCGTGGCGTTTCCCCCGCCCGCGACTTTCCCGCTCCGGCAGCGACCGCTCGAAACGCAGCGCTGCCTGTCCATCGCTGTAATAAGAGTCGTGCCGCCCGAAAAGCGCGTAACCTGCTTTTTCGTAGAGTATCCGCGCTTTCTCATTGTCGAGACGAACTTCCAGTCGCAACACCCGGCAGCCGCGTGCGGTTGCGACCCGCTCGGCCTCTGCCAGCAGCAATCTGCCGATCCCCTGTCCCGCGAATGGCGTGGCGACCGCGATCGAATAGAGCCGGGCGGCGCCAGCGCCTGCCCGAAAGAGCACGACGCAATAGCCGGCAATGTCGGCGCCGACAGTCGCGACCAGCAGCGCGGCGGAGTCACGCTCGACAAGCGCCCTGAAGGAGCGGCGGGAAATGCGGTCGGACGAGAACGTCGCCCGTTCGAGCGCGGCAAGGGCATCGACGTCGGACACGATGGCCGGACGGATTTCGACGCGCATCAGGGACGGGCTGCCTCGAACACGACGGTGGGGCAACAAAGGCGGAGCACTGCTCTTTCCCCATCCGCGCAAGCAGCAATTCGCGCTATCGCACTCGAATTCGGGCTGAATTGTGGCTGGCTGAAGTGGCTTCTGGAAAGCGGCCCGTGGAGCACGCCAAAACTCTGGACAGCTAATTCTTCACAGCCGTGCCAGCCTTGTCGGCTGCCCCGTCCCGCCTCGCAACAAGGTAGAGTCCGGCTACCAGCAGGAGCAGCACGACGCCGATGCCGAGGAACAGTTGATAGTCGGGCCGCGCATAGACGTCGCGCGCGAACATGTCGCCCCATTTTGGCGGCGTGTCGAAGGCCAGCCTCACGACCTCCTCACGATAGCTGGCATACGCAAGCGCGGACGCGAGGATGCAATCCGCAAGACGATCGGCGATCGCGCGTTTCTGCCCCTCCTGCAGATCGGCAAGCTTTCCGATATTCAAGTCGTTGACATGTACCGCCCGACATTTGCCCATCCGTTCGACAAGCAACTTCGCCTGATCCGTACGCGGTTCGTCTTTCTCAAAAAAGGCGATGGCGAGCCGGATCGCTGAGCGGCCGCCGAGTATGGCATTCTGCAGGGCAGGTTTTGAGCTGCCATCAATCACGAACTTCTCGAGACTGTCGGCGGCAGCAAAAAGGGCTTTGACATAACTGTCGTAAAGGCTCTGGGAAAACTCGAGCTTGGACTGGCTGTTGTCACGAATGAAAGAGAGCCGGTTTTCAGCGTGCTCTACGCTGAACAGGATGGCCACGGCGAGCATCGACGACAAGGCGCCGAGGATCAGCTTGTCGATGATCTTTTCACGGTACCACTTCCGGTCCACGCGAGCGCTCCATCAACTGAAAATGATCACCTTGAGCTGCCCATTGAACGTGAAGCGCAGCCGTGTCCTCTCATCGTGAATGAACAGGGAGTTCATCCAGTAGATGTAGCGATCGGTCTCGATCGTCTTTTCGATGGTGCGTGGAAACTCTGGATGCTCACGCTGGTAGTGCATGCTGATCGGCTGCGGTGGCGGAAAGTCGAACACGAAGACGGCAGCAAGAAAATTGTTATCGACGATATGCTGATTGAAGTCGGCGACGGCTGCGAAGAAGGAACTGCTTTCCGGGGTCGACTTGTCGATGCGGGTGATCACATTCCGCAGCTCAAACTCGATGCGTTCATTGTCCATCAGCTCGGTCTGAATGAACATCTCGATGCAGTCTCTCTCGAGCATGCCATTGCAATCGGAACGCCTGATCAGGCAGCCGACGAAATTCGTCTCGCCCGGACACAACGTCTCTTCTCCCACAAGGAACACGCGAACCTTGATGGCGGCGGGAGGCACTGCAACCGCGCCAATCGGATCCGCTTGCGCCGGCAGAACGCCGATCACGGGCGAGCACAACAGCAACCAGAAAGCAACGCTACGAAGCCAGTACATAGTATCCCCCAATACCTTGCCCGGCACACAGACCTCGGGAATACTAAATCTAAAATTGTATAAATCAACCTGAAATTGATACGAACGTCAGCTTTGGTGACGGCGTTACATCCTCATCCCCGCCAACAATTGCCGCCAGGCGTCACGCGCGACGGCACTCATGCGCTCGTCGGGAAGCATGCCGACGACCGCGCAGCCAAACCCCTGGTCGAGCCAGTAGATCGCCGTCGTGCCATCGCCCTGCGATTCCACCTTGCCCCAGCTTTTCGGCGCCGAGGACGCGGTGACGTAGATGGAGACGCGTGCGCCGCCGGCATCCTCGTAGAGCAGCAGCGCAGCCGGTCCGCGCGTGGTCGGCAGCAGCCGCCCGCCGAGCAGATGGAAGCCCTCGCTGCTGAGGTCGGGCAGCGTCAGCGACACGCCCGTACGGTTCGACAGCCAGCTCTGCAGATGCTCGGAATCGTCGCTGGCGACCTCAACGGCGTGTCGCTTCTCGGCAGCGTAGACGACATGCGCCTGAATGGCGTTGTCGGCCAGCTGGACACCGGGGTCGGCGCCGAAACCCGACTGGCCGGCGAAATAGCCGGCGCCGAGGCCGGCCGCCAGCAGCACCACTGCCGCCACCGCGTGCCATACAAGGCGCCGCCAGCGCGGTCGCCTCACGTGCACGGGCGCAGTCACCAGATTCTGCAGCTGCTGCGGCACCGGCTCGTCGGCGATGGCGCCCAGCGCCAGACGCAGCCGGTCGCGGTCGGCGGCAAGCCGCACCGACTGCGCCTTGCGATCCGGATTCGACTCCAGCCACGCCTCGAAGCCGGCGCGCTCGTCGTCGGGAAGTTCGCCGTCGAGGCCGAGATGGATGTCGCGGTCGGTGAATTCGCGCTGGTTCATCGCTCGACCACCTTGATCGTGCGACGGCGATGCACATCGTCGAGCAGCGCCTTCAGATCCTCGCGCCCGCGTGCGATCCGCGACATCAGCGTGCCGGCAGGTACGCCCAGCACACTCGCGGCTTCGGCGTAGGAAAAGCCCTCCACCGAAACCATCAGCAGCGCCGCGCGGCGCTCGGGGCTGATCTGCTGCAGCGCGTCGAGCACTTCGCGCGAGGCGACCACGTCGAGCTGGTTCGCCGGCTGCGCCACGCGCTCGGCGGCTCCGCTTGCCGGGACAACAGTCTCGCTACGGCGCTTCGACTGGCGCATCTGGTCGATGAAGATGTGATGCATGATCGTAAACAGCCAGCGCCGCGGATTCTCGCCGGAACGCCAGTTCTCGAGGCGGCTCAACGCGCGTTCGAGGCAATCCTGCACGAGGTCGTCGGCGAGGTCGCGGTCGCGCAGCAGCGATCGCGCATAGCGCCGGAGCCGGGGAATCTCAGCCAGTATCGCCGTTCTCTTGTCTTCCACGTCACTGCCCGCCAGCCGGTACCGGCCGGCGGCCAACATAACACAACGCTCCGGCGCAGATATTCTTCCCGCGCTCCAGCATCAATGGAATCGAAGGATGGATGCAGCCATTTGATTTGTCGCAGCGCAAAAAACAGTTCAGAGCTTGAACAGCTTTCTTGCTGGATTCTGCTCCATGGCCACATCATCCATGCCCGCCACCCGCTCAAGCATTCCCTGGCTGATCATTGCCTGCGGCTGCCTTGTCGCAGCGCTCACCTTCGGCCCGCGTTCGGCAATGGGATTCTTCCAGTTGCCGATGCTGGCCGAGAAGGGCTGGGACCGCACCACCTTCGGGCTCGCGATGGCGATCCAGAATCTCGCCTGGGGCTTCGGGACACCGGTTTTCGGCGCGCTCGCCGACAAGTACGGGACGGCGCGCATGCTGACGCTGTCGGGCCTCATGTACGCCGCCGGGCTCGTGCTGATGGCAACGGCTGACAGCCCGACGATGCTGCACATCGGCGGCGGCGTACTGGTCGGTCTCGGCGTTGCCTCCGGCTCGTTCGGCATCGTGCTGGCCGCGTTCGCGCGCAACGTGGCGCCGGAGCGCCGCTCCTTCGTCTTCGGGCTCGGAACGGCCGCCGGCTCGGCCGGCATGTTCCTGTTTGCGCCGCTCGGCCAGGGGCTGATCACCGCCTATGGGTGGCACGACACGCTGCTGATCATGAGCGCGATGATGCTCATCATTCCGGTGCTCGCCTATCCGCTGCGCGGCAATTCGAAGAGTGGCGCGGCGCGGCAGGCGGTGTTCGAGCAGACGATCGGCCAGGCGCTGCGCGAAGCGCTGGCGCATCGCAGCTATGTGCTGCTGATTTCCGGCTTCTTTGTCTGCGGGTTCCAGGTCGCCTTCATCACCGCGCATTTCCCCGCCTATATCGGCGATATCGGCATCGACAAGGAATACGCCGTCATCGCGCTGTCGCTGATCGGCTTCTTCAACATCATCGGCTCGCTCGCCGCCGGCTGGATCGGCCAGCGCTATTCCAAACCGATCTTTCTCGTCTGGATCTATCTCGGCCGCTCCGCCCTGGTGACTGCGTTCCTGCTCCTGCCGCAGACGCCGGCCTCGGTCATCGTCTTTTCCGTCCTGATGGGCCTGCTGTGGCTTTCCACCGTGCCGCCCACCAACAGCCTCGTGGCGATCATGTTCGGCACGCGCCATCTCGCCATGCTCGGCGGCATCGTCTTCTTCTCGCACCAGATCGGCTCGTTCCTCGGCGTCTGGCTCGGCGGCTATCTTTATGACCGCTACGGCACCTACGACCCGGTCTGGTGGCTGGGCGTCGGGCTCGGCATCTTCGCTGCCATCGTGCACTGGCCGATCGTAGAGCGACCGGTGGAACGGCCACAGGCGCTGGCGCCGGCCGAATAAGCCCGGCGCCGCTCGATCAGGCTATGGCGCCGGCTGTTGTTCTGGGACAGGCGCCGTCCGCGCCAGCATGCGCTGGTAGAACAGGCCGATGCCGATCAGCACGACGCCGAGGCCGATGAAGGAAAGCGCGCGCAGCACGCCCTCCAATTCGGCCATGTCGAAGATGAACACCTTCGCCACGGCCACGACTACCAGTCCGCCTGATGCTGCGCGCAGCACGCGCGAATTGAGCATGGCGCCGACGATCAGCAGCAGCACGCCAAGCACCAGCCACAGCGCCGAATAGCTGTAGGTCTCCAGCTGGCTCATGCCCTGCCAGAGACCGACCACCTCGCCCACGAACAGCCTGCGCATGGCGAGCGAGAAGTAGATGACGGCAGATGCCGCAGCCACCAGCGCCAGCGAGGCGACATACCAGTAGGGCCGCCTGTGGCGGGCGTAGAGCGCCAGCCCGCCCATGCCGATCGCCGGCAGCAGATAGCCGAGCAGCAGCAGGTTGAAGACCCCGTTCGGCCCGGTCGTCTCCTCGCTGTAGAGCGGGTTGAGCAGCAGGAAGTGCATGAGCACCAGCATCAGCTTCGCGGCGACGCCGAGCACGATCGAGCCGCCGTGCCAGACCGGGCTTGCAGAACGACCGTCGAGTGCGACAAGCAGAGCCGCGGCACCGATGGCGACCAGCGTGTAGATCGCCTGCTCGTCGAGGCCGAGCGCTGCGGCGTAGAGATCGCCGCCATGCAGCGCATGCCGCACCAGCATGGCGATGGCGAGCAGCACGAACAGGACCGCCGCGACCTCCATGGCATGCCGCGGCGTACCTCCGGTCGTGCGCGCCAGCTGCCGGGCGGCGAGGCCGAAGAACAGCGCCGGCAGGCCATAGCCCGCCAGCATCTCGTTGAAGACGGGCGTGGTGGAGAGGTTCTCGACCCCGACGATCGTCGGATCGATCAGCACGCGCGCCAGCATCAGGAATACCGACGCCACGCTTAGCCAGCCGAGGATCGGCCAAGGCCGCCAGCGGGTCGCCAGGGCGGCAAGCCCGCCGGTCATCGCCATCAGCACCGATGTCGTGCCGGGCTTGAAGGCCAGCGTCCAGCCAATCGCCAGCGCCAGAGCTGCGGCGCCAAGCACCATCGATACGGCGCTGCCGCCGGCATGCGGCGGCGTCTCGGCCCGCGCGATCCACTCCGCCCCGGCGATGAACACCAACGCCAGCGCGAAAGCGACGGCGGCGCGCGGCGGGTCGATGTCGAGATTGCCGAACGCGACCCAGTTGCAGAACAGCACGACGAGCGGCAGCAGCGCCGCGCTCGCCGCCCAGGAGGTCGGCCGGAACCCGCCTTCGCGGGCGTGGCGGCTTGCGCTCCAGAGGCCGACCAGCGCAAAGATGGCGGCGACGCTGGCGTTGAGCCACAGATCGCCGGCGACCTGCAGCGCCGGCAGGCCCTGGATGTCGACCGTATCGCCAAGCAGCCGGAAGTGAAACTCGCCTGACAGGCCGACCCGAAGCTGCGTTATAATGCACGTTACAACGGCGCCAAAAAGCAGGGGTATTGCCGCCTTTTTCCACGCAGCGACCGCCAGCATCGCCACACTGAGGATGGCGGCGTAGCGTGGACCGCCCACCGCGATGATCGGCTCGTTCATCGCCATCACGACGGCGATGAAAGCGGTCAGCGCAGCCGGCATGATGCTGACGCCGTCGACATCGGTATCGATGTCGCGCAGCCACACCCGCGCCAGCACCGCGAAGATCGCGGCATGCATGAAGAGCACTGCGTTCAGGTCCGGCGGCGCGGCGGTCGTCACATAGAGCAGGCACCAGATGCCCGGCCCGGCCAGCGCGGCGGCCATGAGCAACGGCCAGCGGCGGATGCGCGCGATAAATGCCGCCGCGGTGAGCACCACGGCAAGGTAGACGAACAGCGTCCACGCATCGGGCGTTTCGGTCGCGACCAGTGCCGGGGTCAGGTAGGAGCCGACCACGCCGAGCCCGGCCAGCGCCTGGCCGTGCAGAAGCGCGGATGTGATGGTGACGAGGCCGATCAGGCCGAGCAGGATGAAGGCCGGGACCGGGCCGATGTAGCCGTAGACGGCGTGCGCCGCGTAGGCCGAGCCGAACAGCGCGAAGGCGCCGGCGGCGGTCAGGATCGCCGGCACATAGGCGTTGTTCAGCCCGTCGATCGGGACGCGGAAGCCGCGACGGCGGCGCAGCCATTCGCCAGCCGCGATCAGCAGCGCGCCGAAGATGGCGGCAAGCATCAGGCGCAGGCGCGGGCCGAATATGCCGACCTCGATCGTGTAACGGATGAGGAAAATGGCGCCGAGCGCCAGTGCGACGCCGCCAACCCAGACCGCCCAGCGCGAGCCGAGCGCGGTCTCGACGTCGCGGCCGGTCGCGCGCGGCGAAGGTGCTGACTTCGGCGCGACGTGCTCGGCCGCGCGAGCGGCGGCGCGTTCCGCCATCAGCACCTCGGCGAGCGTGGCGTGCGGTGGCAGCGCCGCCATCGGCGGCGGCTGAACCGGCGTTGAAGGGACCGTCGGCGCGACCGGCTCCGGCAGTGCGGGTGTCGCTACGACCACGGGCGCGGCGACGGCCGCTGCCGCCTCCCGCGCTACCGGCGGCGTGGCTGGCACCGCGGCGACCGTCTCAACCGCCTGCACGGGAGCCGGAGCCCCAGACGACAGCGCAGCGCGCAGCCCGCGCAGCTCAGCCTCGATGCGGCCGAGCCGCAGATGCTGCCAGACCATCGCTCCGGCCGCGACCAGCACGATCAGGACCAGCACCCAGCCGTAGTCGGAATCCATGTATCCTCGTCGGCTAGCGGATCAGGTTGGTGGCGGGGAAAATGGAACAGGTCTCGGTGCCGAAGGCGAGGAGCCGTCCATCCTTGTCCTTCAGCGTCGCCTCGGACACGGCGAGCGTGCGGCCCTTGTGGATGACCTTGCCCTCGCACACAACGTCGCCGGTCTTCGGCGTGATCGGCCGCGTCAGGTTCACCTTGAACTCGACGGTGGTGTAGGCCTCGCCCTTCGCCAGCAGCGTCTGCACGGCGCAGGCGAGCGCGGAATCGAGCAGCGTCGCCGCCCAGCCGCCATGCACGCTTCCCAGCGGATTGAGGTATTTTTCGCTCGGCACGCCACGAAAGACCGCCCTGCCCTCGCCCACTTCGGTCAGGCCATAGCTCAGCTGCGCGCCGATCGGCGGCGCCGGATAGAGCCCGTCGATGATGCGCTGCAGGAGTTCGAGGCCGGAATACAGCTGCAGGTCGCCGAGCGGGATGGTGCCGAGGCCGAGCGGCGAGACAAGGCCAGGATAAAGCTCGACTGCGCTCATGCGGCGTCTTCCCCCTCAGGTAGTGCGAGCGCGCGGCGCAGCGCCGAGACGAACCCTCCGCGCGCCTCCGGTTCGTTCATTCCGCGCGGTTCGTAGACATGACGCGACAGGAAGAAGCCGGTGAGCCGGTAGGCCGCGTCGATGTCGGCGGGCGGCGCGCGCATCGCGTCCGTGCGCGACAGGAAGCCAGGCAGCGCCAGCATGCGGTCGGCCCATTCGGCGCCCGCGTCCCGCGACACGGCGCGGCCGGTCTTGGGCGAAACATAGGCGAGGTTTTCCCGCCCGCCGGTGGCGGCGCAGCGCGACAGGTCGAGGCCGAAGCCGAGTTCGTCGAGCAGCAGCAGTTCGAAGCGCACCACGAGTTCGGCCGCCGAAGCCGGCTCCTCCAGGTGCGCGATCATCAGCGCCAGCGCCTCGTAGAGGCCGGCATGCGGGTCGCGCTCGGGAAGCAGGCGCAGATGCGCGGCAAGCGTCTGCAGCCCGTAGACGGAAACCGCCTGATCGAAGAGGCGGGCGGCGTTGAGCTCGATTGCCTCGGCCTGGAAGGTGCCCAGATGCTCGTCCAGCCGGGCGCGCCAGATCAGGTCGACACGGTTGCCTGCCTGCAACACCGGCTGCTGTTTGCGCGAGCGGCCGCCGCGCACCAGTCCGAGATGTCGGCCGTGCGCGCGCGTCATCACCTCCAGAATGGCGCTGGTCTCGCCATGCCGGCGGGTGCCAAGGATGATTCCCTCGTCACGCCATTCCATGCCGTCAGAGGTGAGCGATCAGCGCGGCGAAATCAAGTAAGCGGCTGGATGTAGGCATGCAGCGCATCGACGATCGGCCCCTGATCCTCGTCCGCCCAGCGCATGCGGATCTGGCGCTGTCTCCCGTCCTGCACGACAAACAGCGACAGCCCGTCGTCATAGGGCAGGAAGCTGTGACCATGGAACGTCCACGCCTCGCCGACATCGTGGGCCTGGCCGTCGAAATCCCGGAATGCCTGCACGACGCGATAGTCGCGCCCGATCACCAGATGCCTGAAGGCCTGCCACGATGGATGCGGCCAGTCATCCGTAGCCATAGACGCCTCCCCGCGCACCGCTGCCGCCGCCGAAATCCGGCACGTCATACTCGGCAAGCAGCGTCAGCCGGTCCAGCGGCAAAGGTCCGCGACCGGGGTCGCCGACGAGGACATCGATGCCGGCAGCACGGCAGCGGTCGAGGAAATTCGCGACCCGTCGGGCAAGCGTCGGAGTGTAGAAGAGGTCCCCGACCAGCACGAGATCGACCGGTGGCGGTTCGCCGCCAAGCAGGTCCTCGGAGAGTATGGAGATTTCGACGCCGTTCGCTTCGGCATTGAGGCGCAATGCGGCGATGGCATGCGGGTCGATCTCGGCTGCAAGCACGCCTGCCGCCCCCGCCTTCGCCGCTGCGATGGCGACAACGCCGCCACCCGCGCCGAGATCGAGGATGTGGCGGCCCGCCATCTGGTGCGGCTGCGCCTGCACGTGCCGCGCCAGTGCAAGTCCGCCCGCCCATGGAAACGCCCAGTAGGGCGAGCGCTTCAGCCGGTAGAGGCCGCTGGCGGGATGCGCGGTGTAGAGCTTGATGCCCGGCACGGCGGGAACATCCACGAGGCGCAGATTCTCGACGACGAACCGTTCCGGCGCCTCGTCCATGATCTCCGCTATTGCGGGAACTCCAGTCCCATGTCGCGGTAGCGCTCGGGGTCGTCACCCCAGTTCTCGCGCACCTTCACGAACAGGAAGAGATGCACCTTCTGTTCGAGGATCGCCCCGATCTCCCGGCGCGATGCCTCGCCGATCGCCTTGAGCACCTGTCCGCGATGGCCGAGCACGATGCCCTTCTGGCTGTCGCGCTCGACGAAGATCACCTGCTCGACGCGCACCGATCCATCCGGCTTCTCTTCCCACCGCTCGGTCTCGACATGCGAGGAATAAGGAAGCTCCTCGTGCAGCCGCAGATAGAGCTTCTCGCGCGTGATCTCGGCCGCGAGCTGGCGCATCGGCAGGTCGGAGATCTGGTCCTCCGGATAGTACCACGGCCCTTCCGGCAGGGCTGCCGCGAGATGGTCGAGCAGGTCGTCGCAGCCGGAGCCGGTCAGGGCGGAGATCATGAAGGTCCGATCGAACGCGGCGCGCTCGTTCGCCTCTGCGGTCAGGCCGAGCAGAGCCTCCGGCTTCACGCGGTCGACCTTGTTCAACACCAGGATCTTCGGCTGGCGCACGTCCTTCAGCCCGTCGAGAATGTTCGCCGCGTCGCCGCGGATGCCACGCTCGGCGTCGATCAGCACGAGGATCAGGTCGGCGTCCTTGGCGCCCCCCCAAGCGGTTGTCACCATGGCGCGGTCGAGCCGCCGGCGCGGCTTGAAGATGCCGGGCGTATCGACGAACACGATCTGTGCCGGGCCGCGAATGACGATGCCGCGCACCAGCGAGCGCGTCGTCTGCACCTTGTGGGTGACGATCGACACCTTTGCGCCGACAAGGCGGTTGAGCAGGGTGGACTTGCCGGCGTTCGGCGCGCCAATCAGCGCCACGAAACCGGAACGGGTGGGAACGTTTGCCTCGGTCATTCTTCCGCTTCCCCGGCCCATACGTCTTCGCGCGTCAGGAACACCGTCGCCGCGGCGCGCTCGGCGGCCTGCTTGGAACGGCCAGTGGCGCGGGCCTCTGCAAAACCCGGCACGTTCACCACCACGGTGAAAACGGGATCGTGGTCAGGACCGTCGCGCTTTTCGATGGCGTAAACAGGGCGCGCGCCGTCCTGCCGCACCGCCCATTCCTGCAATTCGGTCTTGGCATCGCGCGGAGTCCGCGACAGCGCCCTGGCGCGATCCTCCCAGCAGCCGAGCACGAAGCGTCGCGCCGCCGGCATGCCGCCGTCGATGTAGATCGCGGCGATCAGCGCCTCGACCGCATCGGCCAGCACGTTGCGCGTCTTCTGTCCCTTGTGCCCGCGCAGGCCGGCATCGGTGCGCACCAGCCCGTCGAGGCCGAGTTCGAGCGCCACGGCAGCGCAGGTCTCGCCGCTGGCCAGCAGCGACAGGCGCACCGCCAGTTCGCCCTGCGGGGCGTCCGGAAAGGCCGAATAGAGCATCTCGGTGAGCACAAGCCCGAGCACGCGGTCGCCGAGGAACTCCAGCCGCTCGTTGTTGAGCTTGGCGCCCGGCGCGCTGGAGTGCGTCAGCGCCGTCTGCGCCAGCGCGATGTCTGCGAAGCTGTGGCCGGTGCGGGTCGCCAGTTCGGCGGCGAGCAGTTCGCCGGCGGGTCGCTTGCGGCTCATCGCGGCAGCCGGCCCTGGCCGGCTGCGGGTCGTGAGGCTCGCGACGTCTGCATGTCCGGGCAAGGGTCCTAGCGGACCATGTTGAAGAGGCGGTCGGTGCGCATCAGCGACGGCCAGTTCCAGATCTCCAGCGGGCTGGCGCCGCCGGCGATGGAGAAGAAGATGATGTTGGCGCGGCCGACGAGGTTCTCCTCCGGCACGTAGCCGACCGAGAAGCGGCTGTCGGTGGAGTTGTCGCGGTTGTCGCCCATCATGAAATAGTGGCCGGCCGGCACCACGAATTCCTTCGTGTTGTCGCCGACACCGTTCGCCGTCAGGTCGAGCGTGTCGTACTCGACCGTCTTCTCGTTGTTGGCGCCGCTCGGGAGATACTCGCGGTAGACGTCGACAGGGTCCGGCTGCTCGGTGATGTCGGGATTGTCGATGGTGCCGGTCTTCTCGCGGCGCACGGCGACCCCATTGATGAAGAGCTGGCCTTCGCGCATCTGGATCCTGTCGCCGGGCAGGCCGATCACGCGCTTGATGTAGTCGAGGGCCGGGTTCGGCGGGAACTTGAAAACGACCACGTCGCCGCGCTCCGGCTTGCCCTCCCAGATGCGGCCGGAGAAGATGTCGGGCGAGAAGGGCAGCGAGTAACGCGAATAACCATAGGCCCACTTCGTCACGAACAGGTAATCGCCTTCCAGCAGCGTCGGGCGCATCGAGCCTGACGGGATCGAAAAGGGCTGGAACAGCAGCGTGCGGATCACGAGCGCGAGGAGCAGCGCCTGGACGATGACGTTGATGGTCTCGCCAAGTCCGCCCTTCTTTTTCTCTGTCTTCTCAGCCACGCTCATTTCGTCCTCGAATTTCCGGCGCCCGTCTTATCGGCTTGCGGGGCGGCGGGCAACGCCGGGGTTCCGTGCTTGTGACCCGACGCTCAGCCTACCGGCAGCGCTTCGATGATCACATAGGCCTGCGCGATCGGGAAATCATCGGTGATGGTCAGGTGGATCACCGCCCTGTGTCCGGGCGGCAGCATGCGCTCCAGCCGCTCGGCGGCGCCGCCGGTCAGGTGCATCGTCGGGCGGCCGCTGGGCAGGTTCACGACGCCCATGTCGCGCCAGAACACGCCTTCGGCGATGCCGGAGCCCAGCGCCTTGGCGCAGGCCTCCTTGGCGGCGAATCGCTTGGCATAGGAGGCGGAGCGCGCGGCCCGGCGCTCGGAGCGCGCCCGCTCGACCTCGGTGAAGATGCGCGCCACGAAGCGCTCGCCATGGCGCGCCAGAGACTTTTCGATGCGGCGGATGTCGATAACGTCGCTGCCGATGCCGAGGATCATGAAATAGTCCTAATGCGACGCCTTCTGATGGTCCTGCCGCAGGGCACCGATATTTTACTGGAGTCGAGTCCTGAACATGATAGCACTCGATGATCCGGCCGCACAGCATGCGGGGTGGACACAGTCTGGGGTAGGGTTGGGGGAGGAAGCGCGCCGGATGCCACTCTCGGCCGAGCAGATTGCGGGACATCCCCTGACGCATGAGATCATGCGGGCGCAGTCCGAAACGCTGCTCAAGGCCTATTCGGCCAAACCCCGGCTTTCCTCGGTTTTCGCGACGCAGCAGCGCTGGCTGATGGCGCACGCGGCACTCGGACTGCACTTCGCCCGCGATCCCAATGACGAGCGCTCGGGTTTCAGTGCGGCGCGCTTCTTCGACGTCATCCGCACCTACGCCGTCGGCAGCCGCAACACCGCCGACGCCTTCCTCAAGGAAATGCTGAACTACGGCTACATCGACTATCTGCCCGGCGGGATCGACCGGCGCGTGCGTCCGATGCAGCCATCACAGGAAAGCATCGAAGCGCTGCACGGCTGGATGATGGCGCATCTGGCGACGCTGGACGCGCTCGACAATGGCGGCCGCTTCGCCACCTACATGGATGGCGGCGTGACACTGGGCGCGATGGAGCCGCACATCGCCGTCGGCCTGCTCACCTCGCAGCCGATCCGCGAACCGCAGCGGACGTTCTCGCTCTTCACCTGGCTCAACAATGGCGGCGTCGTGATGGACTGGCTCATCTCCGGCATCGCGCCGACTGCGCCCGATGTCGAGCGCATCCCGACAAGCGTGCTGTCGATCGCCGACATGGCCGCGTGGCTGAAGCTGTCGCGCTCGCATCTGACGCGCAAGCTGCGCGAGGCCGAGGCGATGGGCAGCATCGGCTGGGTGGGCAAGCGCGGCCGCTCGACGATGTGGGTCTCGCGCGGCTTCCGCAGCGAGTACATCATGGCGCAGGCGCAGAAACTCGCCGTGATCGACGCCGCCTACGAGGCCGTGCAATCGTCAGCCGGCTTCATTTCACCTTTTTCGGATGTACGTGTTCTTTCAATAGCTTAGGACTGTTGACGGAACGTCGCCCCGGCCGTAGTGTGACGGTACACCGCAAGACTGCCGCGGTGTAATACTCCTGTCAAAATAATGCGCTGCGCCTCGCCGGTCCTCCGTCGGGGCGCATCGTATTTCGAGGCAGTGCCGGATCGCGAAAGCTAGATGTTGCGGCTGCCGGGCTTGACCGGCGGGATGGCCGCCAGTTCCGGCGGCAGCGCGTCGGCCGCATAGGCCGGCACTTCATACTCGGCCAATGCCACCAGCGGCACGCCGACATCGGCCTTTCCGGCCGAGCGGTCGATGATGCACGCCGCGGCGGCGACTTCAGCGCCGAGCCCGCGCATGCAGTCGACGGTCTCACGGATCGACAGGCCGGTGGTGACGATGTCCTCGACGATGACGACGCGCGCGCCCTTCTCGATCTCGAAACGACGCAGGCGGAAGACACCCCCCTCACGCTCGACCCAGATGGCCGGTACAGCGAGATGACGCGACGTCTCGTAAGCGGGAATCAGGCCACCGACGGCGGGGCCTACAACGTAGTCGATGCGGCCGGGAACCTCCGCGCGAATGCGCGCGGCGAGCGCCCGGCAGAGCCTCTCCGTCTTGTCGGCATGCATGAACACGCGCGCCTTCTGCAGGAAGACCGGGCTGCGCAGGCCGGAGGTCAGGATGAAGTGCCCTTCGAGCACCGCACCCGCCTCGCGGAAGATGTCCAGCACGTCCGCCGTCGTCATGTGTGTATCCGTCTGGCTCTCGTCAGCCATTCACCCGCCTCGCCTCGCTCACGCTGGAATTTTCCTTCAGCTGCGACAGCAGCCGGTTCAGGTGTTTCAGGTCCCAGACTTCGAGGTCGAACACCATCTCGGTGAAGTCGGGCGCCGTGCGCACCATGTTCAGATTGTGGATGTTGGCGTCGTTGGAAGCGATCACGCCGGCGATGTCGGCGAGCGAGCCCGGCGCATTGATCGCCGTCACCGATATGCGCGCCGGAAAGCGCTCCTTCGACGTGTCGTCGATGTCCCATCGCACATCGATCCAGCGGTCGGGCTGGTCGTCGAAGGCGGTCAGCGCCGGCGACTGAATCGGATAGATGGTGATGCCGGCGCCCGGCTGCATGATGCCGACGATGCGGTCGCCCGGCACCGCCCCTTCCGGCGCGAAACGCACGGGAAGATCGCCCTGCACGCCGCGGATCGGCACCCCGCCGCCGCTGCCACGGCCGGCCTTGCGGCCGGTGCCGGCATTGCGCGGGATCTGGAAGAGCATGCCGGCGGCGTTGCGCAGGTTGACCCAGCCTTCCTCGCGCGGCTTGGAAGCGCCCGCCGAGACGGCGCGCTCTTCCTTAAAATCGGGGTAGACCGCCCGCATCACGTCGATCGACGACAGTTCGCCGCGTCCGACCGAGGCCAGCACGTCCTCGACGTCCTTGCGCGCCAGCCGGTGCAGTACCGGCTTCAGCTTGTCCTTCGCAAAGCTTTTGCCGACCCGCTCGAAGGCGCGTTCGAGGATGCGCGCGCCGAGGCCGGAATACTGCTTGCGGATCGCCATGCGCGTGGCGCGGCGGATCGCTGCGCGTGCCTTGCCGGTGACGACGATCGCTTCCCACGCAGCAGGCGGCACCTGCGCCTTGGAACGCAGGATCTCGACCTCGTCGCCATTCTTCAGTTCCGTCATCAGCGGCATGACGCGGCCGTTGACCTTGGCGCCGACGCAGGTGTCGCCGACGTCGGTGTGGACGGCGTAGGCGAAGTCGATCGGCGTGGCGCCCTTCGGCAGCGCGATCAGCATGCCCTTCGGCGTGAAGCAGAAGACCTGGTCCTGGAACAGTTCGAGCTTGGTGTTTTCGAGGAAATCCTCAGGGCTGTCGCCTTCGCCGATCTGCTCGATCGTGCGGCGCAGCCAGGCATAGGCATCGCTCTCGCTGCGCGGCTTGCCGGCGCCGTTCGGCTTGCTGTCCTTGTAGAGCGAATGTGCGGCGACGCCGTATTCGGCGACGCTGTTCATCTCGTGCGTGCGGATCTGCAGCTCCACGCGCTGCCGCGACGGCCCGACGATGGTGGTGTGGATCGACTGATAGCCGTTCTGCTTCGGCGTCGAGATGTAGTCCTTGAAGCGCCCGGGCACCATCGACCAGGTGGTGTGGATGGCGCCCAGCGCGCGGTAGCAATCCTCGATGTCCTGCACGACGACGCGGAAACCGTAGAGGTCGGAGAGCTGCTCAAACGACAGCGCCTTCGCCTCCATCTTGCGGAACACCGACCACGGCTTCTTCTGCCGGCTCTTCACCTCCGCCTTGATGTCGAACTTCACGACCAGCGCCGACAGCGCCTTCTCGATCTCGGAGATGACGCCGCGGTTGCGCTGGAATGTTTCCGACATGCGCTCGGTAACGGTGCGGTGCGCTTCCGGATTGATGTAGCGGAAGGCGAGTTCCTCAAGCTCCTCGCGCATGTCCTGCATGCCCATGCGCCCGGCGAGCGGCGCGTAGATCTCCATCGTCTCCTCGGCGATGCGCAGGCGCTTGTCCTCGCGCATGTGGTCGAGCGTGCGCATGTTGTGCAGGCGGTCGGCAAGCTTGACCATCAGCACGCGCACGTCTTCGGAGATCGCGAGCAGCAGCTTGCGCAGGTTCTCGGCCTGCTCCGCCTTCTTTGAGACGAGGTCGAGCTTGCGGATCTTCGTCAGCCCCTCGACCAGCTTGCCGAACTCCGGGCCGAAGAGGTCGTCGATCTCGTCGCGCGTCGCCGAGGTGTCCTCGATCGTGTCATGCAGCAGGGCGACGGCGATCGTCGCCTCGTCCATGTGCATGTCGGTCAGGATCGCGGCGACTTCGAGCGGATGCGAGAAGTAAGGGTCCCCGGAAGCACGCTTCTGATGCCCGTGCTTCTGCATGGCGTAGACATACGCCTTGTTGAGGAGGGCCTCGTTGACCTCGGGCTTGTAGCGCTGCACGCGCTCGACCAGCTCGTACTGCCGCATCATGGCAGTCGATCTCCGGTGAGGCAGCGCAGAGGCCGCTTGGTTATCTGAGAACGCGCCGACATCGACGGTAAGCTTCGCATCAAAAAGGAACATGCGCCGCATCGGCAGACGCGGCGCATGTCACAGATAGCTAGCAAACGCTTGTCGCGGAAGGGCGTTTCTGACGCCCGGCCGTCTTAGTAGTCGTCCGACTTTTCCGGTGCGACGAGACCCTCGATGCCGGCGAGCAGCTCTTCTTCCGACATGCGGTCGAAGGTGATGTTGTCGTCCGGACGGTCCTCGTCGGCGCTGGCGGCCGGAGCGGTCTGGTCGGCAATGGCGGCGCCGTCTGCCTCCGGCTCGTCCACTTCGACGTGCTTCTGCAGCGCGTGGATGAGGTTTTCCTTCAAATCCTCGGGCGAGAGCGTCTCGTCGGCGATCTCGCGCAGCGCTACGACCGGGTTCTTGTCGTTGTCGCGCGGAACGGTGATCTGGCCGCCCTGCGAAATCTGGCGGGCGCGGTGCGAGGCGAGGAGCACCAGCTCGAAGCGGTTCTCAACCTTGTCGATGCAATCTTCAACTGTGACGCGGGCCATCGGATGCCCCTTTCATGCGCATGGATGTCTGGAAAGATTTGCGCGCTCCTTATCGCGTAAGGCCGCAAAATACAAGCATCGCATGCGGGCGCTCGCGGGGCGCCGGCAAATCAATCAAATTTTCTTGTCCCCCAAGGCGCCAACCTTGGAATGACATGTTTGCAGCGCTATTTCGCGAAAATAGCCTGTTTTGAACGGCATCCCGGTGCCCCAGCATATTGCCTCGAAGGATTTTGCCATGTTCGATCCACGCGAGAAGATTGCTCTCTTCATCGATGGCGCCAACCTCTACGCCACCTCGCGGGCGCTTGGCTTCGACATCGACTACCGCAAGCTGCTCTCCTCCTTCCAGAAACGCGGCTACCTGCTGCGCGCCTATTACTACACCGCGCTCGTCGAGGATCAGGAATACTCCTCGATCCGGCCGCTGATCGATTGGCTGGACTACAATGGCTACAAGGTGGTGACCAAGCCGGCGAAGGAGTTCACCGACGCGACCGGCCGCCGCAAGATCAAGGGCAACATGGACATCGAGCTGACCATCGACGCGATGGAGCTCGCCTACGGCGAAGCGGTCGATCACTTCGTGCTGTTTTCCGGCGATGGCGATTTTCGCACGCTGGTGGAAGCGCTGCAGCGGCGCGGGCGCAAGGTGAGCGTGGTCTCGACCATGGCGTCGCAGCCGCCAATGATCTCCGATGACCTGCGCCGGCAGGCGGACCATTTCATCGACCTGATGACGCTGAAGGCCGATATCGGCCGCGATCCGTCCGAGCGTCCGCCGCGCCGCGTCGAACCGGCGCCAGCGGAGGTGGACGACGATTTCTAGTTGATGGGCCGCAGGGTTCCGGCCTAGCAACGGCGAATGCCGCTCGACCTGCCGCCCGAACCTTCGCGTGACTGTGACCATTGCCCCCGCCTGCACGGCTTCATCGCCGGCTGGCGCGAGCGCGAACCCTCCTGGTTCAATGCGCCGGTGCCGACCTTCCTGCCGCCGGAAGGCGACGCGTCGGTCAGGCTGCTGATCGTCGGCCTGGCACCCGGCCTGCGAGGCGCCAACCGCACCGGCCGACCGTTCACCGGCGATTATGCGGGCGACCTGCTCTATTCAACGCTGGCCAAGTTCGGTTTCGCGCGTGGCGTGTACCAGGCGCGGCCGGACGACGGGTTGCATCTGATCGGCACGGCCATCACCAATGCCGTGCGCTGCGTGCCGCCGGAGAACAAGCCGACGCCGGCGGAGATCGGCACCTGCCGCCAGTTCCTGTCGCCCTCGCTGACGCGGTTCCCCAATCTCAGGGCGATCGTCACGCTCGGCGCCATCGCCCACCAGTCGACGGTGAAGGCGCTCGGCCAGCGCGTTGCGGCCTACCCGTTCAAGCATGGCGCGCGATACGCGCTCGACCGGCTGACGCTCGCTTCCAGCTACCACTGCTCGCGCTACAACACGAACACGGGTGTGCTGACCACGGCGATGTTCGAGGCGGTGTTCGCCGGCGTGACGGAGGTGCTGTCGGATACAGCAGGCTAGACTTTTTCGTATATTATCATCATATACATCCATGATCGACTGGAGCCGGATCGAAGGTTTCGACTGGGATGACGGCAACAGCCGCAAGAGTGCGGACAAGCATTCCGTCGAGCAGAGCGAAGCGGAGCAGGTGTTTTTCAACGAGCCGCTGGTTGTCGCTTCGGATGAACGGCACAGCGTCTCGGAAGGACGGTTTCACGCCCTGGGCAGAACGCAAGGCGGACGGCAATTGCATATCACGTTCACGCTGAGAGCTGCCGGTACATTGATCAGAGTCATCTCGGCGCGAGACATGCATCGTAAGGAACGGGCCTACTATGACCAGCAAGCTTAAGACGGTGCCGGTGTTCGAGGATGAGGCTTCCGAACGCGCGTTCTGGGAGAAGGCAGAATCGGCTGACTACATCGACTGGAACAAGGCCGAACGGGTGCGGCTGCCGAATCTGAAGCCATCGACCACGTCGATCTCTCTACGGCTTCCGGTCTCCTTGCTGGAACGCATCAAGGTCGCCGCGAACAAGCGCGACGTACCGTACCAGTCGCTCATCAAGACGTGGCTCGCCGAGAAGGTCGACCGAGCCGGCTAGCCCCGGTCGCGCAGCAGCCGGCCCTTTTCACGCGACCAGTCGCGATCACGCTCGGTCTGGCGCTTGTCGGCGGCGTTCTTGCCGCGCGCCACAGCCAGCAGCAGCTTCGCCCGGCCCTGGTCGTTGAAGTAGATCTTCAGCGGCACCATGGTCATGCCTTCGCGCTCGACGCTTTGTGCGAGCTTCGCCATCTGGCGTTTCGAGACGAGCAGCTTGCGCCTGCGGCGCGGCTCGTGATTGAAGCGGTTTCCCTGCAGGTATTCCGGCAGATACGAGTTGATCAGCCAGATCTCGCCGCCCTCGACCGAGGCATAGCTTTCCTGGATGTTGGCGTGACCGCCGCGCAGCGACTTCACCTCGGTGCCGGTCAGCACCAGGCCGGCCTCGAGCGTGTCGATGACCTCATAGGAAAAGCGCGCCTTGCGGTTTTCCGCGGCGATCTTGTTGTTGGGGTCGGATTTCTTGCCCTGGCTCATCGCCCGGACTTATGGCCGCGCGGCTAGTTGATCAAGCCCGCCTTCTGCATGGCGGCGTCGATGCCGCGCTGCGTGGACTCCTCGATCGTCACCAGCGGCGAGCGCACGACGTTCTGCACGCGGCCGAGCTTGGACAGCGCATATTTGGCGCCGCACAGACCGGGCTCGACGAACAGCGCCTTGTGCAGCGGCATCAGGCGATCCTGCAGTTCGAGCGCCTTGTTTCCGTCGCCGGCGAGGCTCGCTTCCTGGAATTCGGAGCACAGCCGCGGGGCGACGTTGGAGGTCACGGAAATGGCGCCGAGGCCGCCATGCGCATTGAAGCCGAGCGCCGAGGCATCCTCGCCGGAAAGCTGGACGAAATCCTTGCCGCAGGTGATGCGCTGTTCGGAGACGCGCTCGATCTTGCCGGTGGCATCCTTCACGCCGGCAATGTTCTTGAAGTCGTTCGCCAGCCTGCCCATCGTCTCCGGGCTCATGTCGATCACCGAGCGCGGCGGGATGTTGTAAATGATCACAGGCAGAGTGGTCGCCTTGGCGACAGCGGCGAAATGCGCGTAGAGGCCGCGCTGCGTCGGCCGGTTGTAGTAGGGCGTCACGACCAGCACGGCATCGGCGCCGGCGCTCTCGGCGAACTTCACCAGCCCGACCGCCTCTTCCGTGTTGTTGGATCCAGCGCCGGCGACGACCGGCACACGGCCCTTCGCCACCTCGATGCAGGTCTTCACCACCTCGCGGTGCTCGTCATGCGTCAGCGTCGGCGATTCGCCCGTCGTGCCGACCGGAACGAAGCCATGCGTGCCCTCGCCGATCTGCCATTCCAGGAAGGCGCGAAAGGCTTTCGCGTCGAAGCGCCCGTCCTGGTCGAACGGCGTCACGAGCGCGGTCAGGGAGCCTCTCAGCATGTCTTCCTTCCTCTGTGTCTTGGGCCAAAGCCCGGATTTCGCGGGCTTTGTAGCCGAAAGGCCGATGTCGCACCATAGCGCCGCCGGCTGGTCCAGCAATCATTGCGACACTGCCTGCGACGCCGTCGCGTGGTTAATGCCGCATTTACGGCCCCTTCACCCTGCATGCGTAACTTTCATGCCTGCGGGCTTGTGATAGACTGAGCGACTGGAAGCCTTGAAACGTAGCGGCATACCCCTGAAGACAAAGATCGCGCTCGCCGCCACGGCGGCGGGTCTGGTTGTCGTCCCGTTCATAGCACTGGGCGGGCCGAAGCTGATTGGTGCGCCGGTCACGCAGCCGCGCCCGGCGCTGGCCGCGACCGTCGCACCCGAGGCAATCGCGCCGGCGCTCGACGAGATGACGACCGGCAGCATCCCGGCCTCGGCGGTGGCTTTCGTCGATGCCGCGGCGCTGTCCGTCGGATCGATCACCAGACTGCGCACCGGGCTCGACGCCGTCGCCAGCGGCGACATCGCCGGCGCTCGCAAGGTGCGTGACGCCCTGCCCGCCGATTCGCTCGATCGCCAGATCCTCGCCTGGGCAATCGCGCTCGGCGGCGGCGACAGGCTTCCGAGCGACGAGATCGCCGCCACGGCAAAAGAGTTGTCCGAGTGGCCAGGCGCGATCACGCTCAGCAACAATGCCGAGCGCGCGATCTATCGCGAGCAGCCGCCGGCCGACGAGGTCGTCAGGAAGCTCGGCGCGACGCAGCCGCGCACGTATGAAGGCGTCGTCGTGCTCACCCGCGCTTATGTTTCGCTGGACGAGAAGAGGAAGGCCGCGGATGTGATCGCGCCGTTCTGGCGCACCGCGAAGCTCGAGACGCCGCAGGAAACGCAGATCCTGCGCGAATTCGGCAAGCTGCTCGGCAAGGTCGACCATCGCTTCCGCATGGAACGCATGCTCTATGCCGAGCGCATCCGCGCCGCCGACCGCGTCGCGGGCATGGCCGATGCAAAGGAGCTGGCCAAGGCGTGGGCCGCGGTGATCCGCAGCGAGCGCAACGCGCGCAAGCTGCTTGATGCCGTGCCCGCCGCACAGCGCTCCGCCGGCTACCTGTTCGCCGAAGCGCGCTATTTGCGTCGCAAGGAAAAGTTCGACGCGGCCGCGAAGGCCATGCTGAAGGCGCCGACCGACCGGGCTTCACTCGCCGACCCGGACGCATGGTGGATCGAGCGGCGCGTGCTGTCGCGCGAACTGCTCGACGCCGGCGACGTCGCGACCGCCTACAAGCTGGTCTCCGCGCACGCGGCGGAAAGCCCTGCCCTCGTCGCCGACGCGGAATTCCACGCCGGCTGGTATGCGCTGCGCGGCCTGCATGACGCAAAGGCCGCGTCCGAGCATTTTGCGAAGATCCTGACCATCGCCGAAGGTCCGATCTCGCGCTCGCGGGCCTACTACTGGCTGGGCCGCGCGGCGGAAGCGGGCGGCACCGGCAAGGCCGACGACTACTATGCGAAGGCAGCCGACTACGGGACCTGCTTCTACGGCCAGATCGCCGCCGCGAAGCTCGGCCGCAGCACGATCAATGTCAGCTACCCTGCCCCCAGCGACAGCGACCGCGATGCCTTTGCCAGGCGCGCCGCGGTTATGGCGATCGCACGGCTGGAAAAGGCTGGCTATCCGGCGCGCGCCGACATCCTCTACCGCGATCTGGCGCAACAGTTGACCAGTCCAGGCGAACTCGCGCTGCTTGCCGTCATGGCCGAACGCCGCGGCGACCACACGCTGGCGCTGCGCGTCGGCAAGCTGGCTGCCGGCCGTGGCATCGACGTCGGCGCGCTGTCGCACCCGATCGGCGCGATTCCGGCCACGGCGCGCACCAGCGAGGCCGGCAAGGCGCTGGCTTACGCAATCGCGCGGCAGGAGAGCGAATTCAATCCGATCGCCGTTTCCGGCGCCGGAGCACGCGGCCTGCTGCAATTGCTGCCAGGCACCGCCAAGCAGATGGCGAAAAGCGTCGGGCTGCCCTACTCGAAGGAGCGGCTGACCACGGATGCAGGCTACAACGCCACGCTCGGCGCTGCCTTCCTCGGCGACCAGCTCGGCCGCTTCCGCGGCTCCTACGTGCTCACCTTCGCCGGCTACAACGCCGGCCCGACGCGGGCGCAGCAGTGGCTGAAGCGTTATGGCGATCCGCGCGAACTCGAACTCGACGCGGTCATCGACTGGATCGAGCGCATCCCCTTCGAGGAGACGCGCAGCTACGTGCAGCGCGTGATGGAGAACTATCAGGTCTACAAGATGCGCCTGTCCGGCACGTTCGACATCACCCGCGACCTGACGCAGGGCCGCAAGGGCTGACGGGCTGGACCCTCGCCTGCTCCGCGCGTAGACCTGACGCATGGATACGCCTTTCTCCGACTTCTATTACAGCGCATCTGACGGGCTGAAGCTGCATGCCCGGCTCTACGAGCCCGCCAATGCCGCTCCGCTGCCGGTCGTCTGCCTGCCCGGCCTGACACGCAACGCGCGCGACTTCCACGCACTGGCGCAGCACCTTGCCGGGCGCGCGAAGAAGCCGTGCCGCGTGATCAGCTTCGACTATCGCGGCCGCGGGCTCTCGGCCTACGATCCAAACTGGAAGAACTACGATCCGCTGGTCGAGGCGGGTGACATCATTGCCGGTCTCGTCGCGCTCGGGATCGAGGGCGCCGCCTTCGTCGGCACCTCGCGCGGCGGCCTCATCCTCCACATCCTCGCCGCGATGCGGCCGGACCTGCTGAAGGCGGTGGTGCTGAACGACATCGGCCCGGTGGTCGAAGGCGCCGGGCTGGCCGCGATCCGCGCCTATCTCGAGCGCGCGCCGAAGCCGGCAAGCGTCGCCGAAGCGGTCGCGATCCAGAAAGCAACGCATGGCGCGACATTCAGCGCGCTCGAGGATGCCGACTGGCATCGCATGGTCGAGGCGCTCTACCGCGTCGAAGACGGCACGCCGGTGCCCGATTTCGACCCCGCCCTGATCAACACCGTCACCTCGGTCGACCTCAACAAGCCGCTGCCGACGCTCTGGCCGCAGTTCATCGGCCTGTCGAAGATCCCCATGCTGGCGATCCGGGGCGGCAATTCCGGCCTGCTGTCGGCGGCGACACTCGAAGAGATGGAGCGGCATCACACCGACTTCGAGGCGGTAACCGTCGAGGGCCAGGGGCACGCGCCGCTGCTGGAAACCGGCTCGCTGCCGCAGACAATCGCCCGCTTCATCGACCGGGCGGAGACAAAGGCCGCGCGCTGACGGCCGCCAGCCACACCAATCCCCGCGCGCGCCTGTCGCTGAAAACAGAAAACCCGGCGGTCGCCCGCCGGGTTTTCCTTCCGGACCTTGCGGATCCGATCAGAACGAGCGCTGAACCCAAGCCATGCCGGTCGTCGCGCGCGTGGCGGTGTTGTGGTAGATTTCGCCGCGCAGTTCGAGGTCCTTGACCGGGGTCACGACGATCGCACCTTCGACCAGCCATGCTGTCGGACGGCCGGCGGCAGCGAAGTTGGTGTCGTAGAGGTACTGCGCGCCAACCGTTGCCCACAGCTTCTTCGAGAAGACGTGCTTGTACGATGCCGTCACAGCCCAGGTCGCGCCGACGTTGTAGGCGTTGGCGTTGCTCGAGTACCAGCCGATGAGGCGCAGCGCCGAGCCGTTCATGTTCGGGAAGTCGATTTGCGTACCGAGCTGAGCAGACCAGCCGTCAATGTTGCTCAGGCCTGCGGCGCGGGCGCCGAGCCAGGCGGCGGAAGCCGGAGCGATGTCCTCGTCATAGGCGGCCTTGGCCCAGACGGTGAAGGCGCCCGACTTGTAGCCGATCTTGCCGACGACGTCCGGAATGAAGTTCGAGTTGCCGTCGTCTTCGAGCGACAGCGTACCGAAGAAGCCGTTGCTCTCGAAGCGATAGCCGATGAGGTTACGCTGCTGGTTGGCGTAGTTCAGGCCGGTATCGCTGAACGAGCCGAGGTTCGAAGCGCCGCCGCTGCGGGAGTCGACGTAGAACGACTCGGTGTAGCCCATGAACAGGCCGCCGATGGCGATCCAGGCCTGGTCGATAGAGGTGAGGCCGTCGGTGCCGAGGTTGCCCCAGCCAACCGTGCCGCCGCCGACCGGCGCGCGGACGCGGAGCAGCTGGTTCTGCGGATCCCACTGGCTCTGCAGGCGGAGGTAGGACTGCAGCGTGCCCCATTCGGTCTCGGAGCGGGTGTCGAAGTTGAGGCGGCCGCGCACCTGGTGCGTGGCGTACTGCAGGCGGGAATCGAAGTCCATGCGATAGCGCACGTAGCCCGAAGCCCTGATGCAGGTCTCGGTGCCGGGGATGTAGAAGAAGCCAGTGCC
>JBFXFO010000025.1:0-34926 GCA_050178915.1 Rhizobiaceae bacterium | reverse complement strand
CCTCCGAGGCCTTGCGCCGAGCCGGCCAGCGACAGCGGCCTATCCAGCAGTTCTGAACTCATGCTTCTCGCCCGTCTTCGATGCTCCGGCGAACAGCCGGAATCCTGCCCACGGATTCGGTCGCTGGCAGACTAGGAGCGAGGAGTTAAGGGGGCATTAACCACGTGAGCGGCGCGCGTCGGGCAAAAAAGAACCCGGCCGGAGCCGGGTTCCAAGGTCGGAAGGCCGAAGCCCTCCGGACGGGATTGGGAGCATCCGTCTTAGTTGTAGGCGCGCTCGCCGTGCGAGGTGATGTCGAGACCTTCGCGCTCGCCGGCTTCCGGCACGCGCAGGCCCATGATCGCCTTGACGATGTAGAGCGCGATGACGGAGACGACCGCCGACCACACCACCGCGATCGCCACCGCAGTGATCTGGGTGCCGAGCTGGCCGCCGACCGAGTACTCGTCGCCGCCGGGGCCGAAACCGCCGAGTGACGGAGCCGCGACGATCGCCGTACCGATGGCGCCGACGATGCCGCCGACGCCGTGCACGCCGAACACGTCGAGCGAGTCGTCGTATTTCAGCATCGGCTTCAGCGACACCACCGCCCACAGGCAGACGATGCCGGCGATGGCGCCCAGCACGATCGCGCCGACCGTGCCGGCGAGGCCGGCCGCCGGGGTGATCGCGACGAGGCCGGCAACCGCGCCGGAGGCCGCGCCGAGCAGGCTGGCGTGGCCGCGGACGAGGCGCTCGGCCAGCGACCAGGCGAGCGCGGCAGCAGCCGTCGCCGTGATGGTGTTGAGCACCGCCTGCGCGGTCAGGCCGTTCGCCTCGAGGTTCGAACCGGCGTTGAAACCGAACCAGCCGACCCAGAGCAGGCAGGCGCCGATGAAGGCGAAGGTCAGGTTGTGCGGCGCCATGTTCTCCTTCAGGAAGCCGACTCGCGGTCCGACGATGATGGCCGCCACCAGGCCGGCGACGCCGGCATTGATGTGAACCACCGTGCCGCCGGCGAAGTCCAGCGCGCCCATCTCGAACAGCAGGCCGCCGCCGGCCCACACCATGTGCGCGAGCGGCAGGTACGAGAAGGTGAACCACAGGACGAGGAACAGCATCACCGCGCCGAAGCGCATGCGCTCTGCCACCGCGCCGACGATCAGCGCCGGTGTGATCGCCGCGAAGGTCAGCTGGAACACCACGAAGGCGAGTTCGGGAATGACCACGCCTTCCGAGAAGGTGGCGGCGGTCGTGTCGGGCGTGACACCGGTCAGGAACAGCTTGTCGAAGCCGCCGATGAAGGCCGAGCTGCCGTCGCCGCCGAAGGCGACCGAGTAGCCGTAGATCACCCAGAGCAGTGCCAGCAGCGAGAAGCCGGCCAGCACCTGCATCAGCACCGACAGCATGTTCTTGGAGCGGACGAGGCCGCCGTAGAACAGCGCCAGGCCGGGAATCGTCATCGCCACGACGAGGATGGTGGATACGAGCATCCAGGTGGTGTCGCCCTTGTCCGGAACCGGTACCGCAGCGGCCGGGTCCTGCGCGAACGCCGCGACCGTCCCCACGGCCACGAGCCCGAGCCCGACGAGGGCAGTTCGCGCCAGCGGCGCAAAGCTGGTGGGTATCTTCATTGAATTGATCTCCATGCCTGAAAGGTGACGGCCCCTAGAGGGCGTCCGTGTCGGTTTCGCCGGTGCGGATGCGCACGGCCTGGTCGATGCCGAAGACGAATATCTTTCCGTCGCCGATCTGGCCGGTCTTGGCTGCCGAGGTGATCGCCTCGACTGCCTTCTCAACCAGGTCGGTCGAGACAGCGACCTCGATCTTGATCTTGGGGAGGAAGCTCACCGCGTATTCTGCGCCGCGGTAGATTTCCGTATGCCCCTTCTGACGCCCGTAGCCTTTCACCTCGGTGACGGTCAGGCCCTGGATCCCGACATTGGTGAGCGCTTCTCTCACCTCGTCGAGCTTGAACGGCTTGATGATGGCCATCACTATCTTCATCAGGTTTCACCCTTCGCTGATGCGGGTCCCCCGCGTGAGTCGAACATCGCCGGCAGGCCGGAGACTGCAGCAAGGGATTCAAGCTCCGTGCCAGTTGGATGGAGTTGGCATTAATCTGTTGGAAAGAAACGGATTCTGCTTTGCCGGCTGCCGTTGCCTTCGCACCTGCAGCAGGACGCAAGGTCAAATTATGGGCAAAACAGGGATATTGCCTAAATTGTAGGCAGCCTAGTTTTCAGGCTTTGTCCGCAGGCGCATCAGGCCTTCCTGCGCCGTCGAGGCGATCAGCGTGCCGTCGCGGCTGTAGATCAGGCCGCGCGAGAATCCGCGGGAGCCCGAGGAGGACGGGCTGTCCTGCGCGTAGAGCACCCAGTCATTCATGGGATGCGGGCCGTGGAACCACATGGCATGGTCGAGGCTGGCGGCCTGGATGTCGGCGTCGAACAGCGTCCGGCCGTGCGCGAAGGTCGACGTGTCGAGCAGCGTCATGTCCGACATGTAGCCGAGCATTGCCGTCTGAATGCGCCGGTCGCCAGGCACCGTTCCGGTCATGCGGATCCAGTTGTACTGCACCGGCGCCAGCTTCTCGCGGCTGGTGTAGTGCTCGACCATGACCGGCTTGATCTCCAGCGGCCGCTCGCGCGCCCACATCGCGCGGATCGTCTCCGGCACATGGGTCGCAACGGCAAGCAGCTCGCGCTGCGACCGCAGCCCTTCCGGCGGCGGCACGTCGAGCGGCATCGGCACCTGGTGCGACAACCCGTCCTCCTCGACCTGGAACGATGTCTCCATCGAGAAGATGGCGGCCCCCCGCTGGATGGCGGTGACGCGCCGCGTCGTGAACGAGCCGCCGTCGCGCAGCCGCTCCACCTGATAGACGACCGGGATCGTCGCATCGCCGGCGAGGATGAAGTAGCAGTGCATCGAATGCACGAAGCGGTCGGCCGGAACGGTGCGCTGCGCCGCGACGAGAGCCTGCGCGATCACCTGCCCGCCATAGATTCGCCGCAGCGAATCCTTCGGACTGCGACCACGGAACAGGTTGTGCTCCAGCTCCTCGAGGTCGAGAATGGCGAGCAACTCTTCCATGGCTGACGGCATTCAAAGGGCCTTTTGCTGGTGTCGGTGCCGGTTTCCGGGGAAGCGGAAGCGAAGTCAAGCAGGAAGGACCGGCGGGAAGAACCGATGGCAGCGAGCCAGGCAGGAACGGGAATGAGCGGCAACCGCGTCGACGTTCTGGTCGCCGGAGCCGGCTATGTCGGGCTCGCCGTCGCCGTCTCGATCCGCGCTGCCAGTCCTGCCCTGAATGTCGCCATCGTCGACGCCGCGCCCGCCGGGGTGTGGGAGCGTGACCTCCGCGCGTCGGCGATCGCCGCCGCCGCCAGCCGAATGCTCGGCCAGCTCGGCGTCTGGAGCGAGATCGCCCCGCAGGCGCAGGCGATCACCGACATGATCGTCACCGATTCGCGCACCGCTGATCCGACCCGGCCGGTGTTTCTGACCTTCGACGGCGAGGTCGCGGCCGGCGAACCGTTCGCCCACATGGTCGAGAACCGTGCCCTGAACGGAGCCCTGCGCAGGCGCGCCGGCGAACTCGGCATTGCCCTGATCGAAGGCGTGGCCGTGGCCGGTTTCGCCGTCGGGCCCACCGGCATCGATGTCTCGCTCGCCGATGGTGGCTCCATCTCCGCCCGCCTGCTGGTCGCCGCCGACGGCGTCAACTCGAAGCTGCGCGACATGGCCGGCATCAAGGTGGTGCGCTGGGAATACGGGCAGGCTGGCATCGTCTGCACCGTCGCGCATGAGCGTCCGCACAATGGCCGCGCCGAGGAGCATTTCCTGCCCGCCGGACCCTTCGCCATGCTGCCGCTGGCGCCGAAGCCGGACGGCACCAACCGTTCATCCATCGTCTGGACCGAGCGCGCCGAGGACGCCCGCCGCCTGGTTGAGGGCGATGCGCTGCTCTTCGAGGTGGAGCTGGAGCGTCGCTTCGGGCTGAAGCTCGGCGAGATTCACGTCGAGGACAAACCGCGGGCATGGCCGCTTGGCCTGCTTCTGGCGCGCGATTTCGTGCGACCGCGCATCGCGCTTGCCGGCGACGCTGCGCATGGCATCCATCCGATCGCCGGGCAGGGCCTCAACCTCGGCTTCAAGGATGCGGCGGCGCTCGCCGAGACGATCGTCGAGGCCGATCGGCTCGGACAGGACATCGGCGCGCTCGACGTGCTCGAGCGCTACCAGCAGTGGCGCCGCTTCGACACGCTGCAGATGGGCGCCACCACCGATGTGCTCAACCGTCTCTTCTCCAACGACCTCGGCCCGTTGCGCATGCTGCGCGACGTCGGCCTCGGACTGGTCGAGCGCGCACCGGCGCTGAAGCAGTTTTTCATCCGCCAGGCCTCTGGCCTCGGCGGCGACACGCCGCGCCTGCTCAAGGGCGAGGCGATCTGACATCTGCGTCCGACGATCAGCCGGGTCGAGGCTGATACACCCGCCGCCGATCGCCGGCGCGGCTTGGACTTTTGCGCAACGCGGACGTAACAAGCACCTGTCAGGCGCGAATTGGCAGGAGAACGGCCCTGGTGAGTGGCGGCGACGATGCCGAGCTTTCGCGGCGGCTGCGGGCTGCCCTCGCCGGCGACGAAAAGGCCTATGCAGACTTTCTGCATCGCGCCGCCGCGCTGGTTCGCGGTTTCGTGAGAAAGCGCGCAGGCCAGGGCAGCATCGATCCCGAGGACATAGTGCAGGAAACGCTGCTCGCCATCCATCTGAAACGACACACATGGCGCACCGACGCGCCTGTCGGGCCGTGGCTCTACGCCATTGCGCGCTTCAAGCTGATCGACGCCTTTCGCCGCATCGGCAGGCGTGTGGTCGTCGACGTCGACGCCTTCTCCGACACGCTGGCATCGCCGGAGGCAGAAGAGACGGCATCGCCGCGCGACGTGGAGCGTGCCCTGGCAACGCTGGCGCCGGGCCAGCGTGCCGTGGTCGAATCGATTTCCGTCGACGGCAACTCGATCAGCGAGACGGCGCACCGGCTGGGTATGCAGGAGACGGCCGTGCGCGTTGCGCTGCATCGCGGCCTCGCGGCAATCGCGCGCAGATTTGGATCCGGCTGATGCAGACGGGCAGGCTGATCGACGCACTGGCAGCCGACGCGGCGCGCAAGCCGCAGGCGATGGCGGGCGCCTGGCTGCTGGCCTTGCTCGCCGCGGTCGCATTCGCCGCTGCCGTGTTCTTCGCCACGCTCGGACCCCGACCTGACTTCGCGATCGCAGCGGAAACACCGCGTTTCCTGTTCAAGTTCGTCGTGACGCTCGTCCTGCTGGCATCGGCGCTCGCGGGGCTCATCGCCATCGCACGGCCGGGCGCCCGGCTGGTCCGGACATGGCTGCTGGTCGCCGCTCCTCTGCTGCTGGCTGCCGCGGTGATCGGCGAACTCGTGGTGCTGCCGTCCGAATTGCGGGCAACGCGCTGGATGGGCACCAATGCGCTGCTCTGCATGGTCTTCATTCCAGTGATCGGGCTGGGCCCGCTTGCCGCGTTCCTGCTCGGCCTGCGGCATGGCGCGCCGACGCGGCCGGCGCTCGCCGGCGCCATGGCTGGCATATCGGCGGGCGCTCTCGCGGCGACCTTCTACGCCGCGCACTGCGTCGACGATTCGCCGCTCTTCGTCGCCACCTGGTACACGCTGGCGATCGCAGCTCTGGCGCTGATCGGTGCGCTGGGCGGCCGCTATATGCTGCGCTGGTAACGGCGACGCCGCATCGGCGTCGCGATGCAATATCGGAAATGGTTGGGAAAAATTTGGAGCGGGCGAAGGGATTCGAACCCTCGACCCCAACCTTGGCAAGGTTGTGCTCTACCCCTGAGCTACACCCGCTCGCGTGCAGCCGTGCTGCAAGCGCGGCTTATGACCGAAGAGCCGGATGATTGCAACAGGAAACTCGGGTGCTGGTTTCCACACGCTTGACGGCGGCAATCCGGCACGCCACGGAAGCACTCTCAACGCCGCAGGTGAGCATGCCAAAGACCCAGGACGAACTCTTTGCCTTCCTCGATTCGCATGCGATCCGCACGCAGACGATACGCCATCCTCCGCTGCACACGGTCGCCGAATCGAAGGAACTGCGCGGCCAGATCGCCGGCGCCCACACCAAGAACCTTTTCCTCAAGGACAAGAAGGACAATTTTTTCCTTGTCTCCGTCGATGAGGATGCCGAGGTCGATCTCAAGACCATCCACCAGACGATCGGCGCCGCAAGCCGCGTCTCTTTTGGCAACCCCGAACGGATGATGGAGTATCTCGGCGTCGTGCCGGGCTCGGTCACGCTGTTCGGCGTCATCAACGACGCTGCCGGCTTAGTGCGGGTTGTCATCGACGAGACGCTGATGCGCGCAACGATGATCAACGCGCATCCGCTGACCAACGAGGCCACAACCTCGATCGCGCCGGACGACATGCTGCGATTCCTGCAGGCAACCGGCCACGAGCCTGCTATCTTGAAAATCGGCGCCTGATCGCCACATGGGCCAGAAGCCCTTAAGGCCAATAATGCCGCGCCGGCCGGAAGGCGGCAGCGAGGAAGACATGAGCGACAGCAACAATCCCTTTGCCCCGCAGGGCGGCGGTTACGCCGCGACCGTCCAGTTCGGCGACGCCCCGGCACCCGCCGCAGCGCGCGCCGGCCTGATCAAGGACACCACGACCGCGGCCTTCGCCGCCGACGTCATCCAGGAATCGCGCAAGCAGCCCGTGCTGGTGGATTTCTGGGCGCCCTGGTGCGGCCCCTGCAAGCAGCTCACGCCGGCCCTCGAGCGCGCCGTGACGGCTGCCGGCGGCGCGGTGAAGCTGGTCAAGATGAACATCGACGACCACCCGGCGATCGCCGGCCAGCTCGGCATCCAGTCGATCCCGGCCATCATTGCCTTCAAGGACGGCCAGCCGGTCGACGGCTTCATGGGCGCCATTCCCGAAAGCCAGATCAAGGACTTCATCAAGAAGGTGGCGGGCAACGCTGGCGGCGACGCGATCGCGGAGGCGTTGACTTCCGCAGGCGAGGCGCTCGCGGCTGGCGACGCGCAGACCGCAGCCGACATCTTTTCCGCCGTGCTCGAACGCGAGCCGGAGAACGCCGAGGCGATTGCCGGCCTCGCCGGTCTGCTGTTTGACAGCGGCGACGTGGAAGCCGCTTCCGAACTTCTCGCCACGGCACCCACGGGCAAGAGTGAGACCCCGGCGCTCGCCGCCATCCGCGCCCGCATCGCGCTTGCCGCGGAGGCGGCCAAGATCGGCGATCCGGCGGCGCTCGAACGCCGCCTCGCCGAGAACCCGAAAGACCATGCCGCCCGCTTCGATCTGGCGATGATCCAGAATGCCATGGACCTGCGCGCGGAAGCCGCCGACAGCCTGCTCGCCATCGTCAAGGCCGACCGGACGTGGAACGAGGACGGCGCCCGCGCGCAACTCCTCAAGTTCTTCGAAGCGTGGGGACCGACCGACGAGGCAACGCTGGCGGCGCGCCGGCGGCTCTCCTCCCTGCTGTTCTCCTGAGGTTGGGGCGGTGCAGGTCGGCAACGCACACTACCGCAAGCTCGACGACCTGCCCGCGACCGTGCCTGTCTTTCCGCTCTCGGCGGCGCTGCTGTTGCCGGGCGGGCGCATGCCGCTCAACATCTTCGAGCCGCGCTATCTGCAGATGATCGACGAGGCGATCGGCGGCAACCGCCTGATCGGCATGATTCAGCCCAACCTCGAAGGGCTGCTGCGCGACGACGGCGAGCCGGCGATCTGCCAGGTCGGCTGTCTCGGCCGGCTCGTTTCCCTGACCGAGACCGGCGACGGCCGCTATCTGGTTGCGCTGCAGGGCGTCTGCCGCTTCCGCGTCGCCGAGGAGATCGCGGTGCGCACCCCGTACCGTCAGTGTCGCATCCTGCCCTTCGCAGGCGACCTCACCGAGGAGCAGCACGGCGGTGTCGACCGGGCCGGACTGCTGCGCGCCTTTCGCGCCTATCTCGAAGCGCACGAACTCGAGGCCGACTGGGAGAGCGTCAGCCGTGCGGAGGACGCCACGCTGGTCAACGCACTGTCGATGATGGCCCCCTATGGCGCGGCCGAAAAGCAGGCGCTGCTCGAGGCGCCCGACCTGAAGGCGCGCGCCGAGACGCTGATCGCCATCACCGAGATGGCGCTGGCGCGCCAGGCCGACGACGGCCCCAGCCTGCAATGAGCGGACGCAGCGCCCCCATCGACCCGAAACTGCTGGAGCTGCTCGCCTGCCCGCTCACCAGGGGCCCGCTGCGCTGGGTGCCGGAGCGCGCCGAACTTTTGTCGCGCGCCGCCCGTCTCGCCTATCCCGTGCGTGACGGCATCCCGATCATGCTCGCCTCCGAGGCGCGCCCGCTCGACGAATCGGAAGCCGCCGGCCTGTAGCCGCTCGGTCGGTGGTCACCGTTGCGAAGCGGGAGCCTTGCGGCACGCGTCATCCGCTTGGCCAACGCTACTGGAAATTGCGGCCCTTCGGCATCACCTCGCGCGTTTCGCGCCACAACTCTTCCATGTCTCGTGTCTGCGCAGCGGCCTTCTGCTGCGTGGCCAGTCGCGACCCGCGCAGCCGCGGATCCTGGCTGCCGCGCCGCACCTCGTCGGCCGGAACATGCGTTTCGATGTGACGCGCCTTCTCGGACAGTTCGATCAGCCACGGCGTCAGGTCCTCCAGCGTTTCCGCCACGATGTGGACGACGCCGCTCTCCGTCTGCAGCTTGCCCGTCACGCGCACGAAGCGCCCGCCCATGATCACCGGGCGGAAACGTTCGAATGTGGACTTCGCCCAGACGATGATGTTGGCGACGGAATGCTCGTCCTCCAGCGTGAGGAAGATGGCGTTGCCCTTGCCGGGCCGCTGCCGCACCAGCACCAGCCCGGCGACCGACACCCTGCGCCCGTTCGGAACCTGGGGCAGCGCTGCGTTGGGTGTGATCCCGGCACGCTCGAGCCGCTTGCGCAGGAACGAGACGGGATGCGCCTTGAGCGACAGTCCGAGCGAGCGATAGTCGTGGATCACGTGCTCGCCGAGCGGCATCTCCGGCAGCCGTGTTTCCTCTTCATGCGCGAGCAGGTCGGTGCGCGGCCGGTCGAGCAGCGGAAACTGTCCGGTGCCACGGCGCCGGCTCAGCGCCCGCACCTCCCACAAGGCCTGCCGGCGATCGAGCCCGAGCGAACGAAAGGCATCGCCCTCGGCCAGCTTCTCGATCTCGCCGATGTCGAGACCGGAGCGCAGCCAGACGTCGTGTACCGATGTGTAGCCGGCTTCACGCCGCCTGACGAAAGCCTCCATGCGATCCTTGCCGAGACCTTTGATCTGGCGGAACCCGAGCCTGACCGCATGTGCCGTGCGGATGACGCCCGCCATCTCCGCATGCCGTTTCTCGATCCTTGCGGGATCGAAGATCGCCGGCTCCAGCGTGCAGTCCCAGTCCGAATGATTGACGTCGATGACGCGTACCTCCACGCCGTGATCGATGGCGTCGCGCACCAGCTGCGCCGGGCGATAGAAGCCCATCGGCTGCGAGTTCAGGATCGCGGCGCAGAACACGTCCGGATAGAACGTCTTGAACCAGCAGGAGGCGTAGACGAGCAGGGCGAACGACGCCGCATGGCTCTCCGGAAAGCCATACTCGCCGAACCCCTCGATCTGCCGGAAACAGCGCTGGGCAAACTCGAGAGGGTATCCCTTCTCTGTAAGCCCGCTTACCATCCGATCGCGATATTGGTTGATGGTTCCGTTTCGCCTGAAAGTGGCCATCGCCCTGCGCAATTTGTCGGCCTCGCTCGGCGAGAAGCCGCCGATATCGATGGCAATCTGCATGGCTTGTTCCTGAAACAGCGGAACACCCAATGTTCGCTCGAGAATCTTCTTCATTTCCGGATGGTGGTACTCCACCTTTTCCTGGGCGAGACGGCGCCGCAGATAGGGATGCACCATGTCACCCTGAATGGGGCCGGGCCGGACGATCGCCACCTCGACGACAAGGTCATAGAACTCGCGCGGCCGAAGCCGCGGAAGCATCGACATCTGGGCGCGAGATTCGATCTGGAAGACCCCAAGCGTGTCGGCCCGGCAGATCATGTCGTACACGCGCTTGTCTTCTGCCGGCATGGTCCCGAAATCCGTGATCGGCCGTCCGTCATCCTCCCGTCGTGCGTCATAGGAGGTCTTCAACAAATCGAAGCACCTGCGCAGGCACGACAGCATGCCTAGCGCGAGAATGTCCACCTTGATCAATCCAACATGGTCGAGGTCGTCCTTGTCCCATTCGACCATCTTGCGCTCGTCCATCGCCGTCTTGACGATCGGGACGATCTCGTCGAGCCGGTCCTTGGTGATGACGAACCCGCCGACATGCTGGGAAAGATGGCGGGGAAATCCGTTGATCTCGTGCGATCGATCAATGACGTGGCGAGTGACCGGATCGCCCATGTCGAGGCCGCCAGCATGCGCCTGCTTCTCGTTTATCTCGGATGTCCACCAGCCCCAGATCGAGCTCGACAGCGCTGACTGAACGTCGTCGGACAATCCCATCGCCTTTGATACCTCCCTCAAGGCGGAGCGGCTCCTGTAGGAAATGACTGCGCAGGCAAGCGCGGTTCGTTCGGCGCTATATTTCTTGTAGATGTACTCGATGATTTTTTCGCGCTTCTCATGCTCGAAATCGACGTCGATATCTGGTGGCTCATGTCTGTCTATCGAAATGAACCGCTCGAAGAGGACCTCTCGGAGATTGGGATCGACATCGGTGATGCCGAGACAATAACAAATGGCCGAATTGGCTGCTGAACCACGTCCCTGGCAGAGAATGCCAACTTGCTCGGAGCGCGCGTATTGGACGATGTCATTCACCGTCAGGAAGTAGCGCGCATAGTCCTTTTGAGCGACAATCGAGAGCTCATGCTTCAAAAGCGCTTCAACTCTCTCCGAGATGCCTTTTGGGTATCGTCTACCGGCTCCCTCCCAGGTCAGTCGCTCCAGTTCGACCTGAGGATCCACCCCCGGTTCTGTCGTCTCCTCCGGGTAATTGTGCTTCAACTCATCGAGAGAGAAATGCAGCGTCTTCCCGAAACGAAGCGTCTCGGTCAAGGCCTCGGGATAACGCGCAAAAAGGCGAGCCATTTCGGCCGGTGACTTGAGATGCCGTTCGGCATTGGCGCCAAGTTCGTAGCCTGCCTGCGCCACAGGCTTGTTTAGTCTGATCGCCGTGACGATGTCTTGCAGTGGGCGTCGCTCAGACGCGTGATAAAGCACGTCGTTGGTGGCCATCAGCCGAACGCCGGCTTCTTTCGCGAAATAAGCCGCTTGCTCCAGGCTGGTGCGGTCTCTGCCGGAATAGCGTGGGGCGAAGGCCAGCCAGACACTGGGGCCGAAACGATGCCGAAGACCGCGCAGCAATGAAAGGGGATTATCCCTTCTGTTTCCCGTGTCGGCGACAACGGCAAGCGAAATGCGATCGCCCCATTCGAAGAGATCGCTGCGGACGAGTAGCGTTGCACCCTTCTCGTTTTCCTCGCGTAAATTCGCTTGGGTAAGCATTCGGCATAGATGACCCCAGCCTTGGCGGTCTTGTGGATATGCCAAGATATCTGGCGTCCCATCGCTGAAGACGAGTCTGCACCCGGGATAAAAAGGCAGATGTACAGGGCCGATCGATTTCTCCGGTTCGGCCTTGCTTTCGACCTGGATGTATTTGGACTGGCTCCACGCTCTCACCACACCAGCGACGCTGTTGCGATCAGCAAGTCCCATTCCGGCATAACCTAGAATACAGGCCGACAGGGCCAACTCTTCCGGTCTGGATGCACCGCGCAGGAATGAATAGTTCGACTGTACGCCAAACTCTACATAGAGAGGGGGTGTCGGCATGTTGCGGGGCGGAAGCGGATCATTCACGCAAACAGCCCCTGCATGAACCACTGGGGCGTCACTTCCGTCGTCCCGTAAAGGCCTTGGCGATAGAGCCAGTAGCGGCGTCCACTTCCATCCTCGACGCGAAAATAGTCGCGCGTCAGGCGCACCGACTCGATGACGGCGGAACGCTCCCGCGCTTCTTCCGGGGTCTCTCCCTGCTTGGGGTCGATGTCGGGAATAGCCTTGAGCCACCACTCCGGAGCGATCCTTTCGGGTCCCTCCGAGCGGGCGACGCGATGCATGATCCTGCGCCATCGGAATTGATAAGGCGCACCTTCCGGCACTTCGGATGCTGTCACCTCGATTGGTTCCGGCTTGTCGAAGAGGCGGATCGGGCGATCGGACGGCGGAAATGTCTCCTGCAGCCTTTCGACGTTCCCGGCAGGCTGCGGCGGGATGACCATCGCATAGGGCAGCGTCAGGCTTGCATTCTCCGGCAAATGGCTTTCGCGCTGCACCGGCCGCAGGAACGCGCCTTGCCCGAGCCGGGCCCGCACGCGATCGGCGAGCATGGCGATGTCTTCCTCGTGCTCCATTCCAGTCTCGCCCGAAAAATCCGCCTGCTCGGACAGGAACGGCGCGACCTCGGTGACCGACAGACGCACGAGGTCGAAGCCATAGCCAGCGTCGATGTCGGAGGCGAGCGCCGCCAGCCGTTCGCGGAACAGTTTGCGCATACGATCAGGAGCTCGCAGTGGGCGCGATGCGCCGACGCTGATCCTGCCAACCGCGCCATCGACACGGAAAAGCTGCAGCAGTAGCGCGCGCGCGCCTTCGCCGCGCAGCTCCAGCTCCGGCTTCAAAGCCGCCGCCAGCATCTGCACAAGGCCTTCGATGTCCTCGGTGGACACGATTGGTTCGGCCAGACGGCGCTCCACCGAAAGCGGCGGGACGGGCTGACGCGGCGAGATCGCTTCTTCGACCTCACCCAAGGCCTGGTCGAGCCGCAGCATGACCTGTTTGCCGAAGCGGCGCGCCAGCGGTGCGCGCGGAGTCGCCGCGACGGCGCCGACGCTGCGCAGCCCCACGCCTTCCAGGCTCGCCTGAATCACGGGATCGATGCGCAGCGCGGCAAGCGGCAGCGGCGCCAGCATCTCGTGCTCATCGCCGGGCGCCACGATCACGCCATCATGAAAGCGCGCCGCCGCCCATGCCGCCCCAGGCGTCGAGGCCAAGCCGGCGCGGGTGCGAAAGCCATGCCGCAGGAGCGACGCGACGATGTCCTCCAGCATGCAGCGCTCGCCCCCGAAAAGATGCGTACAGCCGGTGATGTCGAGGTACAGCCCTTCCCTGCCTTCCAAAGCGACCAGCGGCGTGTAGCGGTCGCACCATTGTGCAAGGCCTTCGAGCATCCGCATGTCGGCGACCGGATCCGCCTCGATCACCTCTACGGAGGGGTGCATGGCACGCGCATCGGCAACACCCATGCCGCGCTTCAGTCGCAGGGCTTCAGCCCGTTCGTCTGCGGCCGCGATCAGTTGGCTGTTTTTCTCGCGCTGGCTGAAAATCAGCGGTGCCAGCTTCTCCGGGCTCGCACGCCACGACCGGCCAAGCCGCTGCCGCCGAATCCGTTCCGCGCTGAGATAGGGGAACCACAGCGCCAGAAACCGGCGTTTGCCTTTCCTCGAAATTGAGCTCATCGGCGTTCCATTCCACTTGAAAACGGGCTTCCGGCGCGGCGCGGCTCTTGCTCACGCGAATGTCGAAGGCAGGCCGCCCGATAGATTCAGCCATTGGCCCGGCCATTGTCTGGCGAGCCGCCGCCGGCGCCGGCGACACCACCAGTCGCACGGGCGCCGCCGTCGGCTCCGGCTGCGCGGCCTGGCGCATCAGCAGCACGGGCCGTCCGGCCATCTGCGCGCGCCGGTGCAAGCGGCGGGTGGCGGTGAGATCGAGCCTGGCGAAGCTGCCGCTCAGTTCGACCAGCACGGCAGCCAAAGCACCCAGCGGAGCTGCCTCCTCCGCCACCCAGAGCGCATCCACCGGTTTCGCAACGCTGGCGAAGAGCAGTTCCTCCGGCGCAATGCCGAATTGTTCACGCAGGCCTGGTGCATAGGGAAAGCCCGCCTCACGAAAAATCTCACCGGTGCCGATCCAGAGCAGCGGGGCCGATGCCTGGCGCAGCACCCTGGACAAGAGCGCCAGCGCGAAACCGGCACCGCTCGCCGCGTCGCGCGTGCCCGTGCTGTGAATCTCGGTCAGCGCTGCCAAGGGCAGGCCGCCCCCGAGCACCTGATCAAGCCCCTTGATTCCGCTGGCGAAGAGGCCTCCGGGCCGCGCCATTCCATTCGCGCGGATGACCGTACCTTCCGAGCCGGCAGCCTCCTCCGGCGCGTCCAGCCTGTCGGCGAGCCGTCCTTCGATCGCCGCGATCTGGCGGCGCAGGGAGACAATGGTCTCCTGCGCCACGGTGGAGGCCACCATGGTCCTTGTCCGTCTATGTTCCTGTTATGTTCTTATGAATTCCAGAGCGGTCCGAAGGAGTCAAGCGACTCCCGAAAAGAATTTATTCCTCTCCGTTCACCCTGTTGGCTTTGCCACCCCGCCAGCCCTCGAAAGCGGCCGGCCGAACGGCTATATGCCGGGCAAAGGAAAAAGCATGGCCCGCCTGTACAAATCCCGCGCTGACGATCTCTCCCCCTCGATGGAGGAGATGGAGTTGCTGGCGCTGGAAGCCTACGCCAACCTGCCCGACGATTTTCGCGGCCTGACGGGCGAGATCGTCATACAGGTGGCTGAATTTCCCACCGACGAGATCATGGACGATCTGTCGCTCGAAACCCCGTTCGACCTGCTCGGCCTGTTCGAGGGGCGCGGCATCGCAGAGCGCTGGAACCCCGCCACCGGCGAGGGACCCAACCGCATCACGCTCTATCGCCGCGCCATCCTCGACTACTGGGCGGAGAACGAGGAGACGCTGGGCGACATTGTCACCCATGTGCTGATCCACGAGCTCGGCCACCATTTCGGCCTCTCCGACGATGACATGGAGAAGATCGAGGCGTCCGTCGAGTAGACCGGGCTACTGCTCGCCGAGCTTCATCTCGGGGTGGTAGTCCTTGCCCACCACGTCCTTCACCACCGCCTGCCCGCAGCGCATGCCCTGTGTCGCCGCGTCGAAGGCGTAGGTGGGAGAACCGGAAAGCTGCCAGCCCTTGTTCAGCGCCGCGGTCACCTTGTGGCAGAAGCTGGCGTCGTCCGGGCCGGTGAGGAAACGGTAGAGCTTCATCGCGATATCCTATGCCTTGCCGGCTTTCGCCAGCAGCCGTTCGGCCTGAGCCAGATGCAGCCGCTCGACCATGCGTCCGTCAAGCGAGATGACGCCCTTCGCCAGATTTTCCGGCCTCGCGAAGGCGGCGCGGATCGCCTCGGCCTCCGCGATCGCAGCCGCCGAGGGCGAGAAGGCCCGGTTTGCAGGCTCCACCTGCGCCGGGTGGATCAGCGTCTTGCCATCGAAACCCATCGCCGCGGCTTCGGCGCATTCGCCGGCGAACGCATCGAGGTCGCGGAAATCGTTCGACACGCCGTCGACGACGTCGAGCCCGCCAGCGCGGGCGCCGAGCACGATCTGCATGAGCCATGGCAGCAGGTAGCGGCGGTCGGGCGCTGCCGCGACGCCGGTGTCCTTGGCGAGATCGTTGGTTCCGGCGACGAGGCAGGAGAGGCGCGCCCCGCGGTCGCGGCCGAGTTCGGCGATGGCGCCGATGTTGAGCAGCGCGCGCGGCGTCTCGATCATTGCCCACAACCGCGTCGCATCGGGCGCGTCCGCGTCGTCGAGCACGTCATTCGCTTCCAGGAGATCGCGCGGCGTGTCGACCTTGGGCAGCAGCACTCCGGCCGGCTCAAGCCTCGCCGCCAGCGCCAGATCCTCTTCGCCCCATTCACTCGACAGCGCGTTGACGCGAATGATCCATTCCACTTTCGGGTCCGGCCCGGCGGCGAAGAAGCGCTTCAGCGCCTCGCGTGCTTCACCCTTCGCTTCCGGCGCGACCGCGTCTTCGAGGTCGATGATGACGGCGTCGGCGCCGCGCGTCGCCACCTTGGCGAGCGCCGCCTCGTTCGAGGCGGGCACATAGAGGACCGAGCGGCGCGGGCTTTTCAGCATGCCGGCTTCTTGCCCCTTGGCATGCGGCCATGCAAGGCCTTGCGGAACGGCGCCGGACCTGATTGCTTCCCGCCGTTTCGAGAGGCCCCGAAAGGAAAGCCATGCCGGGATACGATGTCGTCATCGTGGGCGGTGCCATCGTCGGCAGCGCGGTCGCCTTCTATCTGCGCGAGGAAGGTTTTGCCGGCTCCATCGCGCTGGTCGAGCGCGACCCGAGCTTCGCCCATTCGGCGACGACACTGTCCATGGCCTCGATCCGCCAGCAATTCTCCATTCCGGAAAACATCCGCCTGTCGCGTTTCACGCTCGGCCTGTTTCGCCGTCTGAAGGAGGAGTTCGGCGTCGAAGCCGACATCGGCTTCCGCGAGGGCGGCTATCTCATCCTCGCCAGCGAAGACGGCCTGCCGGTGCTCGCAGCCAACCACCGCACCCAGACCGCCGAGGGCGCCGACGTCGTGTTCGAAGATCCGGCGGCGCTGGTCAGGCGATTCCCCTGGCTGTCGGCGGAAGGCATTGCCGGCGGCGTCTATGGCCGCAGCGGCGAAGGCTGGTTCGATGCGCATGCGCTGCTGGCGCTGTTCCGCAAGGCGCTGAAGACGCGCAACGTCGATCTGATCGCCGGCTCGGTCGCGGCAATCGCGCGCGACGGCGACCGCGTCGCGAGCGTCACGCTCGACGACGGGCAGGTGCTCGCCGCTGGCATAGTGGTCAACGCCGCCGGCCCCAATGCCGGCAAGGTCGCGGGCCTGGCCGGGCTGGCACTGCCGGTGGAACCGCGCAAGCGCACCGTCTTTGTCTTCGAGGCGCGCGAGCGCTACGCCGACATGCCGCTGCTGGTCGATCCGAACGGCGTCTATGTGCGGCCGGAAGGTTCGGTCTATCTGACTGGAGGCGCTGAGCCGGAAGAGGGCGACGGCCCGGCCGACCCGACGGATTTCGAGCCGCGCTGGGACCTCTTCGAGAATGTCATCTGGCCGACGCTTGCCACCCGCATCCCGGCCTTCGAGGCCATCAAGGCGACACGCGCCTGGGCCGGCCATTATGACTACAACACGCTCGACCAGAACGGCGTCATCGGCCCGCATCCGCAAGTGACCAACTTCCTCTTCGCCAATGGTTTTTCGGGCCACGGACTGCAGCAGGCGCCGGCCGTCGGCCGGGCGATTGCCGAACTGATCTTATATGGCGGCTACCGCTCGATCGACTGCGGCGCCTTCGGTTATGAACGCGTTGCCGCAGGGCGGCCGTTCCGTGAACTGAACGTCATCTGATGCGTTGAAGGCCGCACCGTGCGGCCGTTCCGCACGTGCGCAGCCGCGAGGCCGTCATGAAGCTCTTCACCTGCCCGCATTGCTCCCACCGGCTCTATTTCGAGAACGCCCAGTGCCTCAACTGCGGCAGCCTCGTGCTCTACGATCCGGGAGCGCTGGAGTTCGTGCTTTCCAGCCAGCGCAAACCCTGCGCCAACACCACCGAATGCGGCTGCAACTGGGTGGCGGCGCCGGAACAGCTCTTCTGCACCGCCTGCGCGCTCAACCAGACCATCCCCAACCTTTCGATCGACGGAAACCGCGAGCGCTGGATCAAGGTCGAGGCGGCGAAGAAGCGCGCCATCTACACGCTGATCGCCTTTGGCCTGCCCTTCGCGCCGAAGAGCCAGCCGGGCGACACGGCCGGCGTCGCCTTCGATTTCCTCTCGCCCGAGGCAGGCGGCGGTCCGGGCGGCGCCGCCATCCTGACCGGGCACGAGAACGGCCTGATCACGCTGAACGTCGCGGAGGCCGATTCGCCCGAGCGCGAACGTATGCGTATCCGCATGGGCGAGAACTACCGCACGCTGCTCGGTCATTTTCGTCACGAGCTCGGGCATTATTTCTGGGAACGGCTGATCCGCGACGACGACGACAGGCTGCAGGCCTTCCGCGCCACCTTCGGCGACGAGCGAGACGATTACGGCGCGGCGCTGCACCGCCACTACAGCGAAGGCGCGCCGCCCGACTGGCAGCAGCGCCACATCTCCGCCTATGCCGCCAGCCATCCCTGGGAAGACTGGGCGGAGACCTGGGCGCACTGCCTCCATATCGTCGATACGCTGGAAATGGTCGACGCCCTGCAGCTCGGTCTGCCGCTCCATCAGTCCGGCGCAGGATCGAGCCAGACCGTCAATGCACCAGAGCCGCCGCCGCGGGACCAGTTCGAGGAGCTGATGCAGCGCTGGCTCGTCCTGTCGGAAGCCTCCAACTGCATCAACCGCTGCATGGGGCTGCGCGACCTCTACCCCTTCGTCATTTCCTCGACTGTCAGCGGAAAACTGCGTTTCGTCCATGATCTGCTGGTGTCGGCGCGCCCGCCGCAGCCGCTCACGCTCTGAGTCATCCGCCGTCGAAGCGTGATCGGTCTGCCACCTTTGGGCGGAACCCCGCCTGCCCTCCCGTGTTTGGCCCCCGAGGGACAAACCGAAGGAGAAAACCATGAGACCTGTTATGCTCTGGACGGCAGCGGCTGCCCTGCTCGCATCGACCGCTTTTGCATCGGCCGACACGGTGACCGCTGCGGTCGATCTCAACGTGCGCGGCGGACCCGGCCCGCAGTATCCCGTCGTCGGCGTGATCGCATCGGGGGCGTCCGCCGAACTCGACGGCTGCATCGAGAACAGCAAATGGTGCCAGGTGAATGGCGGCGAAGGCTGGGTGTATTCCGACTATCTCGTCGGCGAATATGGCGGCCAGCAGACCGTCTTGACCGCGCGTCCGGCCGATTCCGGCGTGGCCTACATCCCCAATCCTGATGCCGACGGCGGCACCAAGGGCGCGGTCGGGGGCGTTGCGGCCGGAGCCATCACCGGCGCCATCCTTGGCGGCCCGGTCGGCGCCGTAATCGGCGGCGCCGCTGGCGGCGTCGCCGGTGGCGCGCTCGGCCAGGCCATCGAGCCGCCGAACGAGCGCGTGCGCGCCTACGTCACCAGCCAGCGGGCTGATCCGATCTATCTGGACGGAGAAGTCGTGGTCGGCGCCACCCTGCCCGAAAGCGTCGCCGTGCGCGAGATTCCCGACTACGAGTATCGCTATGTCAACGTGAACGGTCAGGTGGTCCTGGTCGAGCCGTCCTCGCGCCACATCGTTTACATCGTGCGATAGGCCGAGGACACTTCTTAGCCGAATGAGGAAGGCCGGAGCGAAACCGCTCCGGCCTTCTGCATTTCTGTCCGTCAGTCGCGCGGCTCAGGCGCTGGCGCGGAATTTTTCCACGATCGCGTCGCCCATGGCGACGGTTCCGATCTCCGTCTTGCCGGCGGACATGATGTCCTTCGTGCGCAGGCCGTCTTCGAGCACGGCGGCGATCGCCGCTTCGAGGCGGTCGGCTTCCTTCACCATGTTGAAGGAGTAGCGCAGGCACATCGCGAACGACGCGATCATCGCGATCGGGTTGGCGATGCCCTTGCCGGCGATGTCGGGTGCCGAGCCATGCACCGGCTCGTACAGCGCCTTGCGCTTGCCGGTCTTCGCGTCCGGCGCGCCGAGCGAGGCCGACGGCAGCATGCCCAGCGATCCGGTCAGCATCGCTGCCACGTCCGACAGCATGTCGCCGAACAGATTGTCGGTGACGATCACGTCGAACTGCTTCGGCCAGCGCACCAGCTGCATGCCGCCGGCGTCGGCCAGCATATGCGACAGCTCGACGTCCTGGTACTTCGCCTTGTGCGTGGCGGTCACGACCTCGTTCCACAGCACGCCCGACTTCATGACGTTGCGCTTTTCCATCGAGCAAACCTTGTTCTGGCGCGTGCGCGCCAGTTCGAAGGCGACGCCCGAGATGCGCTCGATCTCGAACGTGTCGTAGACCTGCGTATCGACGGCGCGCTTCTGCCCGTTGCCGAGATCGGTAATCGTCTTTGGCTCACCGAAATAGACGCCGCCGGTTAGCTCGCGGATGATCAGGATGTCGAGGCCCTCGACCACGTCCGGCTTGAGCGAGGAGGAGTCGGCCAGCGCCGGGTAGCAGATCGCCGGGCGCAGATTGGCGAACAGCTCCATGTCCTTGCGCAGGCGCAGCAGGCCCGCCTCCGGCCGCACCTCGTAGGGCACGCCGTCCCACTTCGGCCCGCCCACGGCGCCGAACAGCACCGCGTCGGACGCCATGGCCTTCGCCATGTCGGCTTCCGAGATCGCCTGGCCGTGGGCGTCATAGGCGCAGCCGCCGACCAGCCCCTCCTCGATCTCGAAGCCGGCCTTGTGCTCGTCATTCATGACGGCGATCAGTTTCTTGACCTCTGCCATCGCCTCGGGGCCGATGCCGTCGCCGGCCAGCAGGAGGAGCGAACGCGATGCCATCATGAAAACCTTTCGAAGGATGGAGCCGCGCTTTGCTAACGGCCGCCGGTTTGACGCGCAAGCCATCGCGTTGCATTGCAGGCCCGCAAGCCAATGTGTATGTTTGTCCTAGTTCATACACATTGGGCATTCGCCATGCGTACCAACATCGACATCGACGACGAACTCATGGCAGAGGCCATGAAGGTCACGGGGATGAAAACGAAGCGGGAGACGGTACAGAAGGCGCTCGAGGACATCGTCCTCGCCAATCGACGCCGCCAGGCCATTCAGGCCATGCGGGGATTGGGCTGGGAAGGCGACCTCGAAAAGATGAGAACCGACGATACGCGCGATCTGAACTGGGGATTTGCCGAAGACAGGAAATGATCGTCGTCGATAGCTCCGTCTGGATCGACAATATCCGCGGCGCGGCTGGCGATCACGTCCGTATGCTTGGCGAGATTCATCCCAACAGCATTCTGATCGGCGATCTGGTTCTCACCGAGGTTCTCCAGGGTGCGCGACACGACGAGCACGCGGCGAAGCTGCTGCGCGAGTTTCAGCAATTTCCGATCGTTGACATGCTGAGCGCCGACCTGGCGCCGCTCGTCGCTCGCAATTTCAGAAGGCTGCGCAGTCTTGGCATCACAATCAGGAAGACGACCGACCTGATCATCGGAACGTTCTGTATCGAGAACGATCATGATCTGCTGCAGAATGATCGGGATTACCTCCCCATGGGGCGGCATCTCGGACTGAAGCTGATCTGAGTGGGGGCTCAGCCGCGAAACGCCGTCACCTCGATCGATCTTCATCTCCGGCTCGGCCAGCCCGCAGACGACCATCGTCGCCGCCGGGCGTATCTCGCCGAACGTCCCGCCGAGGATGGGATAGACCTGTTTCACAAAGGCGTGGTCGGTAACGTAGTAGTGAGCCCGCACCACATCGGCCATCGAGAAGCCGGCGTCAGAAAGCGCCTTGCCGATCGTCGCAAGGCAATTGCGCGCCTGATCCTCCACGCTCTCCGGCATCTTCATGACCGAATAGTCGTAGCCGGTGGTGCCGGCGACGAAGCACCAGTCACCCTGCACGACGGCGCGGCTGTAGCCCGCCGTCTTCTCGAAGGGCGAACCGGTGGAGATCAGGCGGCGCGTTGTCATGCAGATTGCGCTTCCGCTCAGGCCCAGGGGCGCGCCGCTTCCGCCTTCTTCTCGAACGCGTCGATGGAGCTGTTCTTCTCCATCGTCAGGCCGATGTCATCCAGGCCGTTGAGCAGGCAGTGGCGGCGGAAGGCATCGATCTCGAACTTGACGACGCCGCCGTCAGGCCCGCGAATTTCCTCGGCTTCGAGATCGACGGTCAGCGTGGCGTTGGCGCCGCGCGACGCGTCGTCCATCAGCTTGTCGAGGTCTTCCGGGCTGACCGTCACCGGCAAGATGCCGTTCTTGAAGCAGTTGTTGTAGAAGATGTCGGCGAACGAGGTCGAGATCACGCAGCGTATGCCGAAGTCGAGCAGCGCCCACGGCGCATGCTCGCGGCTCGACCCGCAGCCGAAATTGTCGCCGGCGACCAGGATCTGCGCCTTGCGGTAGGCCGGCTTGTTGAGCACGAAATCCGGATTCTCCGAGCCGTCCTCCTTGTAGCGCTTGTCGGAGAACAGGCCCTTGCCCAGCCCCGTGCGCTTGATCGTCTTCAGGTAATCCTTCGGAATGATCATGTCGGTGTCGATGTTGACGATCGGCAGGGGCGCCGCGACACCGGTCAGTTTCGTGAACTTGTCCATGATCTTCTTGCTCCGATCTTGCGGCCACCGCTTTACGCCAACCTGCCCGGGAATCAAAGACCCTGCCGAGGCGGCGCAGGCTGCCGCATGCCCCCGTCGCCTTACCGATGACAAAATGCCGGGCCACTGGCAAAATCGCATGCACTGATTCAGGCGACACGAAACAAGGAGACCGGTATGGCGATGGGTGCCACGATCAAGCTGCTGGTGACGGCGGCGATCTTCGGGCTGGCGGCGGGGGCCGCGAATGCCGCTTCCTGCGGCAATGACGGGTCCGGCTTCGAGGCCTGGAAGGCCGAATTCGCCGAGACAGCCAAGGCTGCCGGTGTCAAGAAGAGCGGCCTCAAGGCGCTCGCGAACGCCAATTACGCGACCGCGACGATCAAGGTCGACCGCGCCATCAAGAAGGCGTTCAAGGGCACCGTGCAGGAGTTCATGAAGCGCCGCGGCGGCGCGGCGATCATTGCCAAGGGCCGCAAGCTGAAAAAGCAGAACTCGGCACTGTTCCAGCAGATCGAGAGCCGCTACGGCGTGCCGGCCGGCCCGCTGCTTGCCATCTGGGGTATGGAGACGGGTTTTGGTGCCTCCATGGGCAACCAGAACACCGTCTCGGCAATCACCACGCTCGCCTATGACTGCCGCCGTCCCGAGTTCTTCACCCCGCACGCCATCGCCGCCCTCAAGCTCGTCGACAAGGGCGTGCTGACCGGCAGCTCGGTCGGCGCCGCGCATGGCGAGATGGGCCACACCCAGTTCCTGCCCGGCAACGCGCTGCAGTATGGCGTCGGCGGCGGCAACCTGAAGGACAAGGCGACCGCCCTGGCCTCGACCGCCAATTTCCTGCGCGGCCACGGCTATTCGGGCGGCCCGGCCAGTGCCAACAAGGGTGCTATCGCCGGCTGGAACGCTGCTTCCGTGTACCAGCAGGCCATCATCATCATGGCCGACGAGATCGACAGCAACTGATTGCCCAACCGATCGACAAACAGAAAGGCCGGCGTCTCGCCGGCCTTTTTCGTTTCTGCCGCTCGCTGAAGGCAGCTATGCGCCGCGCTTCCTCGCCGCCAGCGTACGCAGGCGCAGGCCGTTGAGGCGGATGAAGCCTTCGGCGTCCTTCTGGTCGTAGGCGCCACGGTCGTCCTCGAAGGTGACGAGGTCGTTGCGGTACAGCGACTTCGGCGAGCGCCGGCCGGTGACGATGACATTGCCCTTGTAGAGCTTCAGGCGCACGTCGCCCTCGACATCCTCCTGGCTCTTGTCGATCAGCGCCTGCAGCATCTCGCGCTCGGGCGAGAACCAGAAGCCGTTGTAGATCAGCTCCGCGTAGCGCGGCATGATGTCGTCTTTCAGATGCGCGGCGCCGCGGTCGAGCGTGATCGACTCGATGGCGCGGTGCGCCATGAGCAGGATCGTGCCGCCCGGCGTCTCGTAGATGCCGCGGCTTTTCATGCCGACGAAGCGGTTCTCGACCAGGTCGAGCCGGCCGATGCCGTTGTCGCGGCCGAAATCGTTGAGCGCCGCCAGCATCATTGCGGGCGACAACGTCTTGCCGTTCAGCGCCACGGGATCGCCCTTGGCAAAGGTCAGCGTGATCTCGGTCACCGCGTCGGGCGCCTCCATCGGCGATATGGTGCGCTGGTAGACATATTCCGGCGCCTCCTCCCACGTGTCCTCCAGCACCTTGCCCTCGGAGGACGAGTGCAGGAGGTTGGCGTCGACGGAGAAAGGCGCCTCGTTGCGCTTGTCCTTGGCGATCGGGATCTGGTGCTTCTCGGCGAAGTCGATCAGGTCGGTGCGCGACTTGAACGACCAGTCGCGCCACGGCGCGATCACCTTGATGTCCGGGTTGAGCGCATAGGCGGAAAGCTCGAAGCGAACCTGATCGTTGCCCTTGCCGGTGGCGCCATGGGCAATCGCGTCAGCGCCGGTCTCGCGTGCGATCTCGACCAGATGCTTGGAGATCAGTGGCCGCGCGATGGACGTGCCGAGCAGGTACAGGCCCTCATACTCGGCATTGGCGCGGAACATCGGGAACACGAAATCGCGCACGAACTCTTCGCGCACGTCCTCGATGCGGATGTCCCTGATGCCCAGCATTTCGGCCTTGCGGCGCGCCGGCTCGAGATCGCCATCGCCCTGGCCGAGATCGGCCGTGAAGGTGACGACCTCGGCGTTGAGCTCGGTCTGCAGCCATTTCAGGATGATGGAAGTGTCGAGGCCGCCCGAATAGGCGAGCACGACCTTCTTCACGTTCTTCCACTTCGACATCGATGTCCCCGGAGAAATTTGCCGGTCTTTTAGCAGGACCGTGCGATGCCGCAACCCGGCTCAGGCCCCGTTGAACTCACACAACGCGCTTCCGGGCCACCCACCAGTCGGCGAGGCAGGCGACGGCGCTGAAGACCACCACCGTCGAGAGGCCGCCCAGCACGACATCGGACAGATAGTGCCCGCCGAAAGCCACCCGCAGCAGGGCGCCTAAGCTCGCCGCGATGATGATGGCGGCGCCGCCGCTCGCCCGCCAGCGCGCCGGCAGCAGCGGTATCAGGCAGACCAGCCAGAAGATCGTGGACGCCTCCCCCGAGACGAAGGAGCAGTTCGAACTGCATGCGTCCGACCATTGCCCGGCGGGCACGAAGGGCAGGTCGCCGCCGAACAGGTCGGTCGCCGACGGGCGCGGCCGGCCCCACCATTCCTTCAGGAACGCGTTGACCAGCAGGCCCGGTCCGAGCGCCAGTGCCGCAAGCGCAGCCGTAATTCGCAGCGGTCGCGGCGCGGCGATGCCGCGCCCGGCCATCAGATCCCGCGCGAGCAGAACCGCGACCACAATCGCGCAGACCATCGGCAGGTAATGGAAAATGTTGCGAAGCGTGCCCCAGGAGCCGCTCGCCGACAGCGGAAAGCTTCCGCAGACAAGCCTGGCCGTCCCGTCGGCGCAGGCTTCCGGCGAAAAGAACCAGCCGGAGACGCCGACATCGATCTCGGGCTCGCCGTTGAAGACGATGGCGATTGCCAGCCAGACGGCCATCAGGCCGAGCAGCAGCACCGGGTCGGACCAGCGGCCGAACGCCGCCTCGTCGCCTCCCTTTGCCGCATCGCTCGCTTTTGGCATTTCCGAGTCCGTCTCCTGCCGGCATCCGCGCCGGCGCGCGCCTTGTGCCACCGCTCCGGCGGGCCGACAAGCGATGCGGGTGCGGCGCGCCGCCGCCCTCGCAACTTTGTGTTGCCGCGATTGCTGCCTTCACTAGACTTGTCTTCGATTTTTCGCTCTTTCAGCGAGCAGACTGCTTCGCGACCTGAAGGGAAGCCCTTGTCTATACGAATGATTATCGCCGCCGGGCTTCTTCTGGCCGGCAGCCTGCCGGTCGTTGCTGCCGACAATTGGGAAGAAGGCGGCAGCGGCGCGGTCGCGATCCTGCCCGATCCGCGTTATCCCGAAGGCATCACGGGCGGCTCGCTGTTCTGCATCGAGCAGCAGTGGGGGTTCCTCTTCCGCACCGAAGAGGGCCGCACCGTGCCAGCCGGCAGCTCCGGCTCCATCACCGTGGGCGGCGAGGTCGATTCCGTGACGGCGGACGTGCAGCCGGGCGCCGTCAGCGTGAAGGTGCCGCTCGACATTCTGGAGCGGCTGAAGGCGGCGACCAGCATGTCGGTCACCATCGGCGAGGGCAAGGAGCGGCTCCGCGCCGTGTTCAACCTGCGCGCCTCGCGCCGCGTCATCGAAGCCATCGCGCCTCGCTGCAGCCCGATCAACATGGATGGCTATGTCAGCGTCCATCTCGACGCCATCAGCCTCGCCGTGATCGCGTCGAAGGAATTGCTCAAGGACGAGATCCGGCTGTTCCGCGAGACGACCGGCAACGATCCCGAGATCGCCGCCGCGTTCATCGACGGGCTGCCCGCCGACCGTCAGCTGATGTTCGCCAGCCTCTGCGGTTCGGTCAGCTACTACGGTCCGTCGGGCTGCAATCTTGTCGGCTACGCCGCATCCGGCGCGGACCAGGGCAACTGGAGCGAAGTCTACAACACCGACGGCATGCACCTCTTCCTCGACCCCAGGGCGTCGAGCGGCGGTTGGCCGAGCCTTGTCACGCTCCCGGTCGTCGGCGGCACCGAGCCGATCCACTGGGTATGGGGTGGCGACCGCTATCTGCTGCGCGAACAGGTCATGTCGGAGGAAGACCCCGACAGCGATCCCGACGAGACCGGAACAACCGAATAGCGCAGCCGCCCCTGGCCCGATGGCGCAGCGCCCCGCTTTGCGCTAACACGAGCGCCTGCAGGTCGAGCGCTCCTCCATGTCCTTCATTCCCGACTATGCCGTCATCGCTCCGTTCGCGATCGCGACGATCATCATCGCCATTACGCCCGGCCCGGACATGACCCTGTTCGTCGGCCGCGCGCTGGCGCAGGGACCGGCCGCCGGGCTCGCCACCATGTTCGGCACGATGTGCGGCTGCATGATCCACACCACGCTGGTGGTCGTCGGCCTCTCGGCGCTGATCGTGGCCTCGCCCGAAGCCTTTCTGGCGCTGAAGATAGGCGGCGCCGGCTATCTCGTGTTCCTCGCCTGGCAGGCGATCTGGAAGGGCTCGGCCTTCAATCCGGAAAGCCGCAGGAGTGGCCGCAAATCGCTATGGCGCAACTTCCTCGCCGGCGTCGGGGTCAATCTGGTCAACCCGAAGATCATCCTGTTCTTCATGACCTTCCTGCCGCAGTTCGTGTCCGTGGACGACCCGCACGCCTCGGCGAAGCTGTTCTTCCTCGGCTTCCTGTTCGTGCTGGTGTCGCTGCCGCTGACCATTCCGATGGTGCTGGCAGCACATGGCTTTGCCGGCCTGCTGCGCAGGAGCAAGCGTGTCACGCGCGTGGTGGATTATCTCTTTGCCTGCGTCTTCTCGGCTTTCGCCATCAGGATTTTGACGGCGCAGGCGAAGTAGGCGCGAGCCAGCGGCTGCGCGTGGCGCGCCAGTAGGCGATGCCGCCGGCGTAGCCGCCCGGGAAGCACGGCAGCAGCAGTTCCGGCGCCAGCATGCCGCCGAGATAGACCTGCAGGATCACCAACGCCACGAACGCATCGGCGAGGCCGGCCAGCGCGAACAGCGTCCACCGGTTCCAGCCGGAATAGCCCGCGAGCCAGACGGTGAACACGAAACCCGGCAGCGCCATGCTGCCGGTCGCCACGAGCCCAAAGGCAAGCAGCCGCCCGGCATTGTCGATGACGGCCTGCGTGAAGCCGGTGGCGACGATCGCCGGCGCCATGACAAAGATGATTGTGACGATGGACGCAACGAGCACCGCGGCGGCGTAGCCGACGACGTGGATGCCAGCCGCGGAGATGCGGTCGCTGAAACTCATTCGCCGTGCCCGGCGATCATCATGGCTTCGAGCGCCAGCCGGTCGGTCTTCTTCATCCGCTCCGATTCCGACTTCAGCTGGCCGCAGGCGGCGAGGATGTCGCGGCCGCGCGGCGTGCGGATCGGCGAGGCGTAGCCGGCGCCGTTCACGTAGTCGGCAAACTTCTCGATCTGCTCCCAGTCCGAGCACTGGTAGTTGGTGCCCGGCCAGGGATTGAACGGGATGAGGTTGATCTTGGCCGGGATGCCTTTCAGCAGCTTCACCAGTTCCCTGGCATCATCCAGACTGTCGTTGACGTCCTTCAGCATCACATATTCGAAGGTGATGCGGCGCGCGTTGGACAGGCCGGGATAGGCGCGGCAGGCGTCAATCAGCTCCTTGAGCGGGTACTTCTTGTTGATCGGCACCAGCATGTCGCGCAGATCGTCGCGCACGGCGTGCAGCGAGATCGCCAGCATGACGCCGATCTCGTCGCCGGTGCGGCCGATCTCGGGAACCACGCCGGAGGTGGAGAGCGTGATGCGCCGCTTCGACAGCGACAGCCCGTCCCCGTCGGCAGCGATCAGCAGCGCCCGCTTCACCTCGTCGAAATTGTAGAGCGGCTCGCCCATGCCCATCATCACGATGTTGGACACCTTGCGGCCTTCCGACGGCACGATGGCGCCATCCGGCGTGTCGCGGTCGGGGAAGTCGCCGAGCCGGTCGCGCGCGGTCAGCAGCTGCGCGATGATCTCTTCCGACGTCAGGTTGCGCACCAGCTTCTGCGTGCCGGTGTGGCAGAACGAGCAGGTGAGCGTGCAGCCGACCTGGCTGGAGATGCAGAGCGTGCCGCGCCCTTCCTCCGGAATGTAGACCGTCTCGATCTCGACCGGGCGGCCGGCGCCGCGGGCGGGAAAGCGGAACAGCCATTTGCGCGTGCCGTCGGCGGAGACCTGCTCCTCGACGATCTCCGGGCGGCCGATGGTGAAATGCTGCGCCAGCCCGCTGCGCAGATCCTTCGAGATGTTGCGCATGTCGGCGAAGTCGGCGACGCCGCGCACATACAGCCAGTGCCACAGCTGCTGCACGCGCATCTTTGCCTGCCGCTCGGGCACCAGCCCGGAATCGACCAGCGCCTGTGCCATCTCGGCGCGCGACAGTCCGATCAGCGACGGCTTCGTCGCCGGTTGGCGGGCAATCGCGGCGCGGGCGGCCGGGCTGGAAAGGTCGATCGAAACGGACATTGGCTCTCTTGGCGTTGCGCGGCACATATCATGCAAGGCCGCGCACGTCACGGTCGCGCCTAGATGGGGGCAGCGCTAGCGCGGCGCAAGCGTTTTGCCAGCCTTGGCAACAAATGGAGCGAACGCTACGTTTTGCTCCGACCTGAATCGGCGCCCCGCGCCCTCGACGAGGAGACCTGCCATGGACCGTCACGCCACCGCCGTCTGGAAAGGCAATCTGAAGGACGGAAAGGGCACGCTCGACAGCCAGAGCGGCGCGTTGAAGAGCCATCCCTATTCGTTCAAGGCCCGTTTCGAGGACGAGAGCGGCAAGTCCGGCACCAACCCGGAAGAACTGATCGCGGCGGCGCATGCCGGCTGCTACGCCATGCAGTTCTCGCATTTCCTCGCCGAGAACGGCACGCCGGCCGAGAGCCTCGACGCCAGATCGGTCGTCACGCTGATCCCCGGCAAGGGCATCACCCAGTCGGCGCTGACGGTGGTCGGCAAGGTTCCCGGCGTCGACGCCGGTAAATTCAAGGAACGCGCCGAGAAGGCGAAGGCCGAATGCCCAGTCTCAAAGGCGCTCGGCGCGATCAACGTCACGCTTGACGCGAAGCTGGGCTGAGCGCTTCGCCACAAGTCCGCGCCGCCCATGGCGGCGCGGACAGTCCGCTCTTCCCCCCCGGCGCGACAGATCGCCGGCTACCCGTAGACGATCAGCAGATCCTTCGCGTCGATCTGGTCGCCGGCCTTCACCAGCACCTCGGCGATCTTGCCGTCACGCTCGGCATGCAGCGCCGTCTCCATCTTCATCGCCTCGATGGAGAGCAGCACGTCACCCGCCTTGACCGGCTGGCCGGCTGACACCGCGACGGTCGAGACGACGCCGGGCATCGGCGCACCGAGATGCGCGTCATTGCCGGCCTCGGCCTTGCGCCGCAGCCGCGCGGCAGCGTCGGCGCGCGTGCGGTCCGGCACCTTGGCCCGGCGCGGCTGCCCGTTGAGCTCGAAGAAGACGGTGACCATGCCCTTGTCGTCGGCATCGCCGACCGCGAGGCAGCGGATCACCAGGGTTTTGCCGCGCTCGATGTCGACGAACACCTCGCCCTCCGGCTTCATGCCGTAGAAATAGGTGGGCGTCGGCAGCGCGCTGACCGGACCGTAAAGCTCCTGCGCCGCGGCGAAGTCGGAAAACACCTTCGGGTACATCAGCCAGGAGGCAAACTCGAACTCGTCGAGCTTGCGGCCGAGCTTCTCCTCGATCTCGGCGCGGCTCTTGCCAAGGTCGGCGTCCTGGAGCAGCGAGCCGGGGCGCACCGTGATCGGCGCCTCGCCCTTCAGCACCTTCTTCTGCAGTGCTGCCGGCCACCCGCCCGGCGGCTGCCCGAGATCGCCGCGCAGCATCGACACGACCGAATCCGGGAAGGCGATGTCCTTCGCCGGATTCTCGACATCGGCCACCGTCAGTTCCTGACTGACCATCATCAGCGCCATGTCGCCGACGACCTTGGACGACGGCGTCACCTTCACGATGTCGCCGAACATCAGGTTGACGTCGTGATAGGCCTGCGCGACCTCATGCCAGCGCGTCTCGAGACCAAGCGAACGCGCCTGCTCTTTCAGATTGGTGAACTGTCCACCCGGCATCTCGTGCAGATAGACCTCCGAGGCGGGCCCCTTCAGGTCGCTCTCGAAGGCGACGTACTGATTGCGCACTGCCTCCCAGTAGAACGAGATGCGGCGTATCCATTCGGCATCGAGCCCGGGATCGCGCTCCGACCCCTTCAGCGCCTCGACGATCGACCCGAGGCAGGGCTGCGACGTGTTCCCCGAGAAGGCATCCATCGCGGCGTCGATCGCATCGACGCCGGCATCCACCGCCGCCAGCACGGTCGCAGCCGACAGTCCCGACGTGTCATGCGTGTGGAAATGGATGGGCAGGTCGGTCGCCTCGCGCAGTGCCTTGAACAGCACCCGCGCGGCGTTGGGCTTGAGCAGCCCGGCCATGTCCTTGACCGCGATGATGTGCGCACCGGCCTTCTCCAGTTCGCCGGCGAGGCCGGCATAGTATCGCAGGTCGTACTTGGCGCGCGCCGGGTCGAGGATGTCGCCGGTGTAGCAGATCGCCGCCTCGCAGAGCTTCCCCTCCGCCGCCACGGCTTCCATCGCCACGCGCATGTTCTCGACCCAGTTCAGGCAGTCGAAGACGCGGAACAGGTCGATGCCGCCGGCAGCCGCCTGCTTGACGAAATGGCGGACGACATTGTCGGGATAGTTGGTGTAGCCGACGCCATTGGCGCCGCGCAGCAGCATCTGCAGCAGCAGGTTCGGCGCCGCCTCGCGCACGAGGCTCAGCCGCTCCCACGGATCTTCGGTGAGGAAGCGCATGGCGACGTCGAAGGTCGCGCCGCCCCAGCATTCGAGCGACAGCAATTGCGGCAGCGCCTTCGCATAGGTGCCGGCGATCGCCGCGATGTCGTGCGTGCGCATGCGCGTCGCCAGCAGCGACTGGTGGCCGTCGCGCATGGTCGTGTCGGTGACCAGCACGCGGGTCTGCTCTCGCATCCACGCGGCGAACTTCTCCGGGCCCAGCCGGTCGAGCTGCTGCCTGGTGCCGTCAGCGACCTTCGCCTCGATGTGCGGCACCTTCGGCGGCGCGGCGTCGGCCTTCGGCATCGGGCGGCCGCGGGTCTCGGGATGGCCGTTGACGGTGACGTCGGCGAGATAGTTGATGATCTTGGTGGCGCGGTCCTGCCGCTTCACCTGCGCGAACAGCTCCGGCGTGTTGTCGATGAACTTCGTTGTGTAGGAATTGTCCTGGAAACTCGGGTGGCCGATGATCGCCTCGAGGAAGGTGAGGTTGGTCGCCACGCCGCGGATGCGGAACTCGCGCAGCGCGCGGTTCATCCGCTTGATCGCCTCGCCGGCGGTCGGCGCCCAGGCCGTCACCTTCTCCAGCAGCGGATCGTAGTAGCGGGTGATCACCGCGCCGGAATACGCGGTACCGCCGTCGAGGCGGATGCCGAAGCCGGTGGCGCCGCGATAGGCGGTGATGCGGCCGTAATCCGGAATGAAGTTCTGCTCCGGATCCTCGGTGGTGATGCGGCACTGCAGCGCGTGGCCGTTGAGGCGGATCTCGCTTTGCTGCGGCACGCCCGATTCAGGCGTGCCGATCGCATGCCCGTCGAGGATGTGGATCTGAGCCTTGACGATGTCGATCCCGGTCACCTGCTCGGTGACCGTATGCTCGACCTGGATGCGCGGATTGACCTCGATGAAATAGAACTTCGCCGTGTCGGCATCCATCAGGAACTCGACCGTGCCGGCGCCGACATAGTCGGTGGCGCGCGCGATCTTCAGCGCGTATTCGCACAGCTCGCCGCGCCGTACCGCGTCGAGGTAGGGCGCCGGCGCGCGCTCCACGACCTTCTGGTTGCGGCGCTGGATCGAGCAGTCCCGCTCGAACAGATGCACGGCGTTGCCGTGCTTGTCGCCCAGCACCTGCACCTCGACGTGGCGGGCGCGCTCGACAAGCTTCTCGAGATAGACCTCGTCCTTCCCGAAGGCGGCTTTCGCCTCGCGCTTCGCCTCGGTGACCTCGCGCGCCAGATCGGCCTCAGAGCGGATGGCGCGCATGCCGCGACCGCCGCCGCCCCACGAGGCCTTCAGCATGACGGGATAGCCGATCTCGGCGGCCATCCTGCGCACCGTTTCCATGTCGTCGGGCAGCGGCTCGGTGGCCGGCACCACCGGCACCCCGACCTCGATCGCCAGATTGCGCGCGGCAACCTTGTTGCCGAGGCGGCGCATCGTCTCCGGCGTCGGGCCGATGAAGGTGATGCCGGCCTCGGCGCAGGCATCGGCGAATTCCGGGCTTTCCGACAGCAGCCCATAGCCAGGGTGGATCGCGTCGGCGCCCGCGAGCTTGGCGACCCGTAGCACCTCGTCGATCGACAGATAGGCCTCGATCGGCCCGAGGTCGCGGTCGAGATGCGGGCCGCGGCCGATCTGGTAGGACTCGTCCGCCTTGAAGCGGTGCAGCGAATACTTGTCCTCCTCTGCCCAGATCGCGACGGTGCGGATGTCCAGTTCGTTCGCCGCGCGGAAGACACGGATGGCAATCTCGGAACGGTTGGCGACGAGCAGCTTGGTGATGGGCAAATTCGACCTCGACGGCGAAGATTGCGGAAAATCTAGCGGGAAAATGCTGCAGTGCAAACAGATTCGGCTGCAGGTGCGAACAGCCGCTGCTTGAACGGCTATCGCCGATTTTGGATGCACGCCGCTCCATCATCGACATGCGAGGGCGCATCGCGCCGAAACGCTGCCCGTGGCGCGGGAGACGGCGCAGCGTCGCGTCCACCGCGCCCCACAAAAGCAAAACGCCCGGCGCAAGGCCGGGCGTTCGCGTTCAGCCGGGGTAAGCCGGCTTACTGCATCTCGACGTAGGTGTACTTGCCGTCATCGCCCTTCTTCCAGACGTACATGACGTAGTCCGGACGGGTGATGTCGCCCTTGGCGTCGAAGCCGAGGTCGCCGATGGCGGTGCTGAAGGGGCCCTTGGCCTTGGCGGCTTCGGCAACCTTCATCGGGTCGTTGTCGCCGGCTGCGGCAGCGGCGGCGGCAATGACCTGCACGGCTGCATAGGAGTACAGCGTGTAGGCTTCCGGCTCGAAGCCCGCGGCGCGGAACTTCTCGACGATGTCCTTCGCGGCCGGGTTCTTGCGCGGATCCGGAGCGAACGTCATCAGCGTGCCGTCGACTGCGTCGCCGGCGATCGACGCCAGCTCGTTCGACACGATGCCGTCGCCCGACATGAAGGTGGCCTTCAGGCCCTGGTCGGCCAGCTGGCGCATCATCAGGCCGGCTTCGGTGTGCAGGCCGCCGTAGTAGACGACCGAGACGCCGGCTTCCTTCATCTTGGCGATGAGGGCAGCGAAGTCCTTGTCGCCGAGGTTGACGCCTTCATACATCGCCTCGGTGACGCCGTCGGCGTTCAGCTTCTTCTTGGTTTCGTCGGCAAGGCCCTGGCCGTACGGGGTCTTGTCGTGAATGACGGCGATCTTGGCATCCTTGAAGTTGGCGGCGAGATAGGCGCCGGCAACGAGGCCCTGCTGGTCGTCGCGTCCGCAGGTGCGGAACGTGTTCCACAGGCCGCGCTCGGTATAGGTCGGGTTGGTCGAGGCCGGGCTGATCTGCATGATGCCGTTCTCGGCATATACTTCCGAAGCAGGGATCGAGACGCCCGAGTTGAAGTGGCCGACGACGAACTTGACACCGTCCGCGACGAACTTGTTGGCGACCGAGACACCCTGCGTCGGATCGGAGACGTCGTCGCCGACGACGACCTTGATCTGCTCGCCATTGATGCCGCCGGCAGCGTTGATGTCGGCCGCGGCCTGCTCGGCGCCCTTCTGCAGCTGCGCGCCGAAAGCGGCGTTCGGGCCGGTGATCGGACCGGCAACGCCGATCAGGATGTCAGCCCACGCGCTGCCGCTGAAGGCGACCAGCGCGGTCAGCGCAACTGCGGACAACAAAGATTTTTTCATTGAAACGCTCCCATTAACCGAGTGGGCGTGAATGACGGACTTTCGTGCGATGCCCACCCTCTCGCAGAAAGGCTACTTTGCCCATTTTCCGGCGCTTGTCACGCCGATTCCCCGCTGAAATCGCCGCGAATGGTGAATGCGGCCGCGGTTCAGCTTTGCTTTGCTTTCCAGGTCAGCAACCCTGTCCTTTCGTACAGCCAGTGATACTGCGTCACCATCTGCCGGGTGCGTGTATAACGGTAGCCGGCAAAGCCGAACACCATCAGGATGACTGTGTCGACGATGTAGTAGTGCACGCTTCCCATCGAGCCGCCGAACAGCGCGTGATGGATGAAGCGCACCGCGATGCCGAGCAGCAGCAGGTAGATCACGAGGCTGACGTAGGGGCGCCAGGTCTGCGCCGCCGCCCGCCCGGTCATCCAGGCCGCCCAGCCGCCGAGGATGATGCTGATGAAGAGGAACTGACCGATGGTCGCCTCTTCATGCAGGATTCCCTGGAACCAGGTCACGTTGAGGGAATCGCGGAAGATGATGACGAGCGCGATGATGATGATCGCGCCGACCGGCACCGCGAAGGTGGAGAGTGCCGATGGCTTTTCGCTCGGGTTGCCAGATGTCGTTGCCATGTGCTTGCCGGGCGGTCAGTGCCGCCCGCCCTCCAG
>JBFXFO010000024.1:0-35416 GCA_050178915.1 Rhizobiaceae bacterium | reverse complement strand
ATCGGAGCGCTCACTGCGCTCCTTTGACTTCGTTCAGGACCTCGTTGTAGCGGTCGCGGCGCGGAATTTCCTCCCAGAGGATGGCGCTGCCGAGCAGTTCGGCCATGCCCGTCATCTGCAGCTTGGACCATGTCTCCGGCTTCATGAACTCCTTCGACTTCGGATTGCAGACGGAGTAGCCGGTGTGCTCGGCGATCATCGCCTGCACCTCGGGCGAGATCACGTAGTCGACGAACTTGTGGGCAAGCTCGAGGTTCTTGGTGCCCTTTGCGATGAAGTAGTCGTCGACCCAGGCGACCGGCGTCTTGTTCGACACCTCATGCGCCGCGAAGCCGTCGGCGTTGAGCGTGTTGGTCACGTAGTTCCAGGAGTTGGCCGCGACCACCTCGCCGCCCTTGAACAGCTCGATCAGCTCGCCCGGACGGGTCCAGTATTTCCGCAGCAGCGGCTTCTGCTCGATCATCTTCGCCTTGACGGCGTCCAGTTCCTCGTCCGTCAGGTCCCAGATGTTCTTGTAGCCCATGTAGTTCGCGACGTCGGCGATGGTCGAGACGTCGTCCCACATCGCAATCTTGCCCTTGTTCTTGGGGTCGAACAGGACTTCGAAGCCGGCGCCCTCGGGGACATCCTTGGAACTGACGGTGACCGGAGCGGTGCCCCAGAAGATGCAGACGCCATAAGTGGTGTCGCCGTCGAGGTGATAGGGAAGGTTGCGCAGCACCTCCGACTGGTCCGCCAGGTTGGGCAGCAGGTCGACGTTCAGCGGCTCGACGAAGCCGGCGCGGATGGCAGGCTGCGCCAGCGAGCTGGCGATCAGCACGATGTCATACTCGCCCTTGCCGCCATCGGCGGCGAGCTTCGCCATGTATTCGTCGTTGGAGCCGATATAGACGGTCTTGACGGTGACGTTGTTGGCCTCCTCGAACGGCTTGAGCCACGCCGGTTCGGCATAGCCCTCGAAGGTCATGACACGGAGTTCCTGTTGAGCCACTGCCTGGCCCGGCAGTGTTGCTGCGGCGATGGCTGTCGCCGCAGCGAACGCAAGGTCGCGGAATTTCATCTGCATTCCCCATTTATGGCTGTTATGCAGTTTCAGTACATATATGTCCAAACCATGCGTCAAGGACATATTTTCCCATTTTCGCGGCCCCGAGTAGAACCCGTTGCGCACGGCAGACGGGTTGGCTGGCAAGGCGCCAAGCAGGCACGAAGCGTGCAGCGATCAGCCCGTCCCGCAGCGCCTGCCTCGTCTGCGCGGTCGGGCCAATTGGCCGGATCTCGACCGAGAACGCTGCCGAAAACGAGCGCCCGCGAGGACCGTCATGGACATCTATGTTTAGATGGCGTTCAGGAGCGGCGCATGCCGCTGGAGGCTCGCGCCGCTACGACCTTGTCGCGCGATTATCCGCAGCCGGAGATCGAGCCGCCGCAGCGTCGAAGCTCCGCGACCCGCCCATGCCGAGCGACAATGGTCGAAAGACTAGGTGCGCCTCACCCGATGGTCACGTTGAACAGCGCACCGACGGCGGCGGTGACGCCCATGGCAAGGGCTCCCCACAGGGTAACCCGAAACGCACCGCGCAGGATTCCGGCTCCGCCGGCACTGGCTCCGAGCCCACCCAGAATTGCCAGGGCTATGATCGTCGATGCCGCCACGACGATGCTCGTGTTTTCCGCCGGCGTCGCCATCGCGACGAGCACCGGCACCACGGCGCCGGCGGCGAAGGTCAGGGCGGACACAAGTGCTGCCTGGACGGGACGCGCGGCCACGGTTTCGGAAATGCCCAGCTCGTCGCGGGCATGGGCGGCCAGCGCATCGCGTTTCATCAGCTGGGCGGCAACCTGGGCAGCCAGTTCGCGGTCGAGCCCTCGGGCGACGTAGATTTGAGTGAGCTCCTCCAGTTCGGCCTCGGGCATCTCCGCCAGCTCTCGCCTTTCGCGAGCGAGATCGGCGTTCTCGGCATCGGTCTGGGAACTGACCGACACGTACTCACCCGCGGCCATGGACATCGAACCCGCGAACAGCCCTGCCAGGCCGGCTATGAGGATTTCGGTGGCACCGGAACCCGCAGCCGCCACACCCACGACGAGGCTTGACGTCGAGACGAGACCGTCATTCGCACCGAGTACGGCGGCTCGCAGCCATCCGATGCGATGGACCATGTGGACTTCCGAGTGGGAAAGGCGGCTCATGTTTCAATACCTTCCTCGATGCAGGCCTATCCTTGAACGCATCGGCCGAGCGTGGCGAGCTGGGTCGAAGCACGCACGCGCATGCCGGTCAGCATGCGTTGCGCTGATCAATGGGTTGGCGCTCTGGACATCCTAGCGACCAGGTCGGTGGCATGTCTTCTTCCCAAAGTCGGGATCCGAAAGCCGCCATCCCGCACTCCACTCATTTCCTTTGACGTTCAGGCTGGAAGGCTGGTCAGCCTGCCCGGAGACGTCAGTTCACACATCGCCTCATGCTGGCTGAGGAACACGCGCCCCGTCAGCTCGTCGAGGAAGCTGGAGCGCTTCAGCCGATCCATGACCGGCCCCTTCACCTCCGAGAGGTGGAAGGTGATGCCCGCATCCTTGAGGCGGTGGTTGATCTCTTCCAGGCTTTCCAGCGCCGAGGCATCGATCGCATTGACCGCCGAGCACAGGAGCACGACGTGCTTGAGTTCCGGCCGCTCGGCGACCAGCGTGGCGATGCGATCCTCGAGATATCGCGTGTTGGCGAAATAGAGGCTCTCGTCGACGCGCAGCGACAGGATCTCTGGCGACGTGACCACGGCATGCCGCTCGACATTGCGGAAATGCTCGGTGTCCGGCACCTGACCGACCACGGCCATGTGGGGCCGCGAGGTGCGGTAGAGGTGGAGCAGCAGCGACAAGACGATACCGATCGCCACGCCCGCTTCCACGCCGACGAAGAGCGTGCCGAGGATGGTGGCCGCCATCGCCGCGAAGTCGGCGCGCGAATAGGCCCAGACCCGCCGGATGGCTGTGACGTTCACCAGCGACAGGACGGCGACGATGATGGTCGCCGCGAGCGTGGCCTGCGGCAGATTGGCCAGCAGCGGCGTCAGGAACAGCGTCGCCAGCGCGATGCCGATGGCGGTGAAGATGCCGGCCGCCGGCGTCTCGGCGCCCGCGTCGAAATTGACGACCGAGCGCGCGAACCCGCCGGTGACAGGGTAGCCGGCAGAAAGACCCGCCGCGATGTTGGCGGCGCCCAACCCGATCAGTTCCTGGTCCGGGACGATGCGCTGGCGGCGTTTCGCCGCGAGCGTGTGCGCCACCGAGACCGACTCCACGAACCCGATCAGGCTGATCAGCAGCGCGGGTCCGGCCAGCGCCACGACCATGTCGAGGTCGATCACCGGCAGGCCTGGCACCGGCAGCCCCTGCGGGATCGCACCGACCAGCGGGACACCCGCCTGGCCGAGGTCCAGCAGCGTGACGGCAAGGATGGTGGCGGCGACGGCCAGCACGGGTCCGGCCTTGGTGATCACGTCGGCCAGCCGCGGCTTGAGGCCGAGCGAAACCAGCAGTGATTTGAGCTTCAGGCGGACGAAATAGAGAAAGGCGAGCACGCTCGCGCCGATCGCCAGCGTCGGCAGGTTCACCGCGTGGAGATTGCCGATCAGGCCGGATGCGATCTCCGGCAGCGTGTGCCCGCCCGCCTGGACGCCGAGCAGGTGCTTCACCTGTCCGGCCGCGATCAGCAGGCCGGACGCCGTGATGAATCCGGAAATGACCGGGTGGCTCAGGAAATTGGCGACGAAGCCGAGTTTCAAGAGCCCCATGCCGACCAGCATCGCGCCCGAGATCAGCGCCAGCAGCGTCGCGGCGATCAGATAGGCTTCGGTGCCCTGCGCCGCGATCTCGCCGACCGTGCTCGCCGTCATCAGCGAGACGACGGCGACCGGCCCAACCGCCAGCGTGCGGCTGCTGCCGAACACGGCGTAGACGACCAGCGGCAGCACCGATGCGTAGAGCCCGACTTCGGCGGGCAACCCAGCCAGCATCGCATAGGCCAGCGACTGCGGAATCAGCATGATCGTGACGATCAGCGCCGCCATCACGTCGTTGGTCAGCGTCGTGCGCCGGTAGTGCCGACCCCAGTCCAGGATCGGCATGTAGGTCGCCAGCCGTGTCATTGCTGCTGCCCCTGTTTCCTTGCTCAGGCCGCGCGGGCCTGCATGCGGCCGGCGGCCAGCAGCCGCGCGCCCCACATGCCCAGCATCATCGCGGGGACGAAGGCGAGCGTTCCGACAGCGCCGAGCCCCAGCGCGGCGATCGCCGGTCCCGGGCAGAAGCCGCCGAGGCCCCAGCCGATGCCGAAGATGGCCGGTCCCACGATGACGCGCCTGTCGAAATCATTCGAGGTCGGCAGGTGGAACGTGCCGCCGATGATCGGCTGCCTGCGGCGCAGCACCACGCGGTAGCCGAAGAAGGCGACCAGCACCGCCCCGCCCATGACGAAGGCGAGCGACGGATCCCAGGTGCCGAACAGGTCGAGGAAGTTCAGCACCTTGGCGGGATCCGCCATGCCGGAGATGACGAGCCCGGCGCCGAAGAGCAGACCAAGCGCGAGATTGACGAGGAAGGACATCGGCTCAGGCTCCGATCACGTGGCGGACGAGGAAGACGGTGGCGAAGGCGGCCGCCATGAATACGCCGGTCGCGACCAGCGAGCGCGTCGACAACCGCGAGAGGCCGCAGACGCCGTGGCCGGAGGTGCACCCATTGCCCCACACGGAGCCGAAGCCCACGAGCAGGCCGGCGACAACCATCAGCGGAACATTGGAGGACACCGTCTGGACGAGCGCCTCCCCGCTGCCCCAGGTCATCAGCAGCGGTGCCGCGATGATGCCCGCGACGAAGCCGAGGCGCGAAAGGAATGCGCCGTCGCGATAGGGCGGCAGCAGCCTTCCGGCGATGCCGGATATGCCCGCGATGCGGCCTTCCCACAGCATCAGGAGAACAGCCGACAGGCCGATCATCGCACCGCCGACCAGCGATGCGTAGGGAGTGAATTCGGTCATGGTGTTTTTGGCTTCCCGTTCAGCGTCCGGCTGGCTTGCAGAACATCCGGAACATCAGGTCGATGAATTCGCTCACCCGCCCGTCGGCGAGGCGATAGAACATGTTCTTCGATTCCTTGCGGCCGACGATGAGGCCGGCATCGCGCAGTTCGGCGATCTGCTGGGACAGGCCCGGCTGGCGGATGCCGAGCGTGTCCTCGAGGTCGCGCACCGAGCGCTCGCCTTCGACGAGCGCGCAGACGATCATCAGCCGCGACGGGTGGGCGAATTTCTTGAGGAAATCCGCCGCCTCGGTGGCGTTGCCGACCAGTTCGGCCGTGTCGCGTTCAAGTTCGAGCTTCATCTGTCGTCCCATGTGGCGTCTGCCAGCGCATCGAGCGGAAACTTGAGATAGCGCTTGCCATTGGATTCGGGTTCGGGCAGCCGGCCGCCGTTCATGTTCACCTGCAGCGCGTGGAGGATCAGCTTCGGCATGGCGAGCGTCCTGTCGCGCGCCTGGCGGACCGCAACGAACTCCGCTTCCGTCGCGCATTTCGACATATGCGTGTTCTTCGCCTTCTGCTCGGCGACGGTCGATTCCCACCGCGGTTCGCGTCCGCCCGGCTGGTAGTCATGCCCGGTGAAGACGCGGGTCTCGTCCGGCAGCGACAGGATCTCCATGATCGACCGGTAGAGCCGGCTCGCGCTGCCGCCCGGAAAGTCGGCGCGCGCCGTGCCGGAGTCCGGCATGAAAAGCGTGTCGTGCACGAAGGCGGCATCGCCGATCACATAGGTGATCGAGGCCAGCGTGTGCCCGGGAGAGAACAGCACGCGGGCCGGGATGCTGCCGACCGCGAACGTGTCGCCTTCGGCAAACAGCCGGTCCCACTGCGAGCCGTCGGCCTTGAACTCGGGCCAGTTGTAGATGCCCTTCCAGAGCTTCTGCACCTCGACCACCTTCGCGCCGATTGCGGTTGGGGCGCCGGTGCGGCTCTTCAGATAGGGAGCGGCTGAAAAATGATCCGCATGCGGGTGCGTATCGAGGATCCACTCCACCTCGAATCCCTGCCCGGCCACATAGGCGAGGATTGCGTCGGCGCTCTTCGTGGCGGTCACGCCCGACTTCTCGTCGAAATCGAGGACGGGGTCGATGATCGCGCATTTGCGCGTCTCGGGATCCGCGACGACATACTGGATCGACGAGGTGCGGCTTTCGAAGAACCCCTTCACGATCGGTTTGGCATTGTCCATGCTTGAAGTCCTTGTCATTTGCCGTCGGTCACGCAGCCGCGTTGGCGTCGAGCCACCGCGCCGCGCCGGAGAGATCAAGCCCGAGCTCGCGGCCGAACGGGACCACCTCGTCCTTGCCCATGCGGCCGTCCAGTACCTCGCCGATCGCGTAGAGGCTGGCCGAGCGCGTGCCGGTCTTGCAATGGGCGAGGACCGGCCCCTCGGCTGATGCCAGCGCGCCCTGCAGGGCGCGAACCTGCTCAAGGGTGATCTGCCCCGGAACGACCGGAACATGCCAGTATTTCAGGCCAAGACCTTCCGCCGCCGCACGGCTCTCGTCGAGGTCCGGCTGCCCCGGTTCCTCGCCGGCGGGACGATTATTGATGATGCCGACGATGCCAAGCGAGCGGGCGTGGTCGATATCCGCCTGCGTCGGCTGCGTCGAAATATGAAGCTTGTCGGAAACCTGTTTCATGGAGTGCCTCGTTCCGTGGTCGTTAGTGACCCCTAGCTATCAATGATTGCGATAAATTGCAATAGTAATCTCGCAACAGATGCCGTGAACGTGTCGGTGCAAGGACACGACCATGCGGGGCCCTCACGAAACTGGACACTCGTCGGCTTGGGAACAATCTATGTGGCGCGCGGCTTGCCGCCCGCCGCCCTCATGCCGGGCGGACTGTGCGCGAGCTCGGCATCATTGATGATGGACGCCGGTACCTGTCGAAGCTCAGCAGGCTTCGACAGCGCCGCCCGGCATGACTACCAGCGCCACGTCAGCTTGGCGGATGCGCCGCCGGAGGCGACGTTCCGCGAGAACTCACCATTGAAGCTGAGCTTGGCGGCGAGGCCGTTGGCGAAGGCAGCTTCGATGCCGAAATCGAGCAGCGCCGCGTGGCGCGCCGGACGCGCGCCCTCGGTGGTGAAGGTCTGGCCCGGCAGTGCCTGGAAGGCAGCGGTGACGGCGCGCGCATTGACCGCGTTCCACGCCCAGGCGGCGCGGCCGCTGAGCTTGAGCGTCATGTTCTCCATCGGCATCGCGTGCTCGAAGCGCGCGCCAAGCTCGGTGCGCAGGAAACCCTGATTCTGGCGGGCATAGGCCAGCCCGAACGGGCCGCCGATGGCCGAGGCCTCAGCATAGGCTGGCAGGTGGTAGCTGCCGCCCTGCAGCGCCGCGTAGGGGATGATGGCGGAAGCACTGCCCCAGCGGTATCCGCTTTCGATGCGGCCCGACAGCGTGTGGGCGTTGAAGTTGGCGGTGAGCGTATCGCCCGCCACGAAGCGGGTGGTGCGCACGCTGTTCCAGGCGAAGGCTGCCGCCGCGCTCACATAGGCGTTGTCGAAATCGTGGCTGCCATAGACGCCGGCATTGAAGATGCCGGCCGCGCCATTGCCGAGCCCGCCGGCCAGCGTGAAGGCGGAGCCGGCGCCGCCGAGCGACAGGCCGACGCGGCCGTCGCCGAAGGAATGGTCGAAGCCGGTGGTGACGCCCCAGTTGCGGGCCGTCAGCGTCGCCGAGCCGACGGCGGCATTGCCGCGAATGTCGGTGACCACGCCATGCACCGAACCCCACAGGCTCCAGGGGCGCGGCATGGCGGCATCCACCGGGTGCGCCGCATGCGCGGAATTCATCGCCAGCGCGGCGTTGGCGGCGTCCGAGGCCGGCACGGCTTTGCCCAGCGCGGCCAGCGCACCCGGCGAAGAGAGGTTCGCGGGTTCGGCCGAATAGGCGAGCGGCGCATACGCATTGGACATGTCGCCGCCAGCCGCACCCGCCGTGCCGCCCCCGGTGACAAACGGGTCGGACATCTGGCCGAGGAAATGCACGGCATTCTGCATGCCGGCGCCGACCGCCGCGGCCGAGCTCTGCCCACCCGCCAGCGTCAGGCCATTGGCGTCGAGCGCGGCGAAGCGGCCGTCTATGCCGCCGTTGGCGATGAAGTAGGCGGTAATCGCCTGTGCGACCGCGAGTTGGTTCTGGTCGAGGTTCGTGTACGGCCCGGGCCCAGCCTGCCCGGCCTGTGACATCAACAGCGTGAGCACGAGGTAAGCGTTGTTGCCGTCATACGCGAGTGACTGGCTGAAGCCCTTCGGGGCGGTCCCGTTCAGGCCCGCGAAGGTTCCGGCGACGCCGACTGTCGCGTTGACGATCGTGTACTGCCGCGCGACGTATTGCCCGGCCTCGTAGGTCGTCGATACGGTCGCGCCCGACAGATTGGCCGTGCCGGTGACGTTGACCCGGTCGGCTGAGGAAGGCGAAACCTCGACCGCGTAGGCCGAGCCTGCGGCGAAGGTGAGATCGCCTGCGACGTTGATGGTGCCGATCGAATTGCCCGGCGCCAGCGTGCCGCCGGCTCCCACCGTGGTCTGACCCACCGTGCCGGCGCCGCCGAGCGTGCCGCCATTGATCGTCACCCCGGCCGCGGTTCCGTTCACCACCAGGCGGCCGCCATTCACCGTAGCGGCCGACACGATCGAACCGATGGTCGCGATCTCCAGCGTTCCCGCGTTGACCGTCGTGCCACCCGAATGACTGTTGGCGCTAGCCAGGATCGTGGTGCCGGCGCCGGATTTCACCAGCTTGCCGGAATTGCCGCCATTGCCCGTATCGTCGGCGATGCCGCTGCTCACGGTCTGGACGTCGCCCGCGCCCTGCGGATCGAAAACCACCGTCGCATTTTGCAGGAAGATGCCAGTGGCCCGCGCCATGCCGGCGGTGGCGCCCCCGAAGCCTGCGCCGCCGCCGACCGCACCGCCGCTCATCGTGCCAGCGCCCCTGATGGTCAGCGTAGCGCCATCCTGCACGAACACCGCGCCGCCGAAGCCGGCGCCACCGCCGCCAGAGCCGGCGCCGCTCGCTGCGCCCGACACCGCGCCGGAACCACCGCCGAAGCCACCCACCCCGTGTAGGCCGCCATACACGTTTCCGCCACCACCGCCGCCGCCAAAGCCACCGTCTCCGCCCCTTGGAGTCCAGCCGACGCCGCCGCCGCCACCGCCGAAGCCGCCTGCCCCGCCGCTGCCGCTGTCAACGGCCGCGCCCCCGCCGCCACTGCCGTACCCACCTGCCACGCCCGCGCCCGCATTGCCGCCGGTGACGCCATCGGCAACGATTCCGCCGCCGCCGCCACCGCCCCCGATGTTGACAGCATTGCCACCGGCTCCGCCCAGGCCGCCGCCCCCACCACCCCCGGCATGCCCGCCCACCGTGCTTCCGCCACCGGCACCGCCGCTCGCCGAGTTGCCGACAAAGCTCACCATGTCGACGACGACATTCGCTCCGGTCCGGACATAGATCGCGCCGCCGGCGCCCATGCCGCCGCCGCCGCCGCCACCCTCGCCACTCATCCCCAGGCCGCCAGCGCCGCCCCGTGCGTGCCCATTCTCGAGCGAGATATTGGAGATCGACACGGCGCCGCTGTCGACGAAGAAGATACGCCTCGCCGCGCCGCCACTGATCGCAAGGTTGGGCGCGCCGGAGCCGTCGATCACAACGTTGCTCGAGATCAGGGGGAGCGCCCCCGTCAGCAGGATCGTCTGGTTGGCAAGGCCAGGGTCGAACAGAATCCTGTCGTCGCCGGGCGTCGCGTTCGCGGCATTGATCGCCGCCACCAGCTCGTTGAAGGGATCAACCGCCGTCACGACGAAATCGGCCGCCCGCGCCTCGGTCGCAACCAGCGGGATCGCGCCGCTCACCAGCGCGAGACCGATGCCGGCCAGTGCCGTTCCCGCCCTCAGCGCGCCGCCGCGCCGAGCGCGCGTGTCATGGTTTGCGAGAGACTGCACGGCAGCAATGGACCTGGTCATCCTGAAGCAACACCCTGCCGACAGCACCGGCCAAAGGCCCTTGGTTCGTGGTTCTCCATTTGACCGTGCGGAGGTCAGCCCGGAACCACTGGATTCTGCAACGACTGTGGACAGACAGGGCGTTTGGCAACGCTTGTTGCAGAACTGCAACGATTCGTTGGACGAATCAACGACTCGTCGCAGAATCACGGCGTATGTTCGCGTTCGAGCTGCAGGAGAAATGGATCGAACATCTGATCAGCCATCGGGCAACACTGGAAAGACTCTCGCTGCTGGCGTGCATACCCTCCGACTTCTCCGGCAACGCGGGCGGCGCGGTGACGCTGAGCCCGCTCAAACCAGCCGAGTGCCGGCACTGGATTTCCTCACCGGGAAGATCATCTGCGAGACCGGCGCCGTCGCGCGACATAAGACTGCCTCCGTGAAGTATCGGACGAGCACCACGAGCCGGAATCGGGATGGGCGAAGCGGCAACGGGGCCCGGCAGAAGGCAGACCGCCGTCGGCGGGCGTTCGAGTGAGTTGCCACCAGAAGCGGAGCGCCTTATGGCTTTGGCTGTCGTGTCGCTATGCGTCGCGTGCGGGCCAACCAATCCAGCACAATCGTCAGAACTGAAACTTCTCCATGGCCGGAAATCGAACCGACGACCCCCCTGCGCTGCCTTTGGCAAACACCAACACGCGCGTGACGGTGCGCCATGTGGCAAGCGCTGTCGGCGTCTCGGCGAGCACCGTGTCGCGCGCGCTGAGCGGAGGTCCTGGCAGCGAACTCATCGGCGATGAAACGCGTCGCAAGGTCTTGGATGTGGCGCGGCAGCTCGGCTACAGCCCGAGCCCGATCGCGAAGGCCCTGCGCGGTGGTCGCTCCAACCTGATCGGCCTGATCCTGCGCGAGATTGCCGACCCGTTCTTCGCCCGCCTGAGCCAGGAGCTGATCACCTGCGCGCGCGACGCCGGATACCAGATCCTGCTCGGCTATGCGCACGGCGATCCTGACACGGCGCTCGACGTCGGCAGCGTGCTGGACACGCGACACATCGACGGCGCGGTGGTCATGGGCGACCTGACCAACAACGAGCAGGTGCTGACGACACTCCTGAGCACCATTCCCGCCGCGGTCGGCCTCTGCCGGGGCGCGTCCGTGCAGGGGCTGTTCACGATCAACAGCGACAATCTGGCCGGAACCGAAGCATTGCTGACGCACCTGTTCGATCTGGGGCACCGCCGCGTCGCCTATCTGGATGGCGGTCTGATCGGTGATATCCAGGAGCGGCGACAGGCGTTCATGAGCGGGGCCCGGCGGCGCTCGCTCCACGTCCCGGCCGAATACGTGCAGGAAGCCGCCGACGGGCTCGCGGGTGGCTACCAGTCGATGACGCGGCTGTTGACGCTGCCGCAACGCCCGACCGCCGTCATCGCCTCGGACGACATGATCGCAATCGGCGCCATCAAGGCGGTGCTGGACGCAGGCTTGTCCGTTCCGCACGATGTCTCGATCACCGGGTTCGATGACATCGAGCTGGCGCAGTATTCCTACCCCAGCCTGACCACCGTCCGACAGCCGACGCGCAGGATGGTGGAGCAGACACTGTCGTCGCTGCTGATGCTGATCACGGAGCAACGATTGCCCGATACGGAGTCGATCGTGCGCATTCCGCCCAAGCTGATCGTGCGGCAGTCCACGGCAGCACCGCCCGCCTGAAGCGAGCTTGCCTCCGGCCTCTGTCGCGTCAGCTGTCGCGCGACTCCGGAAGCGTCTGGCCACCATCGATGACGATCGACGTGCCGGTAATGTAGCTCGCATCGTCGGAGGCGAGGAAAGCCACCGATGCAGCAACGTCTTCGGGTGTTCCCAGGCGTCCCAGCGGGACCGAGGCACGCATGCCCTCGATGAATTCGGGCGTCCGTTCTGCCAGCAGTCCCTCGGTCACGATGTTCCCGGGCTCCACGGCGTTAACGGTGATGCCGAACGGCGCAAACTCGATCGCTGCCGACTTGATGAAGCCACCGATGCCCGCCTTGCTCGATGCATAGTGGGCATGCCCCGGGCCCGAGACGCGCGGACCGGTGATCGACGACGTGTAGATGATCCGGCCGCCGCCCTGTCGCTTCATCGGTTCAAGCGCCGCGCGCGCGGTGAGGAAGGCGCTTCTCAGATTGACGTCCAACACACGGTCCCACTCCTCGACCGCGATGTCGGCGATCAGTGTCCACGGATAGATGGCGGCGTTCTGCACGATGACGTCCAGCCGCCCGAACCGCTCGAGAGCGAAATCGACGATGGACTGAGCACCACCCGGCGTGCCGATGTCGCATTCGAAGGCGAGTGCCTCGGCGGGCCGGTCGATCCGGCGAACCACAGCCTGCGCCAGATCGAAGTTGCGGTCTCCGACAATGACGGTGGCGCCGTCCCTCGCGAACCGTTCGGCGATGGCGGCGCCGATGCCCCGGCCGGCGCCGATGACAACGACCACGCGGCCAGCGAACCTGATGGGGTCGGCAGCGACCTTGGCAACCCCGGCGTGAGCTTGGTTCATCTTGTCCCCGCAATGCTCGCTGCACTGTCTCGGAAGCGACGCGATCGTTGCATCATCGTCTGGCGCCGCGCGGCGCCCTCGTGACACGCTCGCCGAGCAGATCGCCGACCGGATCGGCGTCCTCGGAAGCGAAGCCGAGATGCAGATGCCGCCGCCAACCTTCGGCAGCCGCGAACTTGCCCGACAGCGCTCCCATCTGGCGGGTGACGTCTTCCATCGAGTCCAGATACGAATCCATGCCTTGCGTGGCGTCGAGCCACTCCTTCTGGGACTCGTGCCTTGCCAGCATGGCGCGCTTGCGCGCCAGCACCGAGCCGACGTCCACGTACATCTCGGACTCGACCGGCTCACGCAGGCCGGTCTTCAGGCCGGCGGGCATGGCGTGGTAGATCACCGTAGGGCCCGCATAGGGCGGCACCGGCGGCGACGTCGTGTAGTTCGGCATCTCCCGCGTGAACGCTGCCGAGACGGTCAGCCGGCAGGCGTTCATGTGGTCTTCCATGTAGTCGAGCGGCGGATGCGTCAGGATGATGTCCGGCCGGACCTGCCGGATCCCTGCCGCCACCCTGGCGATTGACGGGGCGTCGTAGAAGAGCGTCAGGTCGTCGGCGAAGGGCGGCAGTATCTTCGCCCCGACCAGCTCGGCCGCGGCCTGCGCCTCGGCCCAGCGCATGCGCTTGATGTCGTCATAGGAATGCACCATCGAGCCGTAGCAACCGTTGCACAGGTTCCACAGATGGATGTCGGCGCCAGCGTCCTTCAGGAGAAGCAGCGTGCCCGCCATCATGAACTCGACGTCGTCCGGATGCGCGACGATCGCCAGCGCCGTCAGTTGCTTGTTCGGCATTGGTGCAGCCTCCTCAGAGCGGCACGACTGCGGCCGTCTCCATCGACTGCCGCGCCGCGTTCGCCATCCTGACGCCCAGCCGCGCAGCGGCGGATCCGGAGCGCACCGGCGGCCGGTTGTTGCGCACGCAATCGACGAAATACGCGGCCTGCCGCGCATAGGCGTCGCCCGCCGGAACCTCCGGCTTGTAGCTGCTGCCGGGCTCGTAGACGACGAGCTGGCTGCCCCCGCCCATCTCGACGCTGACGCCACCGGCCTTGAAGGTGAACTCGACCTTTCCGCGTTCGCACAGGACGTTGAGGCCGCACGAGAAGGGATAGTCCTTCGGCATCATCTCGCTGCCTTCGGCGAAGGCTTGGGCGTCGCCATAGTCGACGATGCTCTGGATGTGGTTCCAGAGGCCGGGGGCCGCCTCCTGCCCGCGTGCGTAAATGGATTTCGGCTTGCCCATCACCCAGTTCAGCGCGTCGAAATCATGGATCAGCAGATCCATGACGGCGCCGCCGCTCAGCGCCGGGTCGACGAACCAGTCGGCCCAGCCTGGCACGACGGACAGCCGGTTGGCGACGGCCGCGAGCGGCTTGCCGAGCCTGCCGCTGTGAACGATCTCGGCCAGCACTTCATACTCCGGCCAGAAGCGCACGACATGCGCCAGCATGAGGAGCTTGTCGCTGGCCGCCTCGGCCGCCATCATCGCCGCGCAATCCTCATCGGTCAGCGCGAACGGCTTCTCCAGCAGAACGTGCTTGCCGGCCTGCAGCGCCGCGATGGTCGTGTCGCGGTGCAGCGTGGTCGGCAACGTGTTGCTGATGGCGTCGATCGACGGATCGTTGATGATCGAGAGATCGTCGGTCGTGGCGGTCGCGCCGACTTCCGCGGCGAGCTTCGACGCCTTGTCGATCGACCGCGACGACACCGCGACCACCTGAACGTCCGGCAGGCTGGCGAAAGCGCGCGCATGCGTGCCGCCCATGAAGCCGGAACCAAGAATACCTATCCGCATCTGTGTGGACCTTTCGTCAGGACAGCCCGAGACCGGACAGGTAGCGATAGGCGCTCTTCATCGCCCGGTTCACTTCCGCCAGCGGCGGCCACGGGCCTTCGGCAAACTCGACCTCGACGCTGATCGGTCCCGTGTAGCCACCCTTGTCGAGGATCCCCAGCAGCTTAGGCCAGTCGATCTGGCCTTCGCCCGGAGCCGGGAAATTCCAGGCGCGTGCGCCGCCGATGTGGTCCTTGGCGTGCAGATGCACGAGATACGGCACGGTCGCCGGCAGGTCGTCCACGGCCTTGGTGCCGTTGTCGTAGAACTCGATGTTGGCCGTGTCGTAGTTGATGCGGACATTGTCGCGGCCGATCTTGTCGATGATCGGAATGGCCTTGCGGCCCGACGAGGTCAGGTCGCCGTGGATCTCGATGCCGAGCATGATGCCCTTCGCGGCGGCGGCGTCGGCCAGTGCGCCGATATGCTCGAAGAAGGCCTCCTCGCTTTCATCGACGCTCGAATGGCCGCCCACAGCCGTGTTCATCAGGTCGATGCCGAGGCGCTCGCACAGATCGAGCGCCAGCAGACCGTCATCCAGCCCCGCTTTCGTCGTCAGGTCGGAGTGGCCGCTGAGGCTCGCCGGGATCAGCCCATGCTTGTGGAGCTTGCGCTGGATTGCGCCCAGCGTCTTCGCATCGGCGTCAAGCGGCACATGCTCGGTCCACCCACGCACCGCCGTCAGTTCGACGAACTTGAAGCCAGCGGCGGCGATGCCATCCAGCGCCTCGTCCAGACTGTAGGTGTGGTAGCTGTTGGTGTGGCCCGCAAACCTGTTCCTGAGCGCCATGTGTCATCTCCTCCGCGGCCCCCGCCGCTGATCCAAACTGTCAAGATCTCATTCTACCGGCGAGGCGCCCGCCCCGCAGGATTGCCGAGGTGGGCGCTGTCGCCCACCTCGTCCTTGCACAAGCCTAGTTGGCCGCCGGCATCACCGGCCCTTGCAGCACGACGTCCTTCCATTCCGCGGTGAGCTCGAATGCCGCGGCGTCCGCCGCCACCTTGGCTGCGTCGAAAGCATTGGCGCCCTCGACATAGGCGTTGGTGATGGCCTCGTCCGTCGTGATCTGGCGCGTCGTCTGGCCGAGCTTGAACAGCCGCTCGAGATAGCTCTGCCAGTTGGCCGGATCGGAGTAGCCGTAGCCCTGACCCTTCGCATAGGTCATGTTGTACAGATACATCAGCTGGCGCATGGATTCGAGCGCCAGGTCGGGCTTCATCTGCTCGCGGATCGCGGCGAACTGGGCATAGGTGATCTGCGCCGCGGCCTGCGGGTTGAGGCGACCGAACTCAAGACCCATCGCCACGCCCCGCAGGAAGCAGGTCATGATCTGGACCTTGGCAGGATCCTTGGCGTCCGCGGTGCGGACAACGTAGCCGTTCGACGGATCATTGGAGAACTCGCTGCCGATCAGGTAGCGCAGCGGCAGGCCGATGGCGGTCCACTGGGCACGCAGGCCTTCCCAGGCGAGCGCGGCGTCAGCCTGACCCTGGCCGACGAGCTGGCCCCACTGGCCGCTGCCGACGTAGTTGATCGATGCGGGGTCGACACCCTGCTCCGACAGGATCGGGGCGACGATGTTGGCGCCGCTGACGTCCCACAGCGAGACGGTCTTGCCGGCCAGATCCTTGACCGTCTTGATGTCGCTGTCCTTGTGCACGGCGAAGTCGAACACCTGCCCGGCCGCCATGCCGAAGCCCATCTGCACCTCGATGCCGGTATCGATCGCGGCGGCCATAATGGCCGGCGACGGATAGCCCGCATCAGCCTGCCCACCGGTGAGCAGGGCGAGATGCGTCGGCCCTCCGGAAACGCCCGGCTGCAATTCCACCTCGAGGCCGAGGTCCTTGAAGTAGCCGCGGTCCAGAGCCACCCACAGGGGGTAGTCGTCCATCACCTCGAGCGTGCCGCGCGGTGACACCCACACGACCTTGGCCGGGGTGCTGAGCGGGCACGCATCGGCGCCCTCCGCCAGCGCCGGGGCAACCGGCAGCGCGACGGCGAACGACGCGGTGGCGCCGGCAAGCAGCAGTCCACAGAGCTTGTCTTTCAAACGAAGTGCAGAACGCATGACTTCCTCCTTTTTTTGGATTCCCCTTAAGCGATCAAGCAGTCCGCGCCGGGAAGCACTAGGCTTCCCAACTGGCCCATTTCTTCCCGATGAAGAAAAAGATGACGTACATAATGACGCCGATGAAGGCGACGATCAGAATGGTGGCGAAGAACTCTTCCATGCGCGCCAGCGACGAGTAGTACACCAGCCGCGTGCCCAGTCCCCATTGTCCGCCCAGCATCTCGGCGCCGATCGCCGTCAGCAGCCCGAAGATGCCGCCGACCATCAGTCCGACGATGATCATCGGCAGCGCGATCGGAAAGCGGATGGTGCGGAAGATCTGCAGCGTCGACGCGCCGTAGGAACGCGCCAGCGCGATCTTGCCGGGGTCGGTGCGACGGAAGCCGGTCGCCGAATTGATCATCACCATCGGCCCGACGGCGAGCGCCACGGCGACGACGCGCGGCGCGATGCCGAAGCCCAACTGCAGCACCAGAAGCGGCACCAGCGCCAGCATCGGCGTCGTCACCAGCAGGATGACGTATGGCGTGATCACCTTTTCGACGAACGGGAACTGCGTGATGACGCCTGCCATGAGGATACCGATCACGGCGCCGATGGAGTAACCGATCAGAAGCTCCTGCAGCGTGACTCCGATGTGCGGCAGGAAGGCGGGCATGGTCCGGAACAAGGCGGCGAAAACGTTGCTCGGCAACGGCAGGATGTAGCTCGGAACCTGGGCAAGCCGGATCATCACCTCGAGGCTCACCACCAGCAGCACCGCGAAGGCCACGATGAACAGCGCTTCGCGCAGGTCCCGCGCGACCGGCACGTTGGTCAGCGCCGAAAAATTCATCGGCCCGTCGCCGGCGCGCGGCTTGCTGTCCTGCTTTATGTCCGGGATTTCGTCGATATGTTCTGCCACCGTCAGCCGCCCTGTTTCTGCACGCTGGAATTGATCAGCGTCTTGATGTCGTTCGTCAGCTCGATGAAGTATGGCGTCGCCTGCATGTCGAGCCTGCGCGGGCGCGGCAGGTCGATCTTGATCTCGCGCACGACACGCCCCGGTCGCGGCGTCATCACCAGCACGCGGTCGGCCATGAAGATCGCCTCGGTGATGGAGTGGGTGACGAAGACGATGGTCTTCTGCTGCTCCGCCCACAGATCGAGCAGGAGCAGGTTCATCTCATCACGCGTGAAAGCGTCGAGCGAGCCGAAGGGCTCGTCCAGCAGCATCACCGCGGGATCGAAGGACAGGCAGCGCACCAGCGATGCTCTCTGGCGCATGCCGCCCGACAGTTCGCGCGGATACATGGTCTCGAAGCCCCGCAATCCCGTCTTGTCGAGCAGCCGGTCGATGCGCTCCTGGTAGTCGCTGACCTTCAGTCCCTTGATTTCGAGCGGATAGAGGATGTTCTTGAGAATGCTGCGCCAGGGCAGGAGATTGGCCTCCTGGAACACCATGCCGATCTGCGGCTGCGGGCCTTTCACCGGCTTCCCGTCGAGCAGGACAGTGCCCGAGGTCAGCGGATGCAGCCCGCTCAGTGCCCACAGCAAGGTCGTCTTGCCGCAACCGCTCGGACCGACGACACAGACGAATTCGCCCTTGGCGATCGAGCTTGAGACGCTTTCGAGCGCAAGCGTCTGGCCCGAGCCGGTCTCGTAGACCTTGCGGGCCTTGTCGATGACGATCTGGGATCTGGTGCCCGCCGCGCGGGCAGCAGGGGTTGCGTCTTCGGCCACCGCAACCATGCTTCAGGCTCTCGCGCAGGACAGGGTCATTGCGACTTCTTTCCGAACCACAGGCCGTGCTCCTTGAAGACCATATACTCGACGGGAACCCCGTTCTTGAGGATGAAGCCGACGGTCAGATTGTCGTCGGCGGCGAAGGGTTCGGCCAGCACTTCGCCGCCGCGCATCAGCTGATCGAAGTCCTCGGCGCGACAGCGATACGCCACGTGCGGAAGCGCCTTCAGGTCCTCGCGCACCGGGCTGTCGGCGCGGTACCGCAGGTACTCTATGTGAGATTTGTGCAGGCGGGGATTGGTGACCCAGACCTTGGTCGCTTCAACCCAATCCTCATTGGGTTGAGGTTCGTCGGTAGGAATACCGACGTGATCGAACACCAGTTCCGGCTCGTTCATGACAGGCCCCTCCGACTGCCATTTGGTGCACCGCAAACGTGTGCGGGCAAACGTTTGTGTACGAAACGGCAATGGGCCGGGCCTGTCAACCCTCAGGGTTTGCAAAAAATGCCGTACCGGAAAGAATTCACCTGTCCCGGTCGGCTGTCGCCACAACGGCGACCATTGCGGGGGCGCAAACGGTCGACAGGCGCGGCACGTCCCGCTCGAGATTAACGGAGATGGAGGAATGAGCCTGCCGGGCCGGCTCGAACGCGGTGGCGGCGCAGCGTGAGACCACCCTGCCCGGCTCGCCCTGCTCATGGCCGAGGGCTGGCTTTGGCGGCTGTCCGCCGCAGCGCGGGAGGTCGCGCGTCAGGGATGCGATCCCTGACGCGCGTGTTGCCTGACTAGAGGCACTCTTTCGGGAATTCGACACCGCAGGTGAAGAAGCCCGACGTGTACTGGTAGAGGTTGATGCGAACCAGCGAGTTCGCCGTCATGTGCAGCTGCGCTTCGCGCTTGCTCATGTTGTAGTCGTCCACCAGCCAGCGGATCATGTTGACGAAGCAGCTGTCGAGTGCGCGCTCCGGCGTGCCGGCGTTGCGAGCCGAATCCAGCTGCACGAGCGACTTCGGCTTCTCGATGCGCATGACGCCCGGCACCTGCCGGCCCTTGAGCACGCTCACCGACGCCGTCACCTCGGCCGCCGTCTCGTTGGCGATGCCGGTCAGCTCGGAATCGCCCTGCGAGGCATGGACGTCCCCGAGGAAGAGCAGCCCGCCCTTGTGCGAGGCGTTCATGTGGATCTTGTGGCCGGCGCAGACGTCGCGGACGTCGAGATTGCCGCCCCAGGCGCCCTGCGAGGTCACGGTGTTCTCGATGCCGCGCTCCGGCGCGGTGACGATGACGCCGAGGAACGGCGCCAGCGGCCAGCGCACCTCACGGCCGACATTCATCACGGCCTGGCCATCGTCCAGCGTGCCCGACGGGCCGGGAACGTGCTTGATGACGGTCGAGAAGTTCTCGTTCACGTCGGCCATGTAGCTGTGGTCGGCCAACTGGCCGAAACCGGCGATGGTGCCCGTCCAGCCCCAGTCGCGCACGGCGATCTTCTGCAGATCGACGACGATGGTGTCGCCCGCGTCGACGCCATTCACATAGACGGGGCCGCCGACCGGGTTGGCGCGGAACACCTGCAGCGCCTTGACCTTTGCCGAGGCCGGGTCGACGCGTGCTTCCGGCGTGCCGAGCTCGTCCCAGAAATTGTCGACGGTCTCGATCGTGAACTTCTCGCCCTGGTCGACCACCAGACCTGGCTCGATGTGAGCGCCGAATTCGGTGATCGTGGCCTTCGCCTTTGGAAATGTCTTCATCGTTGGTTCCTCTCGGTGGTTTTGGTCTGTTGGTTCATGTCGGTCAGCCGGTTGCCTCCGTCCGCTTCGGGGCGGTGCCCTTCTTCCAGTCCCACTGATGTTTCGAGAAGCGGCGGACCGTATCGTCGAAGGCGACCGCGACGATCAGTGTGAGACCAATCAGGACCTGCTGCAGGAACTGCGACGTGCCCATGAAAACCAGCCCGTTGCGCAGCACACCCACGAAGAGCAGTCCCGCCAGCACGCCGCCGATGCGGCCGACGCCTCCCGTGAAGGCGACGCCTCCCAGCAGCACCACCGTCAGCGCATTGATCTCCATGCCCTGCCCGGTGATCGGCGTGGCAGCGGCGAGTTTCGACGCCAGCATCAGCCCCGCCAGCGAGGCGGCGATGCCGACCTGCACGAACATCAGGAACTGCACGCGCTCAACCGGCACGCCCATCAGGAATGCCGCGCGATTGCTGCCGCCGACGGCGCGCAGCTTGCGGCCGTAGGGCAGCACGCCGAGCATGATGAAACCGTAGATGACGGCCAGCAGCAGGACGAAGATGTCGAGCGACATGCCGCCGACGCGGATGACGCCGAGATAGGTGAAGTCCTGCGGCAGGCCGGCGACGGTGCGCCCTCCTGTCAGGTGCAGTGCCAGCCCGCCCCAGACGGATAGAGCGCCGAGCGTGATCACGATCGAGTTGAACTTGAAGTAGCTGACGAGCACCCCGTTGATGGTGCCGGCGACGGCGCCGACGGCCAGCCCGCAGCCGATGCCGAGCAGCGTCGAGCCGGTCGAGATCATCACCAGCGCACCGACGGCTCCGGACAGGCTTGCCACCGAGCCGACCGACAGGTCCACGCCACCGGCGATCACCAGCAGCGCCAACGGAATGGCAACGACGCCCAGCGCCGAGATGGCCTCGCCGATGTTGCGCACATTCCCCATCGAGATGAAGTTCTGGTTCCAGGAATAGAATAACAGGATGAGGATCACGCAGCCGACGAGCGTGCCGTTGCGGGCGACGAAATAGCCAATGCTGCGTGGATTCAATGCTGTACTCCTTGATGCGCGGGCGCATTCTCGACGAGGGATTTCAGAAGCCGCTCCGACCAGTCCGGGCCGGGCGCCGTTTCGACGCACTCGTCGCCGTGCAGCGTCAGAGCCCGGTCGCAGAGCAGTTCGATCTCGTCTGACTCCGACGACGCCACGAGGACGGTGACGCCGGCGTCCGCCAGTTCGCGCAGGGCGCGCGCGATGTCGGCGCGCGCGCCGACATCGACGCCCTGTGTCGGCTGGGCGAGCAGGAGCAGCTGCGGCATGTCGCCCAGCAGCCAACGGCCAAGGAAGATCTTCTGGCGGTTGCCGCCGCTGAGCGCCGTCACCGGAGCCGACATGTGGCCGCCGCGCAGGTTCAGGACCTGCTCCGCGCGCGCATAGGTCTTCTCGGCCAGCCGGCTCGAATAGGCGCCCATGGTGGTGTAGCGATGGATCCACGGCAGGATGAGATTGTCGAGCGCCGACATGTCGGTGACGAGGCCGTCGCGCTCGCGATTGGCGCCGACATAGAAGATGCCCTTGCCGATCGCCTCCCTTGGACTGCGGCAGATCACGGTGCTGCTGCCAAGCGTCACCCTGGCGGTCTCATCGGTGAGGCCGAAGATCGTGTCCAGCAGACGGAACTGCGGTCCCGCAGCCATCCCGAACAGCCCGGTGATCGTGCCTTTCGGCGCGGCGATGTCCCAAGCACCGGTCCGCACCCGCAGATGCTCACCGCCCGCCGCCGCATCGCGCGCCTGCACCGCCGGCGCCGTCGTCGCGAGGCCCGGAGCCAGAGCCGAGGAGAGTGCAGCAAGGCTGAAATCTTTGGCGTCGTCGTCGAGCACGACGCGCCCGCCGCGCAGCACGGTCAGCCGGTTGCAGACGGAAAGGATGTCGCGCAGGCGATGCGAGACGTAGACGATGCCGCGACCGGCGGCAGCCAGCCGCCTGAGCAGATCGTGGAGCTGGTCCGCCTCGTGTTGTCCCAGCGCGCCGGTCGGCTCGTCGAGGAACAGGATGCGCAGTTCAGTCGACAGCGCACGCGCCAGATCGACGATCTGGCGCTCGCCGAATTCGAGCGTGTTCACCGGTCGATCCACGTCGAGATCGACGTCGAGGAGTGCAAGCGCCTTGCGCGCGAAATCCCGGCGCCCTCCCGGCGAGAGCCGTTCCTCGGAGCGGCACAGCGTGATGTTGTCGGCAATCGACAGCTCGTCGACCAGCGCCGGAAACTGATGGATCACCTTGATCCCTGCCTGTTCGGCCGAACGCGGGTTGCCGTCCAGCTCGACCCGGCGGCCGTCGATCTCCATCGCGCCGCCCTGCGGGCGTATCGCGCCCGTCGCCACGTTTACCAGCGTCGACTTGCCGGCGCCGTTGTGCCCGAGGAGGCCGACGATGTCGCCGGCTCTAACCGTGAAGGATTCGTCCTGCAGGGCAACCAGCCCGCCGAACTGCACGTGCACGCCTCGGAGTTCCAGGATCGTCTGGGTCAATGGCTTGATGTCCGATTAAGCATGGGCTGGCCCGCCGCGGGGCGGGCTCAGAACAGCGTGTGAGGAACGCGCGCCCCTCACACCACTGTGCATGGAAAGGAGCAGCCGCCAGCGGCCGCTCCGGTTTCAGCCTCAGCGGCCGACGTAGAAGCTGTCGGCGGTCTCGGGCGTGACCAGTTCCGGGCGGACGTACTGATCTTCGAGCGGCTCGCCACGCGCGCCGGCGAGCAGCAGCTTCGTGTTCACCTTGGCGAGTGTCTCGCTGCGGAACGCAAATGCCATGCGGTAGATGCTCCCGGGAAGCTTGATCATGTCCAGATCTTCGTTGATCACGTCCATCGCCGCCATGAAGATGTTCGGATCGTCGGCGGCGACGCCGCTGTCGAGCAGCGCCTTGTAGGCGCCCTTCAGGTTCTCGTTGGAGTAGGACAGCCAGACCGTCGTGTCAGGATGAGCGGTCAGTTGCTGACGCGCAGCGTTGTAGCCCTCCTCGCGGCTGATCGAAGAGAGCTTGAAGATCTGCGCGTTGGGCAGGCCCTCGGTGATTTCATTCACCAGACCTTCGACGCGCAGTCGCGTCAGGTCGTTCTGCTCATCGCTCATGATGCCGACTTTGACGGCGCCATCGGCGTGCTTTTCCTTGACCCAGGCGACAGCGTACTTGGCGATGTCGCGCCCGTCCTGCTCCGGCGTCGTCAGCAGGGCTGCCGAAGCGCCCTCCCACTTGGCCGCGTAACCGATGACGGGAATGCCGGCAGCCTGGGCCTGCGCCGTCACCGGCACGAGCGCGTCGGAATTGATCGGCCAGCCCATGATCGCCTTGACGTCGCCCTGCGTGATCCAAGTGCGCCAGTCCTGCACCTGCTGTTCGACGCGGAACTGCGGGTCATGAGTGATCAGGCGATACCCCTCCGCCTCAAGCGCGGGCTTCATCTGGACGAGGATGTCGTTCCAGAGCTCGATGGTCGAGCCGCCGAAGCTCATCACCACCGCGTCCTCTGCGGAGGCGGTCTGCACGCCCGCAAACCCCACCACTGCTGCTACCGAAATAAGGAATTTTCTCATCTGTGCGCACTCCCTTCGCCCAACGATGATCAAAGGGTAGCAAGATTGGTCTTTTTTGCAAACCAATTTTTGCAGTGCCTTGCCCGAAGCGACAGCGCTGCTGTAATGGACGCAAGATTAGGTCGATGTGGCGCCCGCAGCGCGTGGCTCTCATCGTGGGGGATCAAGCTTGGCCAGAAGCCGCAATCCAGAGCGTTCCGTCGAGGCAGAAGAGCCGACGGTGAATTCGCTGGCGCTGTCGCCGGTGGCGAGCCTGACGACCGCGGAGACCGTGGAACGCCACCTGGAACGGCTGATCCTGGCCGGAGTGCTTCGCCCTGGAGAGAAGCTTCCGCCCGAACGTATTCTTTCCGAAGAACTGGGCGTGTCGCGCAATGTCTTGCGCAGTGCTCTGAAGAGCTTGTCGGAGCGAGAGCTGCTGCGCTCCACGCAAGGTGGAGGAAACTATATCAGCGACAGGATCGGATCGCGGGTGAGCGATCCGCTGGCCGCGCTGTTCAGCCAGCATCCGAAGGCGCTGGACGACTTCATGGAGTTCCGCGCCGAATTCGAGGGGTCGGCATGCTATCTGGCGGCTGCGCGTGCGACCGGTCCCGACATCGCGGCGCTTCAGATGATATTCGATCGCATGGAGGCAGCGCATCTCGCCGGCGACATGCGCGTCGAGTCGGTGCTCGACACCGACTTCCACATGGCAATCGCCGAGATGTCGCACAACACGGTGTTCATCCACATCTCGCATTCGCTCGGTGTGATCATGCAGCAGGAACTGCTGAACATCCGCCTGATGCTTTTCGACGATGGCAACGGCGCCAACGGATCGGCCGACCAGCAGGTGGTGCTCGAGCAACACCGCGCGATCCTCAACGCGATCCGGGCGAAGGACTCCCGCAAGGCAACAGCAGCGATGCGCGATCACCTCAGCTTCGTGCAGATCAAATTGCGCGAAATCCAGAACGCACCGGAGCGTGTCGACATCGCCCGCCAGCGCCTGTCCCGCTGGGCATCGCGGATCCCGCCCCCGCCCCGATAGGACTGCGGCGTCGCGACGACGCCCTGGCGCCGGCTTGATCAGCCGCCCGTGCTCGAAGGCTTGTCGCATGGAACTCTCGACTAGATGTCGAGGATGAGGTCGGTGATCGGGACGGCGCAGCAGGTGAGGCAGACGGACGGGTCATCCGCGTCCCTGCCATCGAGGTGTGCAACGCTGCCCGAGACGATCCTCACCGCGCAGCTCTCGCATTGGCCAACACGACAGCCGCTCGGCATTTCGATACCGAGGGACTCGCCGAAGCTGAGCAGCGTGCCCTGTTGCGAGGACCAGGCTGCCGGCGTGTTGCGCGAGCGGCGAAACGCGACGTCGAACGTCCGACCATCGTCGGCCGGTGCGCAACTGGGCGAGTGGAAGATTTCCCTGAAGATGTCGAACCTCGGCACGCCGCGCGCCAGCAGCGCGCCCTGCACCTCGTCCATCATGGCCGACGGCCCGCACATGTAGAACCTCGGGCGGCGGGACAAGAGATCGTCATCGACCAGATGTGCGCCGATCCGTCCGGTGCGTTCAGACGCACCATCCGGGCGGCTGTAGAAGTCGACGACGCTCAGTCCCGGCAGTCTTGCCTGATGCCGCTCGATCTCTTCGCGGAACGTATGGAAGCGCCTGTTGCTGTTGCCGTAGTAGAGCCGGATTTCCGCCGGGTCGCCGTCCGGCAGACTTGCCAGCAGGCTGACGAACGGCGTGATGCCGATCCCGCCCGCGAACAGGACGAGCGGTTGCGCTGACCGGCGCGGCAGCACGAAGCCGCCAGTCGGTGCCTTCAGCTCCACGAGCTGGCCGACCGCGAGCCGCGTGTGGATGTGATGGGATGCAGCCCCCGCAAACGCCTCACCGCCTGCGAGCACGCCTTTGTGGTGGCGCACGGCAATGCTGTAGGATTGGCGCCGCGGGACGCTGGCCGGGCCGGTCAGCGAATAGGCCCGTGCCACAGGTTCGCTGCCGGTCCAGATCTTGATCTCGACATGCTGCCCCGGCCGATAGTCGGGCAGCGGCGCCCCATCCAGCGGCTCAAATCGGATCGCAAGAACGTCGTCGGCCTGCATCGAAAGTTCCGCCACCCGGAACGTTCGATAGCCCTGCCAGCGTCGCTGTCGCTGCTCCGTCGCCGGATCGAGCTCGATGTTGCAGCGGGACGAGCGCAGCGGCGTCGAGCCGCTGACCGGATCGATCTGCTGCGACCCGATCAGACTGTTGAAGTTGCTGCTCATATCGCCAGAGACCGGCATTTCCGGGCGATCGAAATCGACCGATGCTTGCCACCACCCGAACTCCGCGACCACGATGTCGTCGGCGAGTTGTGGCGTCACGCGGGCGACGAAGCGGGCGTGTCCCTCGCGCGTGCTGATCCTGATCCAGTCGCCGTCATTGACGCCGCGCATGCCCGCCAGACCGGTGCTGATCTCGGCGATCGGATCCGGCGCGCGTCGGCGCAGCGACGCCAGGCTGCGGTGCTGGCTGTGGCAGTAGTAGCCGTTCTTGGCCGAGCTCAGCGTCAGCGGATAGTCGCCAGAGATCGCCCCGCCCGTGGAGAGCGTACCGGCAGGAGGAACGAAGGTTGCGACTGCGGGCTGGCCATGGCGGTGCAGCAGTTCCGAATAGAGTTCTGCGCGCCCGGTCTCAGTTGCGAAACCGACCACGCTGGCCGGCTTGTCCGCCCGCGCGGCAGCGAACTTTCGCTCCCGTGTATCGACCGGCACCCTGATGCCCTGCGGCCGCTGCCTGAGCGACGCGACGTCGAGCCCGAGCGGCGAAAGCATGTGGTTCCAGCCGGCCTCGAGACTGCCGCCGAAGAACGCGTCCGCCATGCCGAGCCGGGTGGCCAGATCGAAGACGATGTCGTTGTCGGAGCGCGATTCACCGCGTGGGGAGACCATTCGTTGGCGCAGTTGGACGAGCGATGCGGCCTCGTCGTCGATCTCGAAACCGATGCGCAGCCCCTCATGCTCCCACGGGCTGTTCACCGGCAGGAAGATGTCGGCGTAGCGCGCCGCAGGCGTTTCGAACAGGTCGCAGTGGACATGGAACTCGAGCGCGCCGAGCGCGGCCTGTGCAGTCGCCGTGTCCGCCTGCGACACCGGCAGGTTGGTGCCGAAGCAGACAAGGCCGCGAACCCTGTAAGGATCGCCGTCGAGGATCGCGCGGTACATGTCGCGCGCGGTCACCCAGCCCATGGCCGGAGGGCCGATGGGTCGCTGGTCGATGCCAAGTGCCTTGCTTCGCTGCTCCGGTGACAGATGCCCGACCGCGTTGACGGCGCGCGGAAACGGCCCCCGCCCGACCCTGTTCCCGCCGATACGATCAAAGCTGCCGGACAGCGCATAGAGCGTCGCGACCGCCCTCTCCGACTGAGTCGCGTTCGTATGCTGCCCCAGCCCGGTCCAGGCATGATAGGCGATGCGACGGCCCCCGCTCAGCAGCCCTGCCGCCGCCCGCAGCTTCTCCGGCTCCACACCGGTGATCGACTGGACCGTGTCCTCGTTGTACGGCTCAGCGGCACGCGCGAGCATCTCGAATGCGGGAAGGCATTCGACCGCAGCCGCACTTCCGTCCACCCGCACGGCAACGCTGCCGCGCAGCTTCAGCTGCTGCGTGGTTGCGTCGGACGGAGGGCGCTGCGGATCGAACGGGACCGCGCATCCGGCGGCCTTATCCCATGCGACGTAGCTGTCCGACAGCGAACCCGCGAACACGTCGCGCGCACGCAGGAAGAGGCCGGTGTCACTGCGCACCAGCAGCGGCCCGTTCGTCCACCCGCGAACGAACTCATCATCGTAGCGCCGGGTCTCGATCAGGCGCCGCATGATGCCAAGCGCGAGTGCTGCATCCGTCCCCGGCCGCACGCGCATCCATACGTCCGCCTGCCGCGCCAGCGCTGTCGGTCGCGGATCGACGACAACCATCCTGGCGCCGTTCGCCCGGCCGCGTGCGATCGCGTTGGCCTGCGCCAGCCAGGTGCTGGTCGGATTGTGGCCCCACAGGAGAATCGTCTCGGCATTCGCGTAGTCGGCAGGTGGGATGCCGCAGCCGAAGGTGAAGGCGTGGGCAAAATCCTTGTGCCAGTTACAGATCTCGGTCCCGTAGCAAATGTTGGGGCTGCCGAAGTGGCGGACGAAGCGTTCGATCCAGTCGATGCTGTCGGACAGCGGCGTGCCGCTCGGCGTGGTCACCGCAAACGCAACGCTCTCCGCACCGCTTTCGCGACGGAACGTACCCAGCCTATCGGCTGTTTCGGCCAGCGCCTCCTCCCAGCTGATGCGACGCCAGCCGGGGTCCGGCGCGCCTTTCGGCGTCGTGCGGCGCAGCGGATGGAGCTGGCGATTGACGCTGTGCACGATCTCGGGGGCGGCGCGCCCCTTCATGCACATGGCCTGGCCGGTCGGATGATCCGGGTCAGGCTGAACCGATACGAGCGTGTCGTTCTGGACCGTGTTCAGCGTGCCGCAACGCGACCGGCACAAGGTGCAATAGCCGGGAATGCTGGCAGTCACTTCGCGCCTCGACCAGCCGGGCATCACGGTGGCACGCCACCGTGATGCTGGTTCTTCTTGATATCCGTTGACGCTCGCGCGTCAGAGATACTTTGGCGCCCGGCGCGCTCCGACCACCTTCTCGAAGCCGGCTCCGAGGCGGAACAGTTCGGGTTCGCGGTACGGCAGCACGACCAGCTCGATGCCGACCGGGATGTCGGCATCGGTGAACCCGGCCGGCATGCAGATCGACGGCAGCCATGTCTGCGCGGCGATCAGCGTATTGGTCGGATATTCCAGCACACGGTGCTTGCCGGCGCGCACCTCGTCCTTGGTCGGCGGAACGACCTGCACGCACGGGAACACCATCGCGTCGAGCTCGTGCTTGCCAATGATGTTGACGACCAGACGCTGGAACCGGTCGCGCGCGGCCAGCTTCTGGAAGTACTCCGGATCGTCCTCGGGCTTCGACGGGCCGTCGAAAATCTCCAGCAGCAGGTCGAGCGACGGGTCGAACTTCCCCTGCGCCTTGACGTCTTCCAGCGACTTCACGGGCATCGTCGGGCGCGAGGCCAGGAACTTGTTGATGTCGTGCCGCGAATGCGAGCCGTAGAGCGACGTCGCGAGGATGTGATCCATCAGGTCCGGGATCTCGACATCGACGAGAACGGCGCCGGCGGCCTTGAGTTTCGCCAGTGCCGCTTCGGTGACGGCATTGACCGGAGCTGCTTCGGGGTTGTCGTTTGCACCAAAGGCGTTGCGGACGACACCGATGCGTGCGCCCTTCATGCTGTCGGCGTCCATTGCGTCGACATAGCTGGTCTTCTGGTTCGCGATCAGTGCAGCGATCGTGTATTCGTCCGTAGGATCGTAGCCAATCATGGAGTCCAGCAGCAGCGCTGCGTCCTTCACGGTGCGGGCCATCGGGCCGGCCGTATCCTGGAAGACGACGAGCGGCGACATGCCGTTGCGGCTGATCAGACCGGGCGTGACACGCACGCCGACAAGGTTGGTGAAGCTGGCAGGCAGGCGGATCGAGCCGCCCGTGTCCTCGCCGATGCCGACCACCCCGAGGCTGGCCGCCACGGCCGCCGCGGTGCCGCCGCTCGAGCCGCCGGGATCGCGTTCCAGCACGTAGGGGTTCTTGGTTTCGCCGATCTTGGAGCAGAATGCGAACCACGACGAGGCGAAGTCCGGCATGGCCGTCTTTGCCAGGATGATCGCGCCGGCTGCCTTGAGCTGCTTGATGGCGGTCGCGTCGTCGGCAGGCTGATAGCCGTCCTGTGCGATCGAGCCGAACGTCGTCATCACGTCCTTCGTTTCCACCTGGTCCTTCACGAGGACCGGAATGCCATGCAGCGGGCCCTTGAACTTGCCCGTCCGTGCATACTCGGCATCGAGCTCCTCGGCGGCGGCAATCGCCTTGGGGTTGACCGAGATGATCGAATTCAGCTTCGGCCCCGCCTTGTCGACGGCGTCAATCCGGTCGATGAAGAGCTGCACCAGCGCCTTGGACGTCAGCGCACCCGACCTGTAGGCGGCGTGAATGTCGTCGATTGTCGTCTCGACGACGTCGAAGGTCTTTGCGTTCGTGGCCATGGCTTTCCCCTTTTGTTGTCGCGACGCCTACTTCGCGCGCACGATCTTCTTCAGTTGCGAGTCGAGTACGAGTGCGCCGACGATGAGCGCGCCCTTGATGATGTTCTGGTAGAATGGGCTGATGTTCAGCAGCACGAAGCCGTTGCTGATGGTGGCAATGATGACGAGCCCCACCACTGTGCGGAAGATCGATCCGACCCCGCCACCAAGTGGCGTGCCGCCGACGATGACGATGGTCAGCACGTCGAACAGGATGTTCGGGTCCATGTTCGCCTGCGCCGAGTTCAGCTGCGACGCGGAGATGTAGCCGGCAATCCCGGTTAGCGCACCGAGCAGGACATAGGTGCTGCCGACAACGATCGGCACGCGGATGCCTGACAGCCGGCTCGCGTCGGCATTTCCGCCGACGGCGTAGATCAGATGGCCGTAGACCGTGCGCGACAGGACAAACGCCGCGATGATGAACGCGACGATGAGCAGGATGCCGGAGTAGGGCATCCCGTAGATGCGTTCCGCTCCCAGCACGGAGAAGGCCGGATCGGAAACGATGAACGCGGCATTGCCGGTCACCACGAAGGTGATGCCGGTCACGATGAAGCCGGTGCCGACCGTCGTGATGAACGGATTGACGTCGAAACGCGCAATCAGGACGGCATTCGTGATTCCGATCGCGCAGCCGGCCAGAACGGCGGCGAGAAATGCGATGCTGGCCGCGTGTTCCTGGGCCACCATCGCCGCCACGACGGCACAGAAGGAGTAGGCGGCCGCCAGCGACAGATCGAAACCGCCGGCGATGATGACGTAGGTCATCCCGATCGCCATCAGCGCCGCCGGAGCCCACTGCGAAAGGATGTTGGCGATGTTGAAGTAGGATATGAAATTCGGATTGCCGATGGTGACTGCAATGACGAGCAAGATCGCGACCAGCGTGATCGCGTGATTGCGCATGAGTCTTGCCACCGATCTCGCCGGGTCCTGCCGTTCCGCTTCCACGCGCCCCACTCCCTTTTTCGTCAGCAGGCTCATGCCGCCCCCTCGACCGCGAAGATCAGGGACAGCATCCTTTCGACCGTTGCCTCCTCCCTCGACAGCGTCGCCACGAGGCCTTGCCGGGCCAGCACCAGAACGCGGTCTGACTGCTCGGCAACCTCTTCCAGCTCGGACGAAACCAGAATCACGCTCAGCCCCTGGTCCGCGAGCGCGCGGATCGAGGCATAGATTTCAGCCTTGGCGCCGATATCGACGCCGCGTGTCGGCTCATCCAGCAACAGCAGGCGCGGGGCGCGGTGCAGCCACTTGCCGATCACCAGCTTCTGCTGGTTGCCGCCGGACAGCGTCCCGACCGGCTGGCCCAGGCGGTCCGGGTTGAAGCCCAGCGCGCGGGTGGTGCCTTTCGCGAGTTCTGAACTGGCGTAGCGCCGCACCACACCGGTGCCGCCCGTCACCTTCGCCAGATCGGTCAACGCCACATTGTCGACTCCGGACAGCAACGGCACGAAGCCGTAACGCTTGCGGTCCTCCGGCACGAGCACGATGCCGTCGCGGATCGCGGATCGTACGTTTGCATAAAGGCCGGACGCCATACCGCCAAGCGTGAGCCGGCCGGTGGCCGATGGGTCGGCTCCGGCTATGGCGCGCAGCACCTCGGTGCGACCGGCGCCGACCAATCCGGCTATGCCGACGATCTCGCCTTTGTTCACACTGAAGCTGATCCCGTCGATGCGCCCCGGCACGCGCAGATCTTCAACACGCAGCAGCTCTTCCGACGCGTCGCGCCGCGACCGCGGCGCCGGCCTGAGCTGCTTTTCTCCGATCATGGCGCCAACCATGCGCTCCTTGCTCCAGCCCTCCCGCAGGTCCGTTGCAACCAACCGGCCGGCGCGCATCACGGAGATGCGGTCGGAGAGCTCCAGCACTTCGTCGAGATCGTGCGAGATATAGATGATGGCGACGCCCTGCATGCGAAGCTCGCGAACGACTTCGTAGAGCTTCGCGCGTTCGGCGGGTCCGAGCGTCGCCGTCGGCTCGTCCATGATGAGGACGCGGCAGTCGGTCGCCAGCGCCCGCATGATCTCGATCATCTGGCGGTCGGCGACCGACAACTCGCCCGCCGGCGCGTCCGGATCGATCGACAATCCGAGCCGCCTGGCCAGAGCGAGGAATTCTTCCTTCAGCGCGCGCCGTCGCACGAACAGACCGCGGCGTGGCGGATTGCCAAGAAGCACGTTCGCCGCCGCCGACAGGTGCGGCACGATGGTGAGTTCCTGATAGATCGCCGATACGCCGGATGCGCGGCGATCGTGGATCGTCTGATCCCGCGCCGGATCGCCGAAGATGCGGATCTCTCCAGTGTCCGGTCGCTCTGCCCCGGTAATCGTCTTGATGAGCGTGGACTTGCCGGCGCCATTTTCGCCGACAAGCCCGTGAACCTCGCCCGACCACACATCGAGATCGACGTTGTCCAGCGCCACCACGCCCGGGAAGCGCTTGCCGACCGCCTTCAGGGCAAGGGCAAGCACTGCGGAAGTGTCGGGCTGGCGAGCGAGGTTCGTGCTCATGCCCGCCTCAATAGTTCGGCGAGAACTTGTCGGCGTTTTCCTTGGTGATGAAAACGCTGCCCGGTCCTTCCGTTACCGTCGGCAGCAGCGCTTCATCGATGTACGCGTTGACGGGCTTGCCTTCGAGCGCCATCACCAGAGCTACCGCGCCATAGTAGCTCTCTTCCCACGGCAGAAGGATGCTGGTGCCGTTGTAGCTGCCGTCCTTGACGCGCTGCACGGCGTCCTTGGTGCCGCCGATCGAATAGATGCGGACGTCCTTGCCGGGCAGCTTGCCGACGGAGGTCACCGCCTGCTCGGCGCCACGGGTCATGTCGTCCCAGGGCGAGATGACGACGCTGATGTCGGGATGGGCGTTGAGGCCGTCCTGGACCACGCGCAGCGCGGTGCGCGGATCGAAGTTGCCCGGCTGATCAACGACCACCTCGACGTTCGGGTGCTTCGCGACGCCGTTCTTGATCGCCTGCTCCCAAAGGTTGAACAGATCCGAACCGACGAAACCACCAACGGCGGCAACCTTGCAGGGGCCATCGCAGGATGCGAAGGCGTTGTCGACATGCGCGTCGAAGAAGCCCTGGCGCTGCATCGTGACGGTGCCGGCCAAGCCTGCAGTGTAATCGATATCGCCGCACATCGGGAGATCGACGGTCACCACCGGCTTGCCGGTCGGAACGAGGAACTGCTTCCACATGGTGCAGGCCTGAGCCGCAGCAGTCGGGGCCAGGATGTAGCCGTCGAAGCCCTCGGCTGCCGCGTTCTGGACCTGCTTCAGCTGCTCTGCCGGATTGAAGTTGGCGTCGAAGAGCTTGAACTCGAAGCCGAACTTGGCGGCAGCGTCCTCGATGCCCTTGAGGCGAGCCTGGCAGTAGCCGTTCTGTGCGCACTCGGTGAGGTAGGCGATGCGGGCCGGCTTGCTGACCTTGGCGCCGGCCTTGTCGAACGCGATCACCGCGTCGGCTGCCGGGCTGCTCTGCGCCAGGGCGGCGACAGGGCTGAAACTGACGGCGGCCATCACGAGAGCGGCGAAGCCCAGCGAAAGCCGTTGCGATTTCTGTGTTGTCTCAGATGTGACGAATCTCATTTCTTCAGTCTCCCATTCTCAGGAAATCAGGGCGGGTTTCCCCTTGAGTCCCGTCGCGACTGCCCCGGCGATCTCGACGGCATTTGGCGTGTCGGAATGAATGCAGATGGTTCCGACACGCAGTGGAATGTGTTTTCCGGAGGCGGTGACGATGCGGCCATGCTCGACCGCGTCGATGGTGCGTTGCAGCACGAGGTCCGGATCCACGGCATGGTGTTCGCGCGTGATGATCAGCTTGCCCGCCTCGTCGTAGTCGAGATCGGCGAAGAACTCCGGGATGAGTTCATGTCCACGCGCTGCGTAGACCGCTTCGTGTGCCGTGCCGGCGAGGCCGAAGATCGGCACTCTGAACACATCCGCCACGTCGGCGACCGCGTGCGCGAGGTCGTCTTCGCGCGCGGTCATCCCGTACAGCGACCCGTGCGGCTTGATGTGCGACAGCTTCATGCCTTCCGCCGCGAGGAACCCTGACAGCGCACCGACCTGATAGAGGATGCAGTTCGCCAGTTCGGTGCGCGAGATCGCCATTTCGCGGCGGCCGAAGCCCTGCAGGTCGGGCAGCGAGGGATGTGCGCCGACAGTGACGCCGTGCTGCTTGGCGAGGCGCACCGTCTCGCGCATGTGATTGAAGTCGGACCCGTGGAATCCGCACGCGACATTCGCTGTGTCGATGAGGGGCATCAGCGCGCGATCGGCGCCGAAGGAGTAGAGACCGAAGCTCTCGCCCATGTCGCAGTTCAGGGTAACTTCGCGCATGCGTATGCGTTCTCCGGGCGCGGTCGGCCACGAGTTCGTTGGCGGACAGACCACCAAATTCGAGGATGTGCGTGCAGGTTGTCCGGAACCCGGGCCCGTGTAAAATAGTAAATGTGGCGCTGGGGTATAAAAAAAACAGATAATGCTGAGGGGGCTCCTCCGACATGACGTTCACGCTCAAGAATGCCCGGTACTTCGTCGCAACGGCGCGCTCCGGGCAGGTCAGCCGCGCGGCCGTCGAACTCAACGTTTCGCAGTCGGCCGTGACGGCATCGATCCGGCAGCTCGAGAACCAGCTCGGGGTCACGCTCTTCGAGCGGCGGGCACAAGGCATGGCGCTGACCTATGCCGGCGCGCGTTTCCTGGCGCATGCCGAGCACGTTGTCGCCGCGGTGAACGAAGCAACGCGCCTGGTTTCGGAAGGCCCAGCCGAACCCCGTGGCGAGGTGCGCGTGGGGCTCAGCTACACGGTGGCCGGCTATTTCTTCGGGCCCATCCTCGGCCGCGCCTTGCGCGCCCTGCCCCAGATCCGGATCAAGACGTTCGAGGCCGACCGCGCCGACATCGAACGGTCGCTTGTCTCCGACGAACTCGACCTTGCGGTGATCCTCACCTCGAACCTTGCCGATACGAGACGGATCGCGCATGAGTTGCTTGTCAGGTCGCCACGCCGGCTATGGCTGCCCGACGGCCACATGCTGTCACGCCGGCAATCGGTGAGCTTCCAGGACATCATCGACTTTCCGTACATCGCCCTGACGGTGGACGAGGCCCTGCGCTCGCAGGAGCGGTTCTGGGAGCGCATGGGCGCACGACCCAATGTCATCTTCGAAACGAGTTCGGTGGAGGCGGTGCGCACGATGGTCGCCACCGGAATCGGCATCACCGTCCTGTCCGACATGGTCTATCGGCCGTGGTCGCTCGATGGCGCGCGCATCGACACCAGAGAACTGAGCGACCCGGTCCCGTCGATGGATATCGGAATGGCGTGGAGCAATGCCAAACCGCCGAGCGCAGCGACTGCAGCGCTCTCAGACTTCCTCAGAAGGGTCGTGCAATGGGACACGCGCCCGATCCGTGCGAGCCCGACACCGGTTTGAGTCCAGCTCCGGATTGCTGGCGCATGGCCCGACTCGGCCCGGCTGACCGGACGGATACGGCGCGCCGCGTACAAGTCGTGGGCCGACCGGGAGACGGCCGTGCCCGGCGTGCAGCGCTGATTGGAGCGGTTGGCCACGCCGTCCGACTTCTACGTGCCGTCGCGCGGGAACGCGGCG
>JBFXFO010000023.1:15611-35752 GCA_050178915.1 Rhizobiaceae bacterium | reverse complement strand
TCTGTGCTGGCCCCGCCCGACGTGATGAGCGTGCAGCTCGGCGCCACGCCGATGGAACCGCTCGCCCAGACCCTCGCCGCCCCCGAGCTCCCGCTCGACGCCGGCGCCCTGACGCGGCTGGACGAGGCGAGCGCGCTGCCGGCCGAATATCCCGGCTGGATGCTCGACCGCCAGGCGGGCGGACGCCGCCCGGCGCCGTTCAAGCGAAGCTAGCGCCGCAACCGCATCCGAATGCTCAGTGCAGCACGATCTCCCCATCGACCTTCCGCCACTCCGTCGGCGAGATCAGCCGGCGGTGCGTGTACTTCACCGAGTGCAGCGGGCCGTCGAGGCTCGCGCACCAGAATTCGATGAACGCGTGCAGTTCGGGGAATGTCGGCGCCAGATCGTAGTGCTGCCAGAGGAAAGTCTGCAGCACGTGCGGGTGGTCGGGCATGGGATAGAGGAACTCCGCGGTCGTGAGGCCGTAGCCGCGCAGCATCAGTTCCAGCTCGCTCGTGTCGCGCATGGGGTCCCCTTCGCGATCATCCTCCCGCCGGAAACTCTGCGCCCACATGGTTAACGATGCCTTGCCGGCGGCATCGCGCCGGCAGTGCGGCGACGCGCCGCGCCACCCATCGTCTAATGTTGTCGCGGCGGCGGAATTGGTAATAGATGCGCGCCATGTCCGCGCGGCTGCCCCGGCTCCGCGCGTCTCGGGGAGGATGAGATGTCCGAAGTCCACGTGCATCGCGTGCAGCCGGCCTGGAAGAAGCGCGCGCTGATCGACGACGAGACCTACCAGAAATGGTACGCTGAAAGCGTCAAAAACCCTGACAGGTTCTGGGGCAAGCACGGCAAGCGGATCGACTGGTTCAAGCCCTACAGCAAGGTCAAGAACACGTCCTATGATGGCAAGGTCTCGATCAAGTGGTTCGAGGACGGCCAGCTCAACGTCTCCCACAACTGCATCGACCGCCACCTGAAGAAACGCGGCGACCAGGTCGCGATCATCTGGGAAGGCGACAACCCGTACGACGATCGCAAGATCACCTATCGCGAGCTGCACGTGCAGGTATGCCGCCTCGCCAATGTGATGAAGAAGCACGGCGTCCGGAAGGGCGACCGCGTCACGATCTACATGCCGATGATCCCGGAAGCGGCCTATGCGATGCTCGCCTGCACCCGCATCGGCGCCATCCATTCCATCGTTTTCGGCGGCTTCTCGCCGGACTCGCTCGCCGGCCGCATCGTCGATTGCGAATCGACCTTCGTCATCACTGCAGACGAGGGCCTGCGCGGCGGCAAGACGATCCCGCTCAAGGAAAACACCGACAAGGCGATCGACATCGCTGCCAGGCAGCACGTGATGGTGAAGAACGTGCTGGTGGTGCGCCGAACCGGCGGCAAGGTCGGTTGGGCGCCGGGCCGCGACCTCTGGTACCACGACGAGATGGCCTCGGTGAAAGCCGAGTGCAAGCCGGAGAAGATGAAGGCCGAGGACCCGCTGTTCATCCTCTACACGTCAGGCTCGACCGGCAAGCCGAAGGGTGTGCTGCACACCACCGGCGGCTACCTCGTCTTCGCTTCGATGACGCATCAATACGTCTTCGACTACCATGACGGGGACATCTACTGGTGCACCGCCGATGTCGGCTGGGTCACCGGCCACAGCTACATCGTCTACGGCCCGCTGGCCAATGGCGCGACCACGCTGATGTTCGAAGGCGTGCCCAACTACCCGTCGATGTCGCGCTTCTGGGAGATCATCGACAAGCACCAGGTCAACATCTTCTACACCGCCCCCACCGCGCTGCGCGCGCTGATGGGCGCCGGCGACAGCCATGTGAAGAAGACATCGCGCAAGAGCCTGCGCACGCTCGGCTCGGTCGGCGAACCCATCAACCCGGAAGCGTGGGAGTGGTACTTCAACGTGGTCGGCGACGGCCGCTGCCCGATCGTCGACACCTGGTGGCAGACCGAGACCGGCGGCATCCTGATCACGCCGCTTCCCGGCGCCACGCGGCTGAAGGCGGGTTCGGCAACGCGGCCGTTCTTCGGCGTGAAGCCGGAACTCGTCGATGCCGAGGGCACGGTGATCGACGGCGCTGCGAGCGGCAACCTCTGCATCGCCGATTCCTGGCCGGGCCAGATGCGCACGGTCTATGGCGACCATGAGCGCTTCGTTCAGACCTACTTCTCCACCTACAAGGGCAAGTATTTCACCGGTGACGGCTGCCGCCGCGACGAGGATGGCTACTACTGGATCACCGGCCGCGTCGATGACGTCATCAACGTCTCCGGTCACCGCATGGGCACGGCGGAAGTCGAGTCTGCGCTGGTCAGCCACGCCAAGGTCTCGGAAGCGGCCGTCGTTGGCTATCCGCACGACATCAAGGGCCAGGGCATCTACTGCTACGTCACCCTGATGGCCGGCGAAACCGGCTCGGAGGATCTTCGCAAGGAGCTGGTCGGCCACGTGCGCCGGGAGATCGGCGCCATTGCCTCGCCGGACAGGATCCAGTTCGCGCCCGGCCTGCCGAAGACGCGCTCCGGCAAGATCATGCGCCGCATCCTGCGCAAGATCGCCGAGGACGATTTCGGCGCGCTCGGCGACACCTCGACGCTGGCCGATCCGGCCGTCGTCGATGATCTGGTCGCCAACCGCCAGAACAAGAAGGGCTGAGCCTTTCTGCGAACGAGACCGCGTCGGCGCCACGGCGCGGTCTAGCAGCCAATCTCCGCGCGCAGCCGCTCGACCTCTTCCAGCGAGGAGCAGACGTTCTCGCACGGTATGCCGTCGCCATCGCCATCTGCGCGGCGGTATCCGTCGCACCAGATCTGCACCGCCTCGGCGCAGCTCGACACCTGCTTGCAGGACCTCGCGCGCTGGACAAGCAGCACCTGCGGCGCCCCGTCGGAGCGCGGCGTGAACTCCGTTGCGGACGTCGCTGCGGCCGGCGCGGCAAGCAGCATCAGCACCGGCACAATCGTGCGTCGGCAGATCATCCAAGGTCCTCCACCCGAGCACAGCCTAGCCGGCAAACGCATCGACACCAACCGCGTCACCTGCCGGCCGCGACACCCTCCGGTTGCGCCCGGTGGCGGCGGAGGCCTATAGCCGGTTCTGCGTGAGGCTGAGATGAGGACGATGACTGACACCGGCCGCGTCACCGAACTCTGGCGTTATCCGGTCAGCTCGCTGGCCGGCGAACGCAATGACGCCATGGATATCGGTGCGAATGGGGTCGTCGGAGACCGCAGGTTTGGTGTCGTCGATGCCACGACCGGTGAACCGGGGAGCCCGGACACCGCCGCCAGATGGCATCGCCTGCCGCTGCTTCGCGCACGGCTCGTCGCGAACAGGCTGGAGGTCGCTACGCCGGACTGGATCGGGGCCCCCAGCCCCGAAGTGGATACGGCGATCGGCGCCTTTCTCGGTTTCCCCGTATCGCTTCGCCCGCTCGACCGACAGGCCGCACCTGCCTATGACGGCCCGCTGACGAGCGCACGCTACGACGTTGCGCCGGTGCACCTGCTGACCACCGCCTCGCTGGCCGAACTGAAGCGGCTGCATCCGCAGGGCCAGCCGGACCCGCGCCGCTTCCGCCCGAACATTGTGGTCGATATGCCCGCCATCGCGGGCCACTTCCCGGAGACGGAGTGGATCGGCCGCAGGCTCGCCATCGGTGAGGTGGAAATGACAATTGCCGAGCCGTGCCGGCGTTGCGGTTTCACCATCATCGCGCAGGATGGGATCGATGACGACCCGCGCATCCTGCGGGAACTGGTGCGCAATAACGGCCGTAACATTGGCGTCTATTGCCAGGTCGACCGTCCCGGCCGGGTTGGGATCGGCGACACCATGCGGCTGCTCTGACGGCTAAAAAAGAGGGCTCGCCGACGGCGAGCCCTCTCCTGTTACATCGCGCGGACAGCTAGCGGCGCCGGCTCCAGCCGATCAGCTCGACCTGCTTGTCACGATGATTGCCGCCCAGCGTCGCCGCGAAGTAGGCAGCCGCTCCCGCAAGGAACAGCGTCGCTGCCGTCAGGAATGCGCCTAGCAGGGTCATCTTGCGAGCCTGGTCAGCAGCTTCCAGTGCCTTCTGTCGCGTCGCCTGCGCGTCGGCCCACAGCGCATCCACGCGCGCCTGCGCCGTCGCCTGATCGATGCCGGCGGCACGTCCGATCGTCGCCGTGAGGTAATCGCGATCCGGCGCGGCGAGCGCGCCGTCGGCGATCGACGCGGCCACGATGCGGCCGACCTCGTCGCGCGTGCCGGCGGGCAGCGGCGGATTGGCCGCTTCGGCGCCGCGCAGATAGCGGTCTACCACCAGGGAATACTCTCCCGCGGCGTCGTTCGACGCAGCCCCGGCAACGACGTTGCTGGCCGTCTGCGCCGTCACGCTGATCGCGCCGGTCAGACCCGCAAACGCCAGTGCACCGCTGAACACGATGCCGACCGCCCAGACGATCACGCCATGCGAGCCGTCACGAATGTCGGACTCATGTTCGGTGGCATCATGGACACGCCGGCGCAGCCGGCCTGCCAGATAGCCGCCGGCGAAATAGGCCGAGACCTGGACCCAGGCGGCCCACAGCGCGGCGGTGACCGCGAACCAGCCAACCGACATGCCGCCCCCCTCGTCGAAGTCGGCGAAGGAGAGCCCCAGCGCGGAGCCGAAAATGAAGAGGACGAGGGAGATCGCGGCGGCGACGACCGCTCCCGCGATGATTGCGCCCCAATCGACATAGGACGCGGTTTCAGAAGGCACGGCCGCGACGGCGACCGGCGTGTCGGCGATAACGCTCTTGGCGACAGCCATTGTCCCGACCCCCGCTCAGCGAAGGCCAACGAAGGAAAGGATCGCCATCACGATGACGACGAGGCCGATGAGATAGATGATACCGTTCATGGCAAGGCTCCCAGCTGCGAGTGATGCAACCCTGCAACGATGTTCGCACCGCACTTGTTCCAGATGCGCGAGGACTAAATCAGCAAATCGAACGTTTAGTGGCGAAGCACGCACCTGCCGTTGCGTCAGCCGCCAATTCTCATATGGAACAAATAGGGAAGCAGCCGATGTCGGTGATTCGTCGCTGATTCGTTCCAGAGTCGTTCTTAAGCGTTAACGCATATTAACGATTGGCCCGGTCCAGCACGGTTTTGGTTGACGAATTCGCAAGGATTTCAGCGGTCTGCAAGAATCAACAGCATGGAACGCGAGGCCGCTTGACGCCTGTTAACGACTTCACAGCCGACAGGCGATGAGAGCCGGCATGCGATTCATGATCTGGTACAGGTTTTCGGGATGCCTCCCACATATTGGGGTGAACAAACCCTGAATCAGCGGGAGTCAGCGATTCGTCGCTGATTCGTTCCAGAGTCGTTCCGAAGGTTAATCGGCGACCGCTCCGGAAGGCCTTTTGCGCACTGCCGGCTTTCCTATATGTGTCGCTGCACCCGATCCACGCGCGCGCCCGCCGCAAGGTTACTGCCTTCCCGATGACTGCCCATTCCAGCGAAGCGGCGCCACTCGTGCTCTCCGGGCGCGACGTCACCGCCGTGCTCGGACCGACCAACACCGGCAAGACGCATCTCGCGATCGAACGCATGGTCGCGCATGGCAGCGGCGTCATCGGCCTGCCGCTGCGGCTGCTGGCCCGCGAGGTCTATGCGCGGGTCTGCGAGAAGGTCGGCGTGGCGAAGACCGCGCTGATCACCGGCGAGGAGAAGATCGTGCCGGCCGGCGCGCGCTACTTCGTCTGCACCGTGGAGGCGATGCCGCGCCAGACCGACCTCGCCTTCGCTGCAATCGACGAGGTGCAGCTCGCCGCCGACCTCGAGCGCGGCCACATCTTCACCGACCGCATTCTCCATCTGCGCGGCAAGCACGAAACGCTGCTGCTCGGCGCTCATACGATGCGCGGCATCCTGGAGAAGCTGCTGAAGGGCGTCGCCGTGGTGACGCGCCCGCGTCTCTCGCATCTTGCCTATGCCGGCTCGAAGAAGCTGACACGGCTGCCGCGCCGCACCGCGATCGTCGCCTTCTCGGCGGACGAGGTCTACGCCATCGCGGAACTGATCCGCCGCCAGCGCGGCGGCTCGGCTGTCGTGCTCGGCGCGCTCAGCCCGCGCACCCGCAACGCCCAGGTCGAGCTGTACCAGAACGGCGATGTCGACTTCCTTGTCGCGACCGACGCTATCGGCATGGGCCTCAATCTCGACGTCGACCATGTCGCCTTCGCCCAGAACCGCAAGTTCGACGGCTACCAGTATCGCGAGCTCACCGCAGCCGAGCTCGGCCAGATCGCCGGCCGCGCCGGTCGCCATCTGCGCGATGGCACCTTCGGCGTCACCGGTCAGGTCGATCCGTTCGCCGACGATCTGGTGCAGAAGATTGAGGGTCACGATTTCGAGCCGGTGAAGGTGCTGCAGTGGCGCACCACCCGCTTCGACTTCACCTCCATCGACGCGCTGAAGCGCTCGATCGAAACGGTGGCGCCGGTCGAAGGTCTGACGCGGGCGCTGCCGGCGGTGGACCAGCAGGCGCTTGACCGGTTGTCGCAGGATCCGGAAATCCGCAGCCTCGCCACCGGCCGCGAGCGCGTCGCGCTGCTGTGGGAAGCGTGCGCGCTGCCCGACTACCGCCGCATCGCGCCGGCGCAGCACGCCGACCTCATCGCCTCGATGTATGTCGACCTCGCGCGCAACGGCCATGTCGACGAGAACTACATGGCCGAGCAGGTGCGCCGCGCCGACTCCACCGACGGCGACATCGACACGCTGTCGGCCCGCATCGCGCAAATCCGCACCTGGACCTTCGTTTCGAACCGTCCCGGCTGGCTGGCCGATCCGGCACACTGGCAAGAAAAAACGCGCGAGATCGAAGACCGACTGTCAGATGCGCTGCATGAGCGATTGACGAAACGCTTCGTAGACCGCAGGACTTCCGTGCTCATGCGCCGACTGCGAGAAAATTCAATGCCTGAAGCAGAAATCAGCCCGTCCGGCGGCGTGCTCGTCGAGGGTCATCACGTCGGCGAGTTGCAGGGCTTCCGCTTCACTGCCGACCAGAGCGCGGGGGGCGAGGATGCGCGCGCCGTCAAGGCCGCCGCGCAGCAGGCGCTCGCCGCCGAATTCGAGGCGCGTGCCGAGCGCTTTTCCATTGCGCCGAACAATGATCTGGCGCTCGCCTCCGATGGCACGCTGCGCTGGATCGGCGCGCCGATCGCCACGCTGGTGGCGGGCGAGGATGCGCTCAAGCCGCGAGTCATCCTGCTCAGCGACGAGCAGTTGAACGGCCCCGCGCGCGACAAGGTCGTGGCCCGCGCCGAACGTTATGCGCTCTATCAGATCGAGTCGGTGCTGAAGCCGCTGGTCGACCTCAAGAACGCCGAGCAGCTCGCGGGCATGGGACGCGGCATCGCCTTCCAGCTGGTCGAGAATTTCGGCCTGATCAATCGCCGCGACATCGCTGACGACGTGAAGGCGCTCGACCAGGAAGGTCGCGCCGCCCTGCGCCGGCTGGGTGTCCGCTTCGGCGCCTATCACATCTTTCTTCCGACGCTGGTGAAGCCCAATCCGGCCGGCCTGCTGACCCTTCTGTGGGCGCTGAAGAACGACGGCAAGGACAAGCCCGGCTTCGGCGACGTCGTGCAGTCGCTCGCCTCCGGCCGCACCTCCGTTGTCGTCGATCCGACCTTCGACCGCGCCTTCTACAAGCTGGCCGGCTATCGCGTGCTCGGCCGCCGTGCCGTGCGTGTCGATATCCTCGAGCGCCTCGCCGACCTGATCCGTCCGGCGCTGGCGTGGAACCCGGGTTCGGCGCAGCGTCCCGACGGCGCCTACGGCGGCGCCTTCGTGGTGACGCCGCCGATGATGTCCATCCTCGGCGCAACCGCCGAAGACATGGAAGAGATCCTGAAGGGCCTCGGCTATCGCGGCGAACCGAAGCCCGCCGCGGAGGTGAAGGACCGCCTGTCGGCCTTCGACGCCGCGGTCGTGCAGGCCAAGGCAGAGGCAGCCGCCAAGGCTGCCGCTGCGGCAGAGGCCTCCAGCGCGGAAGCGACGGCGGAGTCTGACAACACGGGCCAACCAGCCGAGGTGTCGGCCGAGGTCGAAACGACGGCCGAAGCCGGTGCGACCGCCGGCGCCGAGACCGAAGCAGCGGTTGAGGAAGCGACGCCCGACGATACCGCCGCAGACGCCGCAGCCGAAGCGGTGCCGGAGCAGACGGCGGAAGCACCCGCTGAGCCTGCTGCCCAAACCGGCCCGGAAGCCTCGGCGGCCGAAGTGACACCAGCGGCCGCCGTTGCGGAAATTTCGGCCGAAGCGTCAGCCGCGACCGACGCCGCTCCCGTTGCGGAAGAGGCCGAGCCGCCGAAGCCAGTCATCGTCTGGCGCACCGGCCGCTTCGAGGGCCGTCGCCCGCAGGGCCAGCGTGAACGTGGCCCGCGCCGCTTCGACAGCAACCGCCGCCCGCCACAGGGTGGCAGTGCCGAAGCTGGCGCGTCCCCCGAGGGCGCGGCAGCGGCTCCGGCGCGCGAGGACGGCCAGCGTTGGCGGCGCGACAAGTTCAAGCCCGGCGGCGCCGGCAAGCGCGACGGCGAAGGACGTCCGCGCGGCGACCGCCGCCCCCAGGATGGCGAGCGTGGCGACCGCCCGCATCAGCGCGAGGGCGGCCGGCGTGACGGTGAACAGCGCAAGGGACCGCCGCAAGGCCGGCCCGCCTCCCAGGCGAAGCCTCCGCGCGAGGAGCGAGCGAAACCCTTCGATCCGGATTCACCCTTCGCCAAGCTCGCGGCGCTGCGCGACCAGCTCAAGAAATAGATGAACGCCGAGGCGAAGCAGCGGCTCGACAAGTGGCTGTTCTTCGCGCGGGTGATCAAGTCGCGGACGCTTGCCGCAAGGCTGGTCGAGGCCGGCCGCGTCCGCATCAACGGCAACAAGGTGACGCAGCCTGCCGCCTCGGTGAAGCCCGGCGACGTGCTGACCATGACGGTCGAGCGCCGCGTCCTTGTCTATCGCGTCGTCGGCGCTGGCGAGCGGCGCGGGCCAGCCCCCGAGGCGCGCGGCCTCTACGAAGACATCACGCCTCCACCCGTAGTCGACCTCTCTGCCCCCGAGGTGATCAAGGGCTGGAAGGAGAAGGGCAGGCGGCGGCAACCATGATCGCGCAAAATCCTTCCACGGCGAGGCTTCTCGCCGCGATGCCGCGGCCTTGCCACGTAAGGTCAAAGTGGATAGGTCACGCAGCTTGTAGCCGTCAGGAGCCGGCCGGAGTTCTCATGCCATGACCTATGTGGTCACCGACAATTGCATCAAGTGCAAGTACATGGATTGCGTCGAAGTGTGTCCGGTGGACTGCTTCTACGAAGGCGAGAACATGCTGGTCATCCACCCGGACGAGTGCATCGACTGCGGGGTCTGTGAGCCTGAGTGTCCTGCCGATGCGATCAAGCCGGACACCGAGCCGGGCCTGGACATGTGGCTGAAGCTCAACGCGGACTACGCCGACAAGTGGCCGAACGTGACCACCAAGGGCAATGCGCCGGGCGACGGCAAGGAATTCGACGGCGTCGAGGGCAAGTTCGAGAAATACTTCTCCGCCGAGCCCGGCTCCGGAGACTGAGGCCGGATCGAGCGGGCGGCAAAGCCGGCAAAATTCGCCCTGCGTACAGGCTTGGCATTAGCCGCGCACCGTCATTGTCCGGTGTGCTTTTGTTCGCGCCTGCGGCAAATTGTTGATTCTTGCACCTTTTTGTGGTACCCCTTCATCCACAGGCCGATGGCACAACGTCAATTCAAGGCGCGAACGCGTTAATCATTGAAAGGTTCAATCCGCTCTCCGGACCAGGGTAAACCTGGGCCTGGCAAGGCTGTTCTCGTGCCTGTGCCGGCCGTAAATCCCGGACTGTCGGAACGAATGTTGTGCGGCTGTAGGTACGCCATCCGGCGTGCCAGTCGGGTTTTCTGGCGATGATCGCCGGAGCCGCAACAGGAGTACAGGGCGTATGGCTTCCGTTCCTCAGAAGAAATCTGCGACGCGTCACGGTTTCAAGACCGGCGAGTTCATCGTGTATCCCGCGCATGGCGTTGGCCAGATCACGGCGATCGACGAGCAGGAAGTCGCTGGCATGAAGCTGGAACTGTTCGTCATCGACTTCCAGAAGGACAAGATGCGCCTGAAGGTGCCGGTCGCCAAGGCGACTGCGATCGGCATGCGCAAGCTTTCGGAGACGGACTATGTGGATCGCGCGCTGAAGGTCGTGCAGGGCCGAGCCCGCGTGAAGCGCACCATGTGGTCGCGCCGCGCGCAGGAGTACGATGCCAAGATCAACTCCGGCGACCTGATCTCGATTTCGGAAGTCGTGCGCGACCTCTATCGTGCCGAGAACCAGCCCGAGCAGTCCTATTCCGAGCGTCAGCTGTATGAAGCCGCGCTCGACCGCATGGCGCGCGAGATCGCCGCCGTGAACAAGATGTCGGAGACGGAAGCCGTCCGCCTGATCGAGGCCAACCTCAACAAGGGCCCGCGCCGCGGCGCCAAGGTCGAGACCGAGGAAGCCGAGCAGGAAGAGGCGGCATAAGCCAGCTCACATCCAGTTTGCAGAAAACCCGGCTTCGCGCCGGGTTTTCTTTTTCCATCGCCGGCCGCTCAGGAGACCAGCAATGCAGGCCAGGAAGCGCACCGCCATCGTCACCGGCTCGACCTCCGGCATCGGCCTTGCCATCGCCGAGGGGCTCGCCGCCAGCGGCTGCAATGTCGCGCTCAATTCGTTCTCGGATACGGCCGAAGATCGCGCCGCAGCCGCCATGATCGGCCGCAAGCACGGCGTCGACGCCGCCTATCTGCAGGCTGACATGTCGAAGCCCGACCAGTGCCGCTCGCTGATCGCGACGGTGCAGGAGCAGTTCGGCGCGGTCGATATCCTCGTCAACAATGCGGGCATCCAGCACGTTGCGCCGGTCGATGAGTTCCCCATCGACAAATGGGACGCCATCATCGCGATCAATCTGTCCTCGGCGTTCCACACCACGGCCGCAGCGCTGCCGCTGATGAAGGCGCAGGGCTGGGGACGCATCGTCAACATCGCGTCGGCGCACGGGTTGCGCGCCTCGCCCTACAAGGCCGCCTACATCGCCGCCAAGCACGGCGTTGTCGGGCTGACCAAGACGGTGGCGCTGGAGGTGGCGGAGAAGCACATCACCTGCAACGCGATCTGCCCCGGCTATGTGCTGACGCCGCTGGTCGAGGCGCAGATCCCCGACCAGATGAAGGCGCACGGCATGGACCGCGAAACCGTGGTGAAGACTGTAATGCTGGCCAAGCAGCCGACGCGTGAGTTCGCCACGGTCGAGCAGGTCGCCGCCACCGCCGTGTTCCTCTGCTCCGACGCCGCAGCATCGATCACCGGCACGTCGATCTCCATCGATGGCGGCTGGACCGCACAATAGCGCCGGGGCCGGTACACTTCCGCTCGCGCGCGCACTATAGTGGCGCGACGCCAGTGCGAGGATCGGCCATGCTGCAGACCGTTCAGGATCAGTTGCGCAGACGTTTCGAGGCGCAGCGCAGCGCCTTCGAGAAGGAGCCGTTCCCGTCCTACGCGGTTCGCCGCGAGCGCCTCGACCGCCTGCTCAGGCTGACCGACGATCACGAGGCCGAATTCTGCGCGGCGATCGACGCCGATTTCGGCGGCCGCTCCGCGCATGAGACCCGCATCGCCGAACTGCTGGTGACCCGCATGGGCATCCGCCATGCCCGCCGGCATCTGCGCGGCTGGATGCGCGAGCGCCGCGTCGCCACCGCAATGCCGTTCCTGCCCGGGCGCAACCGCCTGATTCCGCAGCCGCTCGGCGTTGTCGGAGTTGTCTCGCCCTGGAACTACCCTTTCCAGCTCGCCATTGCACCGGCGACCGCCGCGCTCGCCGCCGGCAACCGTGTCCTCATCAAGCCGTCGGAACTGACGCCGAAATTCTCCCGCCTGCTCGCCGAACTGGTCGCCAGATATTTCGACCCGACCGAGGTCAGCGTCATCGAGGGCGATGCCGAGATCGGCAAGGCTTTTGTCGGCATGCCCTTCGACCATCTGATCTTCACCGGCTCCACCTCGGTCGGCCGGCAGGTGGCCGTCGCAGCCGCCGCCAACCTGACCCCCGTGACGCTCGAACTCGGCGGCAAGTCCCCGACGATCTTTGACCCGTCCTGCGACATGGACGATGCCGTGGCGAAGGTCGCATATGCCAAGCTTCTGAATGCCGGGCAGACCTGCATTGCGCCGGACTACCTCATGGTCCCGCAAGGCCGCGGCCAGGAGGTCGCGCAGAAGATGGCCGGTGCCATGCGCAAGCTCTATCCGACCTACAACGGCAATCCCGACTACACCGCGATTGTCAGCGACCGCCATTTCGAGCGTTTGAAGGGCCTGGTGGACGAGGCGCGGGCAAGCGGGGCGGACATCATCGAGGTCGGCGCAGCGGACAGCCCGCCCACCGGCAACAGCCGCAAGTTCGTACCGACGCTGGTGCGCAACCCCGACCCTGGCCTCCGCTTGATGCGCGAGGAAATCTTCGGCCCGGTGCTGCCTATCCTCGAGTATGCGAGCCCCGACGAGGCCATCGCCCATGTCAACGCCAATGACCGGCCGCTGGCCTTCTACTGGTTCGGTCGCGACGCCAAGGTGCGCGAGCATATGCTGCACGAAACCGTCGCAGGCGGGGTGACCATCAACGACTGCCTGCTGCATCTGGCGCAGGAGGAGCAACCCTTCGGTGGCGTCGGCGCCAGCGGGATGGGTGCCTATCACGGAGAGTGCGGTTTCCGCACCTTCAGCAAGGAGAAGCCGGTCTTCGTCCAGTCGCGACTGGGCAGCGGCTGGATGCTGCGCCCGCCCTACGGTCGGCTTGTCGAGTTCGCCATCGGCTTGATGCGCCGCATTACGTAAGCTCCCCAGCCTGCTGAAGCCTGCTGCCATACGCTCGGGGCGGGGCACTTCGTCCCGAACCGATTGATAACGGTAAGATATTTTCCGGCTATATTGCACTGCAAAATTGGGCTAGAACGCGCAGCGTCCCGCGCTAGAGCGGCGATCAATTGAATTTGATTCAGTGCACGCCCATATCCCGCTCACTTCCGCGAGAAGTGCCCAGGGGACGGTGCATCCGGATAAAGACATGGCCATCAAGTTTCACAAGATAGCAGCAGTGCTTGTCCTCGTCGGCTTTGCCGCATGGATTGCGACGGGCGAGTTTTCCGAGGTCGGCAGCGCCCAGCAGGCGGAAGATCCGAACCAGCCGAAGGCGGCTGAACCGGAAGCGCCGAAGGCGGTGCTCCGCACGGTCGCGGTGGTGACGCCGCCGCGCAGCGCGCACGCGCGCGCCATCCACGTCGCCGGCCAGACGGCGCCGAACCAGAAGGCGGTCATCGCCACCCGCGCCGCCGGAATCATCGGCGAACTGCCCGTAAGCCAGGGCGACCGCGTGAAGGCGGGCGACCTCATCCTCAAGCTCAACGCCGAGGAAAAGGCCGCGGCCGTCGACACCGCCAAGGCGGTACTGGCGCAGCGCCAGGCCGAATGGGAAGCCGCCGAGCGTCTGGCGAAGTCCGGCAACATCCCGCCGCTGCAGGTCGAGACCGCGAAGGCGGCGCTCGCCGCCGCCAAGTCGCAGCTGCAGGCTGCCGAGGCCGAGCTCGAGCGCGTCGAGGTGCGTGCCCCGTTCGACGGCTGGATCGATCAGGTGAACGTCGAACTGGGCGCCTCGGTGATGCAGGGCGGACAGGTCGCCACCATCATCAACCTGAACCCGATCCTTGCCAGGGGCGAGGTGAGCGAGCGCGACCTGCGCCACGTGAAGATCGGCGACAATGCCGACGTGGAACTGGTCGATGGCTCGATGGTGAAAGGCACGCTGCGCTACATCAGCCGCGACGCGACCGCCGCAACCCGCACCTTCCGGGTCGAGGTGGCCATCGACAATCCCGACACCGCGATTCCCGCCGGCATGACCGCCGAGATCGTGCTGCGCACCGCGCCGACCGACGCAATCATCCTGCCGCGTTCGGTGGTGACGCTCTCGGCCTCGGGCGACCTCGGCGTCCGCGCCGTCGACAAGGACAACCAGGTCGTGTTCTTCCCGATCGACCTCGTCGACGACACCCCGAACGGGCTCGTGCTCGGCGGCATTCCCGCCGAGGCGCGCATCATCGTTGCCGGCCAGGACCTCGTCACCGAAGGCGACACGGTCAATCCGGTCATGGCTGACGAGGCCACCATCAAGAAGCTGATCGGCGAAGTCAGCGGGACCAACTAGGTCGGGACGAACCAGGCATGGATATTGTCAAGGTAGCGATCAACAATGCCCGGTTGACGCTTTCGATCCTCGTTTTCCTGCTGCTGGCCGGCGCCCTCGCCTACCAGTCGGTGCCGAAGGAAGCCGAGCCCGACGTCGCCATCCCGATGTTCTATATCGGCCTGATGTACCAGGGCATTTCGCCGGAGGATTCGGAGCGCCTCCTGCTGCGCCCGGTCGAGACCAAGCTGAAGAGCCTCAAGGGTCTTAAGGAAATGCGTTCGGCCGCCTTCCAGGGCGGCGGCTACGTGATGGTCGAGTTCGACCCGTCGGTCGATCTCTCGGATGCGCTGATCGACACCCGCAACAAGGTGCAGGACGCCAAGCGCGACCTGCCGCAGGCGGCGGAAGACCCGACGGTCACCGAGATCAACGTTTCGGAGTTCCCGGTGCTCGTCGTGACCGTCTCCGGCAACGTGCCGGAGCGCGTGCTGATCGCCGCCGCCAAGGAACTGAAGGACCGCATCGAGGAAGTGCCGGGCGTGCTGGAAGGCACGATCCAGGGCTCGCGTGACGAACTGGTCGAGGCCATCATCGACCCGGTGAAGCTGTCCTCCTACGGCCTGCAGCTCGACCAGCTCATCCAGGGCATCGGCGCCTCCAACAGCCTCGTCGCCGCCGGCAACATCGAAGGCTCGGAAGGCAAATACGCCGTCAAGGTGCCGGCGCTGATCGAGACCCCGGAAGACGTGGCGCGCCTGCCGGTGGTCGCCGGCCCGACCGCGGTCGTGCGCGTGCAGGACCTCGCCACCGTTCGCTCCACCTTCAAGGACGCCGAGACGGTCACGCGCCTCAACGGCAAGCCCGCCGTCGCCATCGAGGTCAAGAAGCGCATCGGCGCCAACATCGTGGAGACGATCGAAGGCGCCAAGCTGGTCGCCGACGAGTTTGCCAAGCTCGCCCCCGAAGGCATGGAAGTCACCTACACCCAGGACAAGTCGGTGTTCGTGAACCAGCTTCTGAACGACCTGCAGAACCACGTGATGATCGCCGTCATCCTGGTCTTCATCGTCGTGCTCTACGCGCTGTCGGGGCGCGCCTCGCTGCTCATTGGCCTTGCCATTCCCTCATCCTTCCTGATGGGCATCCTGCTGCTCACGATGATGGGCTTCACGATCAACATGATCGTGCTGTTCTCGCTCATCCTGGCGGTCGGCATGCTGGTTGACGACGCCATCATCGTCACCGAATTCGCCGAGCGGCGAATGTCGGAGGGCATGCACAAGGCGCAGGCCTTCGAGCTTGCCGCCAAGCGCATGGCCGGCCCGGTCATCGCCGCCACCATGACCCGCATCGCGGCCTTTTCGCCGCTGCTGTTCTGGCCCGGCATCGTCGGCGACTTCATGAAGTACCTGCCGATCACGCTGATCGTCACGCTCGCCGCGTCGATGGCCTATGCACTGATCTTCGCGCCGACGCTCGGGGCGCTGTTCGCCAAGGCGCCACCGCATCACGAGGAGCCCAAGGACGGCGCCTACATGGCTGTCGTGAAGGCGGCCGTGCGCTTCCCGATCAGCACCTTGGTCCTGACCGTCGGCCTGCTCTATGCTTCGGTCTGGGCATACGGCCAGTATGGCAAGGGCGTCGAGTTCTTCCCCTCGGTCGAGCCGGACTACGGCCTGCTCTACGTGCACGCGCGCGGCAACCTGTCGCTCGCCGAGATGGACATCGCGACCAAGGAAGCGGAATCGCGCATTCTCGGCTGGCCGGGCATCAAGTCCGTCTACACCCGCACCGGCAAGACCCAGGGCGGCGGCCAGGACGTCCCCGAGGACGTCGTCGGCGTCATCCAGTACGAGTTCGTCGACTGGCGCCAGCGCAAGCCTGCCCACGACATCCTCGACGAACTGCGTGTGGCCATGGCCGGCATTCCCGGTGTCGATGTCGAAGTGCGCGTGCCCGAAGCAGGCCCGCCAACCGGCAAGCCGATCCAGGTGCGTCTCTCGGCCGTCGACCCGACCGGCATGAACGACAAGGCGAAGGAGGTCGCTGCGGCGATCGCCAAGGTGCCGGGCGTCATCGACGTGTCAGACGGCCTGCCGGCGCCGGGCGTCGACTGGGCCATCGCGGTCGACCGCACCAAGGCGGCGCAGTACGGCATCAGCCCGATGTCTGTCGGCATCGTCGTGCAGCTTGTGACCACCGGTCTGAAGCTCACCGACTACCGCCCCGCCGGCGCCGACGACGCGGTCGACATCCGCCTGCGCCTGCCGGAATCGCGTCGCACCATCGCCACGCTGGACGAGCTGCGCGTGCAGACGCCGCAGGGTGCGGTGCCGATTTCGAACTTCGTCACCCGCAAGGCGGAGGAGCGCGTCGGCATCCTCAACCGAATCGACGCCGAACGCACCATCACGGTGCAGTCGAACGTCGCATCGGGCTTCCAGGTCGCGGCAGTGCAGGCCGAAGTGCAGAAGATCGTGGCCGGGATGGACCTCGGCAACGTGAAGTTCAAGCTGGCGGGCTCCAGCGAGGACAGCGCGGAAGCCGCGTCATTCCTCGCCAATGCCTTCGGCGCCGCGATCTTCCTGATCTTCCTGGTGCTGCTGGCGCAGTTCAACAAGTTCACCAGCGTGTTCCTTGTCTTGTCCTGCGTCATCATGGCGACCATTGGCGCTCTGCTCGGCATGCTGCTCACCGGCCAGGCCTTCGTCATCGTCATGTCCGGCATCGGCGTGATCGCGCTCGCCGGCGTGGTGGTGAACAACAACATCGTGCTGATCGACACCTATGACCGCCTTCGCGAGGAAGGCTGGACCAAGCTCGACGCGGTGCTGCAGACCTGCCGCGAACGCGCCCGTCCGGTTGTCCTGACGGCGGCTTCGGCGGTGCTCGGCGTGTTGCCGATCGCCTTCGGTCTCGGCCTCGAGATCTTCCATCACGAGACGACGATCAACGCACCGTCGACGCAGTGGTGGGTGGCGCTGTCCTCGGCCATCGTGTTCGGCCTGAGCTTCGCCACCGTGCTGACGCTGGTGGTCACGCCGGCGATGCTGATGGTGTTCACGCGCGACAAGCGCAAGAAGCGCCGCGGCTGGTTCTCGCGCCTGTTCCGGCGCGGCAAGGCGGATGACGTGCCGTCCACCGATCCGGAGTTGCCGCTCGACGGCTCCAAGCCGGCCGGCGCATTCCCGAAAGCGGCCGAATAGGCCGAGGCCGAAACAAACATCAGGCTTTTCTAACGCGCGGCGGGAACCTTCCCGCCGCGCCTTGCATTTGGCTTCCAGCTAAAATTCAACAGCAGGAGCTTCCATGACGACGGTCCTCATCATCATCCTGATCCTCGTCCTGGTCGGCGCGGTTCCGACCTGGCCGTACTCGCGCGGCTGGGGCTACGGCCCATCCGGCGCCGTCGGTCTCGTGCTGGTCATCGTGCTGATTCTGCTGCTGATGGGGCGCATCTGACGCCCCGATCCGGGCTGCATGGACAACGGGCGGCCTTTTGCGCCGCGCGTTGTCCCGGCGCATCACTCGGCAGGCGGCTGCGGGGTCACCGGCGGCTCCGCGAAATCGGCGGTGCGTGCCAGCCCCGCCATCAGCGCCACCACCAGAATCAACCCCGCCATCGCCATGAACACGGGCTCGAAGCCGCTGTGCTCGGCGACAAAGCCGACGCTCGACGGTGCGAACAGGATACCGGCGTAACCCATCGTCGCCGCCACGCTCATGCCGGCGCCGGACGAGACATTGCCCAGATTGCCGGCGGCGGAAAAGACGATCGGCACGGTATTGGCGACCGCCAGGCCGCAGACGGCGAAACAGATGATGACAAGCGTCGCCGTCGGTGCCAGCGCAGCGGCGAACATGGCGGCGGCGGCTACGACTGAACAGACGCGCAGCGTCGTCACCCCGCCGAAGCGATCGCGCACGCGGTCACCGATGAAGCGCATCGCCGCCATGGCGCCGGCGAAGAACGCGTAGCCGAGGCTCGCTATCGCGACGTCGGCGCCGCGCTCCTGGGTCAAATAGAGCGCACCCCAGTCGAGCACTGCGCCTTCCGACACGAACAGGAACATCGCCATGAGGCCCAGAAGATACGGGGTCGGGCGGGTCGGGATGGAGATGCCGTGGCGATTTCCGGCGGCAGGCGCCGGGCGATCGTGGTCGGCGAGAATGTACGGAGCCGACAAACCGCAGATGACAAGAGCGATGACCGCCACCACGATCGCATGCGTCAGCGGCCCGAAGTACTGCAGCAGGACGCCGCCGAGCGCGCCGCCGGCGAAGCCGCCGAGGCTCCAGAACCCATGCATCGAAGACATGACGGCGCGTTTCAGCCGCCGCTCGACGGTCACGGTCGCGGCGTTCATCGCCACGTCGGTCGAGCCGACCACCGCGCCGAAGATGACCATCGTCACCGCCGTCGTCGCAACCGATGGCGACAGCACCACCAGCAGCAGGCCAAACCCCTGCAGCAGGCCGATGGTGCGCAGCACCGGCTGCTGGCCGTAGCGCCCCATCAGCCAGCCACACCAGGGCATCGAGACGATCGCTCCTATGCCAAAGCAGAGCAGCAGCAGGCCGAGCGTCGATTCGGTGATGTCGAGACGCGGCAGCAGCGACGGGATCTGCGGTGCCCAGCTGCCCAGCATGAAGCCGTTGATGAGGAACATCCCCGCGACGGCCCAGCGGCCGCGGGCTGCGGAGGCATGCGTGGTACTGGCGTCCAAGCCGGCGTCTTCCAGATCGTGTTGCGACGATAGACGGCGTGCGCCGTCGACCTCGCCCTCTTACGGATGTTCGCAGATGCGCGCTACTGCCGGCATTGTCCGCGGATCGAATCGATCCAGCCGCCATATTTGACGGTCAGCTCGTACAGCGCCTCACCGGCCGGGCATTCGATCGTGCAGTCGGTCCCGCCGAGACCGCCGATGTTGAGCGACACGGATGAATTGATTCCGACTGTTTCCCACGCTCCCGTATTGCGTCGGGGGTTGCAGCTCGCAACCTTGACCCGGTCCAGATACGCGCCGCCTTTCGTGGACAGTTCCATGACGGCCTGCGCGGCGCGACAAAAGCCCGACCGTGCGTCGGTACCGCCACCCGTTCCGGCGGATCTGAACGCACCGCGCGGCCCCGGCTCGCCGGATGTCGGGATTTTCTGGCAGGCGACGCTGATCTCGTCGACGAAAGCACCGCCCCGCGCTGCCACGCCAACGATGTACTGCCCTTTCGGGCAGGTCAGCGTCTTCGTCTTCTGGCCGCCTCCCCCGCCGCAACGTCCCGCCGAGCTGGCGGCGGCGAGCTGGCCTTGAGCCAGCACGCCCGCGAGCGCGATTGCAACAAGCAACATTCCACGCATGCGAGCCTCCGTCCGGCAAGGTCGAGGCGATCTTGTCACCGCTCCCGAGGCTCGAAAAGCCCAATTTCTGCCCTTGGGTAAGAAATTTCCGCGACGTTCCGCGCGTTGCCGCCGCCCGAGCATCCGTCTAAAGCTTGGCGGAACAGACGGTGCTTATATGTCGCCAGCCTCCATCCGCCTGCCCGCGGCTAGGGCACGCCAGCCGCGGCACACCGCAGAGGCCAGCGCCATCCTCACCATCGATCTCGGTGCCATCCGCGCCAATTATCGCCAGCTGCGTGACAGGCTTGGCGGCACAGCCTGTGCCGGCGTGGTGAAGGCAGATGCCTACGGGCTCGGCGCGGCCGAAGTGGCGCGCGCGCTTCTGCGCGAAGGCTGCCGCACCTTCTTCGTGGCGCAGCTGGAAGAAGGCATCGCGCTGCGCGACACGGTTGGCGCGTCGCCCGACATCTACGTGCTGAACGGCATCTTTCCCGGTTCCGCCCCCGCCTGTGTCGATGCCGG
>JBFXFO010000023.1:0-15511 GCA_050178915.1 Rhizobiaceae bacterium | reverse complement strand
ACAATTGCGCTGGGCTACGCAGACGGATGGCATCGCAACGCCGCTGCGGCCGCCTTCCATGCCGGCGTGCGCCTGCCGTTTGTCGGGCGCGTCTCGATGGACAGCATCATCCTCGACATCTCGGCCCTGCCGCCGGGCACGCTGGCCGAAGGCGAACTGGTGGAGGTCATCGGCGAGGCGCAGACGGTGGACGATGTCGCCGCGCTCGCCGGCACCATCGGCTACGAGATCCTTACCAGCCTCGGCACGCGCTTCCAGCGCATCTATCTCGACGGAGACCCCACATGAAGGTTCTCATCCTCGGCGGCGGCGTCATCGGCGTCACCTCCGCCTGGTACCTGGCCAATGCCGGGCACGAGGTGACGGTCATCGACCGCCAGCCCGGCCCGGCGCTGGAGACAAGCTTCGCCAATGCCGGCGAGGTGTCGCCCGGCTATGCATCGCCATGGGCAGGACCGGGGATTCCCGTGAAGGCGATCAAGTGGCTGCTGATGACGCACGGACCGCTGGTCGTGCGCCCGATGTTCGATCCGGCGATGTGGCGCTGGGTGGCGGCCATGCTCGGCAACTGCACCGCCGCGCGCTACGCGCGCAACAAGGCGCGCATGGTGCCGATCGCGGAATATAGCCGCGACATGCTGAAGGCGCTGCGCGCCGAGACCGGCATCGCCTATGACGATCTCGCGCAGGGCACGCTGCAGCTCTTCCGCAACGAGAAGCAGGTGAAGGGCGCAGCCGGCGACATTGCAGTGCTGAAGCAGTTCGGCGTGCCTTACGAAGTGCTCGACGCGGCCGGCTGTGTCGCCGCCGAGCCCGGCCTCGCCGGCTTCCGCGACCGCATTGCCGGCGGGCTGCGCCTGCCCGGCGACGAGACCGGCGACTGCAAGATGTTCACCGAGCGCCTCGCCGGCATGGCCGCCAGCAAGGGCGTCACCTTCCGCTTTGGCACCGACATTCGCGGCCTCCGCACCGAGGCCGGTCGCGTCGCGGGCGTCGGGACGGCGGCCGGCGTGATCACCGCCGATGCCTATGTCATGGCGCTCGGCAGCTATTCGCCGATCATGCTGCGCCCGCTCGGCATGAAGCTGCCGGTCTATCCCATCAAGGGCTACTCGATCACCGCGCAGATCGTGGACGAGGCGAAGGCGCCGGTCTCGACCGTCATGGACGAGACCTACAAGGTCGCGATCACCCGGCTCGGCAACCGCATCCGGGTCGGCGGCACGGCCGAGATTTCCGGCTACGACGCCACGCTTCGCCCCGCACGGCGCGCGACGCTCGAACACTCCGTCGGCGAGGTGTTCGCCGGCGGCGGTGATTTGAAGGGCGCCAGCTTCTGGTGCGGCCTGCGGCCGATGACGCCGGACGGCCCGCCGGTCATCGGGCCGACGCGCTACGCCAACCTGTTTCTCAACACCGGCCATGGCACGCTCGGCTGGACGATGGCCTGCGGTTCCGGCCGCGTGCTGGCCGACATCATGTCTGGCCGCAAGCCGGACATCGATGCGACGGAGCTGGCGCTGTCGCGCTACGGCTGAAGCGGTTTCAGCCGGAACGCCGGTGGTTTGCGTCCAATGCCCTGTTGATCCGGCAAGCGCACCCAAAAAAGGCTGCTTCCGCCCCGGTTGATCGCTGTCGATTTCTACGACAGATTTCATACGGGACGGATACGGCGGCAACGCCGACGGGCTGGGCGGGCAGGCATGACTTTCAGGCGTGGTGCGCCGACGATTCTGATCGTCGCGGTGATCATTGTGGTCGCCGCGCTCACTTTCGTTTCGGCCAGGCTGTTCTCCGCGCTGACGACCGAGGTCGAGCAGAGCCAGTTCCAGCTCATGCGCGCCATTGTCGATACGGCGCTGGTCGATTCCGAGAAGAAGGCGCTGGCGCGCGCCGAACTGCTGGCGGCGCTGCCGGTCACGCGCCAGGCTGTGCCGCTGCAGGACCGGCAGATGCTGCTCGACAATTTTGCCGCCATGTTCGCGATCCAGAAGGAGCGCCACGGCGTCGACCAGGTGCAGTTCCACGTGCCGCCCGCCACGTCACTGTTGCGCCTGCACGCACCTGACCTCTTCGGCGACGATCTGTCCCGCTTCCGCCCGATGGTGGTGGCGGTCAATCGCGACCACGTTTCAGCCAAGGGCCTAGCCATCGCGCGCTCCGGGCCGGCAATCTTCGGCCTCGCCCCCGTTCAGGATATGACGGGCAATCATGCCGGCAGCGTCGAGGTCGGCATCAATTTCGCCCCTGTGCTGGTCAATCTGAAACGGGCCTACGGGCTCGAATTCGCCCTGCTGATCGAGGAAAAGCCGCTGCGCGATTTCGCCACCGCGATCGATCCGTCCGTGTTCAGCGAACAGAACCGCGTCGGCCGCTTCATCCGGCTGGAGACGACCAATGGCGCCCTCATGCAGGGCCTTGCCGGCGACGCCGACATCTCGGCCATCAGCGACCCGGTGACCTACACGCGCAGCGCGCAGGGCGTTCCCTACGGCATCTTGCTGGTGCCGCTACGCGATGGTGCGGGGCAGATGCTCGGCGTCGTCGCGGCGGCGCGCGATTTCTCCGCCTCGCGTGCCGCGGCCGACCGCTCGCTTGTCTGGCAGCTCTGCCTCGCCGGCTTTGCCATCATCATTCTCGCCGGCTTCGTCATTGTCGTTCTGCGCGGACTGCTCCTGAGACCGCTGGACATGGTGGTGACGCGCTTCGTCGCGCTCACCGGCCATGCCGGCCCCGCCGAGCCCATCGAGCAGAAGGGCCTCGTGCGCGAGCTGGAGCCGCTCGTGGACATGCACAACCGCATCGCCGCGCGCCGCGCAAGGGACCAGGCGTGAGAAGGCTGCTCATCGCCTTGGCCGCATTGCTGGTCGGCGCCGTTCAGGCCGCCTTCGCGCAGCCTGATCTGCCGCTCGACAAGGGCCTGCCGGTGCTGGTGAAGGCCGCCACAGCCTATGTCGAGATGACCGGCTTCGACGAGAATGCCTCGACCTTCCGCGCCACCGTCGATCTGCGGCTTCGCTGGCAGGATCTGCGCCAGCGCAGACCCCCTGACGAGGCCAACGATCCACCGCGCGTCTTTCGCGGCGACGACGCGCGCCTGCAGATGAAACGCATATGGATCCCGCCGGTGGAGATCGCCAACCAGGCGGGTGGAGACAACGGGGGCGGCGACATCGGCCTGCGCATCTTCCCGGACGGGCAGGTCGAACTGACCCGCCGCGTCACCGGCGAGTTCGAAACCGTCTACGACGTCTCGCGCTTCCCGTTTGGCGAGCAGCTGCTGCAACTGCGGCTGGTGGTGCGCAATCTGACCGCCGGACAGGTCGACCTCACCTTCGATCAGGACGACCTCGACTACAGCCGTGCCGCACCCGGCGCGGCGCTCGATGGATGGGACCTGCGCTTCGTCAATCTGCGCGTTGGGCCCCTGCCAGGCTGGTATGGCGGCGCGCATGCGACGCTCACGGCGGCGCTGGAGATCGGCAGGCAGACCGGACCGGCCATCGCCGCCATCTTCGTGCCGCTGCTTGCCTCGCTGCTCATTCCGATCCTCACCATCTGGCTGAACAAGGTGGAGGACGGCGGCTTCAAGGTCGACGCGTTCGAACTGGTCAACATCGTCATCGGCGGGCTGTTTGCCGTGATCGCGCTCAACTTCACGGTCAACTCGGTCTTCGAGGTGCTGGTCACCGGCGACAATCCCGTCAACCGGCTGTTCACGCTCAACTACGTCACGCTGGCCGTCTGCCTTGCCGTCAACGTGCTGCTTGGACGCTTCAACCTCGCCGCGCGGCTGGCCGGTCCGCATGTGCAGGAACAGGTCTACCTGTTCCTGATGTGGGCGATTCCTGCGATGGTGCTGCTGACGGCTGCCTCCATCATCTTTGTCGCCATCGCCTGATGGTGTTGCTGGCGGCCAAAGAAGACGGTTGCGAAAATCGCAATTTCACCGCATTTGCCCGGTGATTGCACGAACGTCCTGTTCGGGTCGAGCCACGCGCGCAAGCATCGGAGCTGCAATGAGGAAAGCGGTACTGGCCATTCTTGTATCGGTGTCGCTCGCCTTTCCTGCCTTCGCGCAGAAAGGCCGCGAAAAGGCTATGGCGGAAGCGCGTACGCAGCTGGTCGATTTCCTCGCCGAAGCCATTGCGATCGATTCGGTTTGCCCGATGCTCAAGCTGCATACGGAGTACATCTGGGTCATGCTGAGCCAGGTTAAGGTCGATCTCGACGAACTTCTGCCCGAGGCTGGCGCCAAGAGCAGCAGCTACATGGATCATTTTGCCCAGCTTGGTGTTGGTCCCGTCTGCCAGCTCGGCTCGGACTACTATGGTCCGCAGGGCAGCAAGGCACCCAACATGCTGATGCTGGACCCTGCCGCCTCCCGAAGCTAGGCCGCTGATCCTGCCTGGCGGCTGGCGTGCAGCGCCAGCGCCAGGCGCTGCAGCAGCATGATGGTCTTGGCATCGACGATCCTGCCGTCTGAGATCGCCGCCAGCGCTTCCGCCAGCGGCATCTCCAGCACCTCGATGTCCTCGCCTTGAGAGACGTGCCCTCCACCCGACGAGATGCGGTCCGCCGGCGTATAGTCGGCGACGAAGAAGGTCAGCCGCCCGGTCACGCTGCCGGGGCTCATGAAGCATGAGTACAGCCGGCGCACCTGCGTCAGGCGGTAGCCGAGCTCTTCCTCCGCCTCGCGCCGGATGCAATCCTCCGGATTGTCTTCGTCGAGCAGGCCTGCGCATGCCTCGATCAGCGGCTTGCATGTGCCCGACCGCATAGGCGGGAAAGCGGAACTGGCTGACCAGCAGCACCGTCCCGCGCCTCGCGTCGAAGGGCAGGATCGTGGCGCCGTCGCCGCGATTGTAGGTCTCGCGCACCTGCGTCTCCCAGCTGCCATCACGGCGCTGGTAGTCGAAGGTGTTGCGTTTCAGCGTTCCCCAGGACTGGGCGAGCACCTCGGTCGAGCGGATGCGAACGCGGTCTTCCATGCTGCTGCTCTCAGGCTCCGGAAACGACGAGGCCGCGCGGGGATACCCACCGCGCGGCCTGCTTGCAATCCAATCGCGCCCGGTTTCGGTCAGCCTTCGTCGCCGCCGCCGCCGCCATCGTCTTCCGGCGGAGGCTCTTCGGCCGCAGGCTCTTCCGCGGGTTCCTCAGCCGCCGGCTCTTCCGCCGCAGGCTCCTCGGCAGCGGGCTCGTCGGCCGCAGGTTCTTCCATGGCGGGTTCGTCGGCAGGCGGTGCCTCCTCGGCCGGTTCATCGGCTGGCGGCGCTTCTTCCTGCTGCTCCTCTGCCGGCTGGTCTTCCGGCGGAGGCTCGTCGACGGCAGGGGGCTCGCCCTGCTCGTCCGGCGTCTCGGCATTGTCGGGCGGAGGCTGCTCGTCAGGCGGCTCCGCGCTGTCTGCAGGCGGTGTCGCCTCTGCCGGATCGCCAGGCTGGTCCGGATTTTCCGCGTTGTCGGCCGGAGGGGTGGTCTCGGCCGGCTCGCCGGGCTGGTCTGGGTTCTCGGCGCCATCGGCGGGCGGCGTGCCCACCTCCGCCGGGTCGCCCGGATTGTCGGCCGGAGGTTCGCCAACGTCCTCGCCGTCCAGCGCCACTTCCTGCTCGGGGTCCGGTTCCGTCGGCTGGGCGTCGAACTCGGTGTTGTTCTCGACCGATTCCTTGAACTCGGACGATTCCGATACCTGCTCGATCGTCGTTTCCGACGACGAATAGCTCTCCGTGATCGTCTCCGAATATTCCGAATAGTATTCGGAATAGGAGAATGACGTTGAAGTCTCCCACGACGACCAGCTGGAAATCGTCGTCGTGTCGATCACCGTGAAGTACTCGTCACGCGTAATCACGCCGTCATAGGAGAAGAATTCGCCGATGCGGTAAAGGTCGATCAGGAAGTCGTAGACGCCCTGTTCGATCCAGTAATAGGTGATGATATCGACGTCGATCGGGCGCTTGATCTTGCGGCCCTTGATCGATGACAGCACGTCGCCGGGCCTGATGCCGCGACGCGCCGCGACGCCCTTCGGCTCGACCGAGAGCACCAGCACGCCCTTGTCGCGCTTCTTCAGCTTGAAGGCCTTGCGCACCTGGTTGTTGATGGGCAGGAGCACGGCGTCGAGCGCGCGTGAGACGTACGGTGCGGGCAATTGCACATCGCCCTTCAGTGCCAGCGCCTCGCCGGAAAGGGCCAAGGGCGCCGCGGCCAGCATCGCCGCAATGGCCACGCCCCGCAGGTATGCGGACACTTTCATGATCAACCCTCCCCCGGGTCAATGGAGACGCGGAATCAATATCTCGGCTCCGCCAACGTCACCATCCCACGCAACCGAAATTCTTGCATCGTTGTAAATGCACATCGGTCGTCTCATTTCCGGGTGCTTCTGCTACGCAACTCGCCAATTGTGGCGGTAAAGCCGCCAGACCGACGACCATCCGGCGCCTCACGGCACCACGAATACTTGCGATGTATTCGCACCACCGCATTCCTTCGAAATTTGTATGCGTTTCTCTGCAGAAGAACGATTGAGCCAGCTGCGATTGGTGCGCGCGGCCGTCGCAGTTTAGCGCTAAGCAGACGCCCGCCATGACTCTTCCCGTCGAAACGGCCCGCACTGACAACTACGCCGCCTTCCGGCATTCGCCCTTCGTGCGCTTCTGGGTAGCGCGCTTTCTGACCACCTTTGCGGCGCAGATCGTCTCGGTGGCGGTCGGCTGGCAGGTTTACGACCTGACGCGCGACCCTCTCGATCTCGGGCTGGTCGGCCTGATCCAGTTCATTCCTGCCCTGCTGCTCGTGCTCGTCACCGGCGCGGTCGCCGACCGCTTCGGACGGCGGCTGATCATGGGTCTCGCCGGCCTCCTCGAAGCGCTCTGCGCACTGGCGCTGCTGATCCTGACCATGCGCGGTCTCACCAGCGCCGTGCCGATCTTTGCCGTGCTGCTGCTGTTCGGCATTGCCCGCGCCTTCTTCGGGCCGGCATCCTCGGCACTCGTCGCCAACCTCGTCCCGGCGCAGGATTTCGCCAATGCGGTGGCGTGGAACTCGTCCGCCTGGCAGACCGCCACGATCGCCGGCCCGGTTGCCGGCGGCCTGCTCTACGGCCTTTCACCGGAAGCCGCCTACACGGTCGCCGTCGTCTTCATGCTGGCCGCGGCATTGCTCGTCTTCTCCATTCCGAAGCCGCCGCAGCGCGTTTCGTCGGAAGAGCGCACGCTCGGCACGCTTTTCGCCGGCTTCCGCTATATCTGGCACGAGAAGATCGTGCTCGGCGCCATCTCGCTCGACCTCTTCGCCGTCCTGCTCTCCGGCGCCGTCGCGCTGCTGCCGGTCTATGCGCGCGACATCCTCGAACTCGGGCCATGGGGCCTCGGCCTGCTGCGCGCCGCGCCCGGCATCGGCGCCATAGCAGTTGCCGTTTTCCTGGCCGGCCATCCCATCCGCAACCACGCCGGCGCGATCATGCTTGGCTTCGTCGCGCTGTTCGGCGGCTTCACCATCGTCTTCGGCGTTTCCACCATTCCGTGGCTGTCGATCGGAGCGCTCGCCCTGCTCGGCGCCAGCGACATGGTGAGCGTCTATGTGCGCGAAACGCTCATCCAGCTGTGGACACCGGACGAACTGCGCGGGCGCGTCAACGCGGTGAACATGGTCTTCGTCGGCGCCTCGAACGAACTCGGCGAGTTCCGCGCCGGCACGATGGCGGCGCTGATCGGCACGGTGCCGGCTGTCGTCCTGGGCGGGGTCGGCGCCGTCGCCGTGGCCGGGCTATGGGCCGTGCTTTTCCCGCAGTTGCGGAGCGTGCGTCACCTCAACGGGCGCGAGTAATCCGCTGGCTTCCGCAGGCCGGACGTCGCCGAAGATGATGCCGAGAAAGTCTGCCAGCCAGCGCTTCAGGTGCATATCCCAGATCATCCGGCCGCCCAGATGGTCGCGGCCCGGCTGTGCGCCGGGCAGTTCGAAACGATGCGCACCGCGCACCACCCAGCGATGCATCATCACCGCCGTCAGCTCGGCGTGGAACTGGATGCCCCAGGCATTGCGGCCATAGCGGAACGCCTGATTGGGGTAGGCGTCCGCTGTCGCCAGCAGCGTCGCGCCGGCCGGCAGCGAGAAGCCTTCGCGGTGGAACTGATAGACCATATCCGGCCATGGAAGCAGCGTCGCGCCGGCCTCTGTCGGCTTGATCGGGTACCAGCCGATCTCGACCAGCCCGTCGCCATGCCCTTCGACCTTGCCGCCGAGATGGTTCACCAGCATCTGCGCCCCCAGGCAGATGCCGAGCAGCGGCCGGTCTTCCGCCAGCGGCACTGCCAGCCAATCGGTCTCGCGCTTGACGAACTCGTCCGGATCGTTGGCGCTCATCGGGCCGCCGAACACCACCGCCCCGGCATGTGCTTCGAGCGTCTCCGGCAGCGGGTCGCCGAGCGGTGGCCGCCTGATGTCGAGATCGAAGCCTTCCTCGACCAGCAGATGCCCGACGCGGCCGGCGCTCGAAAGCTCCTGATGCAGCACCACCAGGATTTTCGGTCGCGGTGCTCGCTTGGCCGGTTTGCTCAGTGGTCGACCCCCGGCGCGGCGCGGGCGCGGATGCGGGCCTCGACGCGATCGCGCGAATCGACGCCGATCAGTTCCGCCACGCGCCAGACGGTGTTGTCTTCCAGCTCGTGCAGTTCGCCGTCCGCATAGACGACCTGCCACAGCACCTCGATGAAATGCACGCGCGCCGCCTCGTCCAGATGGCGCTTGAGGACGCTCGTGAAGGCGTACAGGTCGATCGCCTCGCGATCCGCCTCCTCGCCGGCACGGAACACCGCGTCCAGCGCCGCGCCATCGAGCCCGAACGTCTCGGACAGCGCTTCGAGCAGTCTTTCCTTCTCGTCGTCGCGGCGCACGCCATCAGCGTCCATCACATGCACCATGATCGCGGCTGCTGCGACCTTCGGGTCGTCGCCCGCCAGCCCGCCTTTCGGGGCCGGCACGTCGCGAAGGAAGGAAAGCAGGCGCTCGATCATGACGTCACCATGCGGTGATTCGGGTCTGTCGGGGAGTGCGTTCAGAACAGCCGGAAGCGAGAAGGCGCCTTCTCGTCCTCGGGAATGACGCCCGGGTCGTCCGGCTGGTGCGGCGGCTCGGCAGGATCGGCGGTGACAGGCGCCGGAGCCTTCGCCGCGGGCACGTCGGGCGGTGCGTCGGGCGGGACCGACGGAGATGCGGGCGAAGGCACTGCTGCCTGCACCACTTCGGCCTCGATCGGCTCGTCCTCGATCGCTCCCGCCGGCTTCGGCAGCGGCGTCGGTGGCAGGGCAACCGGATCTTCCTCCGGGCCGATGAGCGCGCCCAGCCGTTCGACTGGAACCTTCCACTCGAATGCGTCGAGTTGGCCGGTGACCGGCGAGGCCGGCGCCCATGTGGCGCTCTCATAACCATCGGCCACCCAGGCGGGATCGCGCGGGGCCCGCACGGCGCGGCCAAGCCACTGCCGCACGCGACCCTGATCGCCGGTCTCGGCTTCCTCGATGTCGGCGAGCACAAGATAGGCGCCCTCGCGCGGCTGCATGCGGATCGCGGCCTCGGCCGATTCGCGCGCCAGCTTGAAATCGCCTGCGTCGAGCGCCGCGCGCGCCACCGCCAGCGACGATTCCGGATGGTTGAGGCGCTGCGCTTCGAGCTTCTTCGCGCGATACAGGCGGTCGCCCGTCGCATCGCCCGGCCGTGCATGTACATAGGCGTCGGCGATGTCGGGGTGTGGCTCGAGCTTCCACGCCGCTTCGAGGATCTTCGCGCCGCGCCGCGTGTCATTCTGCCTGAACGAGGCCTTTCCCGCGACCACTGCCGCCGGCACGAGGTCCGGCGCCAGCCGGTTGGCCTCGATTGCCGCGTTCTTCGCCGCGACTGGATCGCCCTCGAGCGCTTCCATCGCCTTGGCGGTGAGCAGCACCGCGCGGCGGCGGTTGGCGACGTCCTTGCCGATGTGGCCGGCGCTGCGCTGCGCTTCGAGCAGCTTCAGAGCCCCGTCCCAGTCGCCCTTTTCGGTGCGCTCTTCCAGAGTGGCATCAGCGGCCCAGCCAAGCTGCGGCGCCGCGACGGCCGCCTGCGCGGCGTAGTGGCGCGCGGCCTGCTTCTCACCCAGCCGGACCGCCTCGAGGTAGAGGCCGCGCAAGCCGAGCAGCCGCATCTCGGGATCGTCGAGCATCGCCTCGAACTTCTTGCGCGCCGCGGCATGATCGCCTTCGATCAGCAAGGTCTGCGCATCGAGCAGGTGGATCAGCGGCTCCTGGTCGGAGCTGATGAACTTCGACGCCTGCCGGCTGAGCTTGCGCGCCAGCGCGGCATCGCCCGCGCCGGCCGCGATCATCCCGGTCGACAGCGCCTGATAGCCGCGGTCGCGCCGCCGCACGCGGAAATAGCGGCTGATCGTGTAGGGGCTGTTCCAGATGGACTTGATCAGCCACCACCCGATCATCACCGCCGCGACCACGCTGACCAGCGCCACCGCCGCGACCATCAGCGTGACGCGATACTGGTAGCCGCCGAAAGTCAGCACCATCTCGCCCGGCCGGTCGGCCAGCCAGGCGAAGCCGGCTGCCAGCGCCAGCACCAGGACGATGAAGAACAGGATGCGGATCATGCGCGCCTCACGTTCCCTTGAGCGCGTCGGCAAGCGCCTTGTCGACCAGCTGCTCGGCGGCGATGCGCGTGCGGATCTTGTCGGCCAGCGCCGCGCCCGCGGCCTTCGCGGGTTCGCTCAGCGTGTCGTACTCGGCCATCGCCTTGGCGAGATCGCCCTGCTGGACCGCAACCTCCATGCGCGCCACCGTCTCCGGCACGCCGGGGCCTGGCACCTCGCCGATCGGCCGCACAGTCACCAGCGAGCCGATGCCATCGACGATGCCGCCGAAGAATCCCGGATCCTCGGCAGTGGTGTTCGCGGCAGCGATCATGGCGTCGGCGGCCGCCGGCATCTCGGCGGCAAGCTGCGCCCGCGTCGATACGCCCTTCGCCGCGATGTCCCGCAGGGCGGCAAGATCGGTCTCCGGCGGCGCCACGGCCGCGAAGGTCTCGACTTCCGCCGTAAAGATGCCGCCCCGCTCCAGCGCCGCGCGCAATGCCGCGCTCGCGATGGCCAGCGCCACTTTCGGCTGTCCGCCGATGTTCTCCATCTGACGCGCAAGGTCGGCCACGGATTGCTCCAGCTGCGCGATGCGTCCATCGGTGGCGCTCGCCGCTGTCGCCGCGGCCGACAGCGCCGTCTCCAGCGTGTCGATGCGCTTGCCGAGCGCGTCCAGCAACGCCGGGTCGGGCGCACTGCCACCCTCACCAAGTGCGGCAACCGCAGCTTCGATTTCGCCGACGCGTGTCGCCAGCGCCTGCACCGCCGCGCCATCGCCGGCGCCGCCTGATTCCACGGCCTTTCGCAGCGTCGCGAGATCGGACCGCAGCGCTTCCAGCGCCGTACCGAACTCGGCCACGCGGGCATTGGAGTCGTCCACCGCCTGCTGCAGGCCGGCGACGCCTTCCGGCGCCGGAGCCTGTTTCAGCGCATCCACCTCACCTTTCAACCCGGCGACTTCCGCCTGCAGCGCGGTCAGCGCGCTGTTGTCAGGCGTCGCGGGAGCGCCGCCGATCTGCACGATGCCCGCCTGCAGCAGACCCCAGCCAATAGCGATCGCGACGATGCCGCCCAGCACCCCATAGAGCAGCGCTGCGCCATTGCCGGTCCGCTTCGGCTCGACGGCCGCGCGCGGTGGCGGTGACGGAGGCGGCGGAGGCGATGCCTTCGCGCCAGAGACGCCGGGGGTGGAGCGTGCTGCGTCACGCCCGAAAGCGGGACGCTCCTGCGGCTTGTCCTCGGTTGGCTTAATCTCGGGTTGGGGCTTTGTCTCGGCGGTCGTCTCGTCAGGTTTGCTCTCGGCAGGAGCGGCGGGCGCGGCGGTTTCCGCCATAGCACTCGGCGTATCCGCAGTTGGCCCATCCGCCATCGCCGCCACGGGCTCGGTCGGGATGCCGGCATCATCGGCGGAAGGAGAGACCGGCGCGGGCGATTCCGAGGGCTGCGAAAGGCGCGACACCTCGCCTGGCTCCAGGTCGATGGTCACCGCTTCGCGCTCCGTCTTCGAATGCCTGACCCGGGGCGGCTTCACCATGGCTGAGCTCCGCGTTCTTCGAGGGACCGGGGACCGGCGCGACTGGCCGCCCCTCTAGCACAGGATGACCCTGCCGTGAAAAGAGGCAGGCTCATGGCGCCGAGCGGGACAGCATTTCCAGCAGATTGAAAAGCGCATCCTCGTCCGGGGTTCCGGCGGCGCAAAATCTTTCGCGCCATCGCTGCCGCAGCGCCGTCCCCACGCGCGCCGAGAGGCCAAGGAAGAAGGCCGCTTCCAGCTTCGCTGCGACCTCTGGACGCGCCGCCACGAGTTCTGCCAGCAGCTCGGAAGCCAGCGCGGAATAGAGCAGCACGGCGTCGATCGGCTCGCCGCCCGCCACGGCATCGATCCGCGCGGCCGCGTCCGCCACCGCCAATGTGTCGTAGGTTTCCACCACGACGACGTCGCGTCCGCTCTCCCGCACGGTCTGCTCGAATGTCGGGCGGCGCACCCTCCCGGCCAGATAGAGCACGCGTGCCCGCTGCGGTGCCGATCCGATGACGGTCTTCGCCAGCGCGGCTGCGTCGCCGCCGCCTACGATTACGCTGCCGAACCCGGCTTGGCGTGCTGCCTGCGCTGTCTCGGCGCCCACAGCGAAGCACGCCGTGCCGTCCAGCCGCTCGATCATCGCAGCCGTCGCATGCCGCACCGCATTCGCACTGCTCACGGCGACCGCATCGAACAAGCCTTCCGGCAGGGCGGCATGGAGCGGCACGACCTCGGTCAGTGGCAACAGCAGCGGCTCGAATCCCGCCGCGCGCAGACGTGCCGCCGTGGCGGAGGCGCCTGGTTCCGGCCGGGTGACGAGAACGCGGCGGCCCATCAGTCCCAGCCGGCGAGGAAGCCCGGCCCGGCCTTGGCGCGCAGCCGCTCGCCCGCATCACGGCCGATTTCTTGCGCGTCGCCGATCATGCCGCTGCCGCCGATCTCGTGCGCCTGTGCGCCGTCAGGCGTCAGCACCATGCCGCTGAACGATATCCGGCCATGCTCGATCGATGCGTAGCCGGCAATCGGTGTCCGGCAGGAGCCGTCGAGCACGCCGAGGAAGGCGCGTTCACAGGCGAGCGCCGCTTCGGTCGCCGCGTCGTTGATCGCCGCAAGGTAGGTGGCGACACGCTCGTCGCCGGCGCGCTGCTCGATGCCGATCGCGCCTTGCCCCGGCGCCGGCGGAAAGACGTCCAGTGGCAGCAGCTCCGTGACCACATCGTCGCGCCCGAGCCGCTTCAGCCCGGCATAGGCGAGCAGCGTGCCGCCGGCCACACCCTCGTCCAGCTTGCGAAGCCTGGTGTTGACGTTGCCGCGGAACATGACGACCGAGAGGTCGGGCCGCATGCGCCTGATCAGCGCCTGCCGCCTCAGCGACGAAGAACCCACCACCGCGCCACGCGGCATGTCGGCCAGCCGCTGCGCCTGCCGCCCGACAAAGGCGTCGCGCGGATCCTCGCGCGGCAGGAAGGTGGAAAGCACCAGCCCGTCCGGCAGCACGGTCGGCATGTCCTTGGAGGAGTGCACGGCGAAGTCGATGCGGCCGGCGATCAGGGCCTCTTCGAGTTCCTTCGTGAACAGCCCCTTGCCGCCCGCCTCCGACAGCGGCCGGTCCTGGATGCGGTCGCCCGATGTGGTGATCGGCTCGATCGCGAACGCCTCTTCCGGCAATCCATGCGCCGCCATCAGCCGTGCCCGCGTCTCGCGTGCCTGCGCCATCGCCAGCGGGCTGCCGCGTGTGCCGATCCGCAAGACGGTTGTTTGCATCGAAGCGTCCGTGTTAGGCCGCATCGGCCCGAGACCGGAACGGTTCGGAAAGCACGATGCGCGATCAAAATCCCGCAGCGCAAGGCGCTGCAACGCCTCTCCTAGGCCGGAATGAATGGCACCGCAAATGACGCATAGTGGCGCGTTCCGCGTCCTTGGCATCGAGACCAGCTGCGACGAGACTGCCGCGGCGGTGGTGACCTGCGACGGAAATGGTGCCGGAGAAATCCTGTCCAACGTCGTGCTGAGCCAGATCGCCGAGCATGCGGCCTTCGGCGGCGTCGTGCCCGAAATCGCCGCGCGCGCGCATGTCGAAGCGCTCGACGGCGTGGTCGAGGCGGCGCTCGCCGATGCCGGCGTGTCGCTGGGTGAGGTGGATGCCATCGCCTCGACCGCCGGCCCCGGCCTGATCGGCGGCCTGATCGTCGGCCTGATGACGGCGAAGGCGCTGGCAGCCGCTTCCGCCAAGCCGCTGCTCGCAATCAACCATCTCGAAGGCCACGCCCTGACCGGCCGACTGACCGACGGGCTGGCTTTCCCCTACCTGCTGCTGCTTGTCTCCGGCGGTCACACGCAGATCGCGCTGGTGCGCGGCGTCGGCGATTATGAGCGCTGGGCGACCACCATCGACGATGCGCTCGGAGAGGCTTTCGACAAGACCGCCAAGCTGATCGGCCTGCCCTATCCCGGCGGCCCCAACCTCGAACACGCCGCCCTCACCGGCGACCCGAAGCGGTTCGCCTTCCCGCGCCCGCTGCGTGGCGAGGCGCGCCCGGACTTCTCCTTCTCCGGCCTGAAGACCGCCGTGCGGCAGGCGGCGACGGCCATCGCCCCGCTTTCCGGGCAGGACGTGGCCGACATCTCCGCCTCGTTCCAGACGGCCATCGCCGATGCGCTGCAGGAGCGCCTCGGCAAGGCGCTCGACCGTTTCCGCGCCGAATTCCCCGACATCGCCGAGCCGGCGCTGGTCGTTGCCGGCGGCGTCGCTGCCAACAAGGTCATCCGCGCCACGCTGGAGGCAAGTTGCTGCCTGCGCGGCTTCCGCCTTGTCGCACCGCCGATGAAGCTCTGCACCGACAATGCCGCGATGATCGCCTGGGCGGCCATCGAGCGCCTGCGCGCTGGCCTGCCTTCCGAGGATGCGATGGCGTTTGTGCCGCGCTCGCGCTGGCCGCTCGATACGCGCTCCGAGCCGATCTATGGCGGCGGCCGCCGTGGAGCCAAGGCATGAGCGTCGCCGTGCTGGGCGGCGGCGCTTGGGGCACCGCGCTGGCGATCAGCGCGCACCGTGCCGGCAATTCCGTCCGCCTGTGGGCGCGCGATGCCGCAATCGTCGAGGCGATCCGCTCCCGCGGCGAGAACCCGCGCTACCTTGCCGGCATTGCCATCGACCGCGCCATCAACGCGACCACCGATCTCGCCGAGGCCCTGTCCGGCGCGGAGATTGTGCTGTCGGTGGTGCCGGCGCAGGCGCTGCGCTCCGTGCTGCCCCTTCTCAAGCCGCATGTGCCGCGCGGTGTGCCCGTGGTGCTCTGCGCCAAGGGCATCGAGCGCACCACCGGCAAGCGGCTGTCGGCTGTCGCCGAGGAACTGCTGCCCGATCATGCCATCGC
>JBFXFO010000022.1:0-35825 GCA_050178915.1 Rhizobiaceae bacterium | reverse complement strand
CAGCACGACAAGGTCGAACATCTTGAAGTTCTCGATGCCGCGGAACAGCACCGCCAGCATGAGGAAGGGCAGCACCATGGGGATGGTGATGGTCCAAAACTGCCGCCACTTCGACGCGCGGTCGATCTCTGCCGCCTCGTAGATGTAGTCCGGGATGGAGCGCAGCCCGGCGAGGCAGATCAGCATGACGAAAGGCGTCCACATCCAGGTGTCGACGATCACGATCGCCCAACTGGCCCAGCCGCCGGGACCGAGCATCGAGAAGGACGAGGCCGGAATGCCGGTGACGAACTCGACGACGTAGTTCACCAGCCCGATCTGCGGCTGGTAGAGGAAGGTCCAGAAATTGCCGACCACCGCCGGCGACAGCATCATGGGCAGCACGATCAGCGTCGTTGCCAGATCGTTGCCGCGGAATTTTCGATTGATGAGCCAGGCCAGCGCAAAGCCGATCAGCACCTGGAAGACCAGCGTCCACACCAGGAACTGCGCCGTGGTCTGCATATTCGCCCAGGTGTCCGGATCACCAAGGATGCGTTCATAGTTGCGCGTGCCGACCCATTTCAGCTCGGCATTCGGCTTGTTCGCCGCGTAGTTCGTGAAGGACAGGCGGATCGTCCAGATCAGCGGGAAAATGTTGATCGCGAGCAGCAGGAAAATCGTCGGCGCGACGAAGATCCAGGCAATGGCACGGTCGCTCAGGCCGCGGACGCGCTGAGCCATGCGGGCCGGCGTGGCGGCGGCCACGCGATCGATTGCCGAGTCTGACATTGCGCTCCTCCCGAGCGTGGCTTTCAGGGCAAGCATCCTCGACGCCGCCGGCAGCGTAGGCTGCCGGCGCGCCGGGAGGCAATCCGCCGCTTCCCGAGGAGACCGGGAAGCAGTGCGGACTGGCGTTGTCAGATCTTGCCGTCGTCCTCGAAGGTTTCCGTCCAGTCGGCGATCAGGCCGTCGAGGGCCTCTTTCGCGGTGCCGTTGCCGGCGACGACATAGTCATGGAAACGCTTCTGCGAGGCCTGCAGGAGGGTCGCGTAGCTGGGCTCGGCCCAGAAGTCCTTCACGATCGCCATGGAGTCGAGGAAGGTCTGTGCGTAGGGCTGGCTGGTGGCGAAGGACGGATCCTCGACCACGGCGCGCAGGCAGGAGAAGCCGCCGGCGGCCCACCACTTCTTCTGAACTTCCGGCTGCGCGAACCACTTGATGTATTCGAGCGCGGCGTCCTTCTTCTCGCTGTAGGAGACGACCGAGATGCCCTGGCCGCCGAGCTGGGCGAACTTCTTCCCGTCCGGGCCTGCCGGGTTGACCAGATAGCCGGTCTTGCCGCCGCCGACGTTCGGGTCGACCTCGAAGCCCGGCCAGGTGAAGGCGAAGTTCATCTGCAGCGCCACCTGCCCCGACTTATAGGCGTCGATGCCTTCGCCCATGTAGGTGTTGGAGGTGCCCGGCGCGACGCAGCAATCGTAGAGCGACTTGTAGAATTCCAGCCCGGCGACGGCGCCGGCCGAATTGACGAAGCCTTCCATGTCGTATGGCTTGGCCGGGTTGTCGTAGAGGAAGCCGAAGCTGTAGAGCACGTCCATCACGCCCATGGTGATGCCTTCCGAGCCACGCTCGGTGTAGATCGACGCGCCGTAGACCGTCTTGCCGTCGATCTCGCGGCCCTGGAAGAATTCGGCGATGTCCTTGAGTTCGGCGAAGGTCTTCGGCTCGACGAGGTCGCGGCCGTACTTCTCCTTGAAGGCCGTCTGGATCTCGGGACGCGCGAACCAGTCCTTGCGGTAGGTCCAGCCGACAACGTCGCCGAAGGCGGGCAAGGCCCAGTAGTTCGGCGTGTTCTTCGGCCATTCCGAATAGCCGGTGACGGTGGCGGGGACGAAGTCCTCCATCTTGATGCCATTGGCATCGAAGAAGTCGTTCAGCTTGACGTAGTGGCCGTTCTCGGCGGAACCGCCGATCCACTGGCTGTCGCCGATCATCAGGTCGCACAGCTTGCCGCCGGAATTCAGCTCGTTGAGCATGCGGTCGGCGAAATTCGGCCACGGCACGAATTCGAAGGTCATCTTGTGGCCGGACTGCTTCTCAAAATCCTTGGAGAGTTCGACGAGCGCGTTCGCGGGGTCCCAGGCGGCCCAGCAAAGCGTCAGGTTTTCGGCCTTCGCCGCATTCGAAGCGAGAGCGGCCGTCAGCGCAACAGCGGCGACGGACGCCAGATGGGCTAGTCTCATGAGTTCCTCCCTCAGCGCAAACATCACGTTTACGTATCGGCACGCTATTTGAGGTACGTACCTCATGTCAACCGTCTTGCGGTCGGCTGTGGGAAATCGGCCAATGGCGGGAGAATGGCAGGGACGGGGTGCGCCGAGCGGCCCGGTCAGATCAGGTTTTCGCGGACCACGATCTCGATGCGGATGCGCTCCTGCGAACTGACGATGTCGCGGCCGTCGCTCTTTGCGCGCAGGACGCGCAGTGCGCTGCGGACAATATGGCCGACATTTTGGCTGATCACCGCGTCCATCAGGTTGTGGGTCAGCGCCTCGCGCGTCACCTTCGTCAGCTCGTGGCCGATCAGCGTGATCGACTTGCGCCGCTCGTGATCGCGCAACACGTTGATCAGGGCGCGGCTGCCGTGGCCGACGGAGTAGATGCCGGTGATATCGGGGCGGTTGCGCAGCACCTCCGAAACCAGGCGGGTCGTGATTTCCTCGTCATCATGGTTCTCGAGCGAGGGCAGGACCTCGATCGACGGGAAGCTCTCCGTCATCGCCTGGTCGAAACCCAGGCGCCGCTCGACATTGTCGCGGGCCTGCATCGAACTGACGAGCACCATGACCGAACCGCCTGTATTTCCTAGGAATTTTCCCATGAGGAAGCCAGCGGTGCGGCCGGCGGCGACGTTGTCGATGCCGACAAAATGGTCCCGCTCGGTGCTCGGGAGATCCGACACCAGCGCCACGATCGGCACGCCGTCGGCCTTGAGCCGCGCGATGGCGTCACGCACGTGCGGGGTTTCCGGGGCGAAGATGGCGAGCCCGTCCGTGTCGCTGGCGTCCAGCGTCCGAAGCGACTTCACCAGTGCGTGCGGGTTGCCATTGCGAAAGGTGACGATGCGGACATCGGTGCGGTCGGCGACGGAGCTTCGCGTGGCTTCGGCAATCGCGTCGTGCAGCGTGCCGACGAACTGCACCGGCGCGTCAGGCAGGACGAACACCAGCTGGTAGCGACGCTGGCGGGCGAGGTTTGCGGCGCCGACGTCGCGGATGTAGCCGAGTTGCTCGATGGCGGCATTGACGCGGCTGACGGTCTTTTCGCGCACGCCCGGCCGCGCGTTCAGCACGCGATCGACGGTCGCAAGGCTTACGCCTGCCGCCTCGGCGATGTCGTTGACCGTGGGACGCGCCATCATGCCCTCCGACGACGTATGTCGCCTTTTGCATGAGGCACGTCAATCAGGACTGCTTTGTTCAGGGGTGGCCTTACGCTGCGTCCGGTCGCCAGGTTGCCGACGCCTGTGGGAATCGCGGCATCAAAGCTTCGATGCGCGGGGCGGGCGATGCTAAGCACGCTGCCGAAAGGGTGGCGCATGAAGGTCAACATAGACATGGGCGTATCCGGTGGCGCTCGCGGCGCCACCGCACAGCTCGACCTCGAAGAATTGCTGGCCACCCGACTGCTGGTGCAGGGTAACTCCGGCTCCGGCAAGTCGCACCTGCTGCGCCGCCTGCTGGAACAGAGCGCGCCATGGGTGCAGCAATGCGTGGTCGATCCGGAAGGCGACTTCGTCACGCTCGCCGACCGGTACGGCCACCAGGTGATCGACGCCGCCCGCTCCGAGACAGAGCTGACCCGCATCGCCGGCCGCGTGCGACAGCATCGCGTGTCGGTGGTACTCAACCTCGAAGGGCTCGAGGTCGAGCAGCAGATGCGCGCCACGGCTGCCTTCCTTGGCGGCATGTTCGATGCCGACCGCGACCACTGGTATCCGGTGCTCGTGGTCGTCGACGAGGCGCAACTCTTCGCGCCTGCGGTCGCCGGCGAGGTTTCCGACGAGGCGCGCAAGCTGTCACTCGGGGCGATGACCAATCTGATGTGCCGCGGCCGCAAGCGCGGACTGGCCGGCGTGATCGCGACGCAGCGGCTGGCGAAGCTGGCGAAGAACGTGGCGGCGGAAGCTTCGAATTTCCTCATGGGGCGCACCTTCCTCGATATCGACATGGCGCGCGCCGCCGACCTGCTCGGCATGGACCGCCGGCAGGCGGAGATGTTCCGCGATCTCGCACGCGGCGACTTCGTGGCGCTCGGACCGGCACTGTCGCGCCGGCCGCTGCCGGTGACCGTCGGACCGGTGGAAACGCAGGCACGATCGACCAGCCCGAAGCTGACGCCGATGCCGGAAGCGCCCGCGGATGCGCGTGAGCTGATCTTCACGCCCGGCCCGGAAGACAACCGCCCGATCGTGCGGCCGCCTCCGCCGCGCCCGATGCCGACCGCCGATCTTCTGGCACAGCTGTCGCGTCCAAGGCCTGCGCCGGAGCCGCAGGCGGAGCCCGTCTTCGCTGTCATCGACGAGGCCGAGCGTGACGCGGGCATCGACGCAGTGCTTCGCGAAATCCTCGACGATCCGGATTCCGGCTTCCGCACGGACGCAGTGCTTTACCAGGACTTCCTGGTGCGCTGCCGCATCCGGCGCGTCGCTGGCGAGCCGCTGCCGCTGTCCGGCTTCCGCCGGCGGCTTGCGGTGGCGCGCGCCGGCGTCAATGAAAGTTCCGGGGGCGAGGCGTGGGCGACCGCGCTTTCGCTTTCGGAGGGCCTGCCGGATGACCTGCAGGGGGTGTTCCTGATCGTCGCGCGAGCGGCAATCAACGGCGAACCCTGTCCGTCAGACGCGACACTCGCACGCGCCTACGGCACGCATTCACCGCGCCGGGCACGGCGGCTGCTCGCCTATTTCGAAGAACGCGGCCTGCTGGTGGTGCGGACCGACTTCCACGGCCGCCGGGTGCTGGCGTTTCCCGATCTTGGCTGCGAGACGGCGCCGGGGCACCCCGACGCACCGGACGAGGCGCAGCGCGACGCTGCCGAGTAGCTGCGCTTCGCGGGGAACGCATGCCTCTGCGTCAGCGTTTTGAAGGCATGCAACACTTTACGATGGACCCGCACCGCTTCCGCATCGCGTTGGCCACGCTGGTCGCGCTCGCAACCATCAGCGCTTACATGGCGCTGGTGCTGGCGACATGAGGAATGCTCGTTCGCGCTGCCGAAGGCAGGCTTGCCATCAGGGCAGGCGGGCGATCAGTCGGTCGATCAACCCGAAGTAGGCGTCCGCGTCGCCGTTAGTGACGTAGAGTGCGTTCTTCGGGCGGTCAGTGATGTTCCAGTAGTCCACCACCGTCATGCCGAAGGTCAGGTCCCCTCGCGTCTCGACCGAGACGTTCGCCTCACGTCCCTGAAATATCCCCGGCTCAAGGAAGTATGCAGGCACGGTCGGGCCGTGCAGTGGCGCGCCGTCCCAACCATATTTCTCCAGGTCGAAATCCTGCGAAAAGCCAAGCATGCCGGCCACCACCCTGCCGCTGCGATTGCCCAGCGCGTCGAAGCGGGCGAGCCTCTCGGGCGTGACGAGCAGCTTGTGGGTGATGTCGAGCGGCAGCATGACCGTCGGGATGCCGGCGCGCAGCACAACGTCGGCCGCCTGAGGATCGACGTAGATGTTGAATTCGGCACTCGGCGTGATGTTGCCCACCTCGAAATAGGCGCCGGCCATCATGACGATGCGTGCTATCCGGGGTGCGATGTCGGGCGCCTTCACGATCGCCATGGCAAGGTTGGTCAGTGGCGATTCCGAGAAAATCGCGACCTCGCCGGGCGCGTGCGCGCGCAGCGTCTCGACTATGAAATCGACGCCATGCTGCGTCTGAAGCGGCACGGTCGGTTCCGGCAGATCGGCGCCGTCGAGACCGGTCGGGCCATGCACGTGTTCGGCGGTCACCAGCGCGCCGCGTATCGGCCGCGGGCAGCCGGCGAAGACGGGGACGTCGCGCCGGTCGGCAAGTTCGATCAGCGCACGCGCGTTACGCTGCGTGTGATCGAGGCCGATGTTGCCGGCCGAGGTGACGATGCCGAGAATGTCGAACGCTTCCGGCGCCGCCAGTGCCATCAGGATCGCGACGGCCTGGTCCTGGCCGGGATCGGTGATGATGATGACCTTCTGCGGCATGACGATTTCCTAGATGCGATAGATGCGTTCGGCGTTGCCGGCGAAGAGGGCGCGCCGCTCATCGGAGCTGAATGAAGCGGTGATCGTGTTGAAGGCGTTCCAGACCGCCGCGTAGGACGAATAGAGCCGGTCCACCGGGAAGTTGCTGGCGAACATCGAGCGCTGCGTTCCGAAGATGGCGATGATCTCCTCGATCACCGGCCGGAAGCTCTCGACCGTCCACTGGTGATCGACCATGCCGAGGCCGGAAATCTTGACGGCGACGTTGTCGTGACAGGCGAGTTTGCGCATGCCGGAACGCCACAGCGCGAAGCCTTCGGCGCTGCGATCCACCGGCATGCCGCCGTGGTTCAGCACGATGCTGGTGCCCGGGAAGTCGGCGGCCAGTTCATCGGCCTCTGCCATCTGGTGCGGATAAAGCTGCAGGTCGAAGGAAAGGCCGCGTGGGGCCAGCATGGCAAAGCCGCGCCGCCATTCGGCGGTGCGCATGAGGCCGCGCGGCGCACCGAAGGTGAGCACCGCATCGGGATGCCAGTTCATGATCTGGCGAATGCCGCGCAGGCGCTTCGAGGCCGCGGAGTGCTGGTCGAGGATGGCGCCGACATCGTCGTCCTGCAGTCTTGCATAGGCGACGAAGCCAGTGGGCAGCCCGTATGCATCGGCCTGCGCTTCCAGCCAGCGTGTCTCGCCCGGCGGGTCCGACGGGTCCCAGTCGCATTGCAGGTGGACGGTCTTGATGACGGGCAGGGTACCAATGTCGGCGCGCAGATGCTCGACGACGTAGCTCTGCCGGATCGGCGTTATGTCACCGCACACCAGTTGCGGCGGCGGCACCTGCTGCAGCCACGGATAAGAGTTGTTGTCGAGATCCCACAGATGATGATGCGGATCCACGATGGGAAGGTCGCGCGGCCAGCCCGGCGTTGCCTGCATTGGCTACTCCTTGTGGCTGCGGATATCGTCGAAGACATAACCGGAGGCGGGCACAGCGTGCGCGGCATTCTCGGCCAGCGCGAGCTCGACGCCGTGGCCCGGCGTTGCCATCGGCAATGCATCCCCACGCTCGACGCGGATCGGAGCGCGCGCCAACCCGAGGTCGTGCAGCGAGCCGCCCCGGACGTTCTCCAGCACCAGCCCGTTGTCGACGGCGCAGAGCGCGTGCAGCGACAGCTCGACGAGGAAGTGCGGCGCCACCGGCCGGTGGAACGCAGCCGCCAGGTTGGCGATGCGCAGCCATGGCGTCAGGCCACCGACGCGGGCGATATCGGCCTGTACGATGTCGACTGCATCAGCGGTCAGGTAGTCGCGCACCTGCTGCACCGTATAGAGGCTTTCGCCGACGGCGATCGGGATGCCGGTCTTGCCGCGCAGCGTGGCGTGGCCGGCAATGTCCTCCGGCGCCAGCGGCTCCTCGATCCAGTGCGCGTCGAACGGCTCGAAGGCGCGGCAGCGGCGGATCGCCTCGCCGAGATCCCAGCCCTGGTTGGCGTCGAGCACCAGATGCGCGTCGGGCCCGACCGCCTCGCGCGCCGCGGCCACCCGCGCCACATCGTCGGCGAGGCGCGGCAGTCCGACCTTGATCTTGAACCACTGATAGCCGTCGGCGCGCTTTTGCTGCTGCAGCATGAACAGCTCTTCGGGTGTCAGGTGCAGGTCGATACCGCTCGTGTAGGCCGGCACCGAGCGGGCGCCGCCGCCGAGTTCGAGGTGCAGCGGACGGCCGGAAGCCTGCGCGCGGACTTCCCACAGCGCCACGTCGATGGCGGCCAGCGCCAGGGTGGTGATGGCGCCCATGCCGGTGCGGTGCAGGTGATGGTAAAGGCTGTCCCAGGTGCCGACGACATAGCGCGCGTCGCGGCCGACCAGCTGCGACTGGCAATAATCCTGGAGCAGCGCGCGCACGGCAGTGCCGCCGACGCCGACCGTGTAGCTGAAGCCGTAGGCCGGGCGGCCGTCGACGGTCAGTTCCAGCACGATCACCTCGATGGCGGGCACGCGGTGGGTGGCGTCCTCCCACGGCACGCTCGGTGGCATGCGATAGAGATGCACGGCGGCGCGTTCGATGATGAGCGCGCGGTGGTCGGCGAAGCTGGTGGTGTTGTCTATCATCGTGCCACGTAGCCGCCATCGACCATCAGCACGTGACCGGTGACAAACGAGGCGTCGTCGCTGGCGAGGTAGGCGATGGCCTTTGCCACTTCCTCCGGCGTCGCCCAGCGGTTCATCGGGTGCGCGGCGCGCACGGCGTCCTCCGCTGCCTTGGGATCCGGCTGCGCCTCGATGTAGCGGTCGAGGAAAGGCGTGGCGATGGCGCCGGGGCCGACCGCGTTCACGCGGATGTTGTTGCCGGCATATTCGACGGCGAGCTGCTTGACGAGTTGCACCACCGCGCCCTTGGCGGCGCAGTAGGCGGCCTGCGAGCCGAGGCCGACCATGCCGGAGATCGACGCGGTTGCCACGATGGAGCCGCGTCCGCCCTCGAGCATCGCCGGGATGACCAGTTTCGACAGCATGAAGAGCGCCTTGGCGTTGACGCCGAGCACCTGGTCCCACTCGTCCTCGCTGGTTTCGAGGATCGGCTTCGGCACGATGAAGCCGGCATTGCTGACAAAGATGTCCGGCGCGCCGAAATGCGCGGTCGCGGCATCATGCAGTCTGGCGCAGCCGGCGGCGGTGGAGACGTCAGCGACGACGCCGAGGCAGCCGGCGTCGGCGGCTGCCTTCTCGATCGCAGGCGCGATGTCGCCGGCGACGACAGCCGCTCCTTCCGCCAGAAGCATGTGCATCAGCACATTGCCGACGCCGGTGGCTGCGCCGGTCATCAGCACCTTGCGGCCCGCGAAACGTTTGCTCGACATGGGGGACTCCGTCTTTCAGGCCTTGGCGCACATCGCCATGATGTGCGCGCGGAAGGCGACCGGATCGATCGCCTTGATCATGGTGACATTGCGGGGCTTGCCTTCGAGGCCAACCCAGTCGAGCAGCGTGACGCCGCGGCTGTGCTCGCCGCCAAGCTCGACGCACATGTACATGTCGGCCTGCTCGCGGATCTCGTCGGGAAAGAGCGGGACCGTCACGCCGATGATGTCGGAGTGGATCGCCCCGCCGAACTCCTCGACCTTGGTGGTGTAGGAATAAAGCGTCTTCGTCACCTGCGAGAAGAAGCGCGCGACGGGCGTGTCCATGCGGCCGATCTCGTCGCGCTCGCCAAGCGACAGCACGGCGTCGCGCTTGGCCGTCTCCCACGGCGTGATCACCAGCGGGACACCGGCGCGCAGCACGATGTCGGTGGCTTCCGGATCGACCCAGACGTTGAACTCGGCGCCCATGGTGATGTTGCCGACAGCGTAGAGCGTCGTGCCCATGAACCAGATCTTCTTGATCAGCGGCGCGATCTCGGGCGCGCGCGACAGCGCCACCGCGATGTTGGTCAGCGGGGCGAGTGCGATGATCTCCAGCTCGCCGCCGTGTTCCTTGGCGGCGGCGATGATGGCGTCGACCGCGTGCGTGTCCGACGGCTTCGTCTTCGGCGCAGGGTAGTTTGCATCGCTGAAGCCGTCCGCGCCGAACACCTCCGGCACGGTGCGGTAGCGCTTCAGGAGCGGCTCGCGGCAGCCGGGATAGACCGGCACGTCGGTGCGCCCGATCAGTTCCAGCGTATAGAGCGCGTTCCGGACCTGCTGGTCGAACTCGATGTTGCCGCAGTTGATGGTGAGGCCATGTACCTGGATGCCCGGCTGCTGCAGCACCATGATGACGGCAAGCGCATCGTCGGCGGCGGTGTCGGTGTCGATGATGATGTGACGCATGGGGCGCTTCCGTTCAGGTGGAGGTGTTGGTGCGGCGGGCAGCACGCCAGCGACGGGCGGAGACGATGCACAGCGCCACGAGCGTAACGATGTAGGGCAGCATCTGCGGGAACTGCGCCGGCATGTCGATCTGCTGCAGCTTGATGCCGATGCCGTCGGCGACGCCGAACAGGAGCGCGGCGAGGACCAGCATCCATGGCCGCTGGCCGACGAGGATGACGATCGCCAGCGCAACGAAGCCGCGCCCCGCCGACATGCCCGCGCTGAACAATGTCAGCGCGCCGAGCGCCAACTGCGCGCCGGCCATGCCGCAAAGCATGCCGCACACGACCTGCACACCGAGGCGCATGCGGTTCACGTCGAGCCCGGCGCTGCGCACCGCGTCGGCGTTGTCGCCGAGTGCGCGCAGCCGCAGCCCGAGCGGCGTCGAGCGCAAGACGTAGCCCCAGGCAAAGACCAGCGGGATGAGCAGCCAGGCGAGCCAGGTCTGGCGCGCCAGGGCCGGGCCGAGGATGGGCACGTCGGCCAGCGGCCCGATCGGGACGGTCGGGATGCCGACAAGCTCGGGGCTGCTGAACGAGCCGCGGACGCCGAAGATGATGCCGAGCAGGAGCACGGTCAGCGCTGCCAGCAGGAAATTGTAGGTGATCCCGACGAGGAACACGTCGCCGCGCAGGGTCACGATCATGAAGCCGAAGAACAGGCCGAGCAGGCCGCCGACCAGCATCGCGCCGGCGATGCCGAGCCATGCGGAGCCGAGGAGATAGGTGACGAGCACGGCGACGAAGGCACCGGCCAGCATCTCGCCTTCCAGCGCGATGTTGAGGTCACCGGCGGTCAGGCTGATCTGCCCGCCGATCCCGGCATAGATGATCGGCACGGCGTAGGCGATCGCGGCGGCGAGGATGAAGACGGTGACGTCCATGTCAGCGCCTCCCTGCCTGCGGCTGCGCCACCGCCGACGCCGGTTTCGCAAGGCGTCTCACCTGGCCGGCAAGCCAGGCGACGAGGCCGAGGCGCACCGCCACGCCGAGGATGACGATGGCGATCACGACCTGGGCGAATTCGGACGGGATGCCGACCGCCTGCTCGATGCCGTCGGCGGCAAGCAGCATCCAGGTGTAGGCGAGCGCCCAGAACGCGACCGCTAGAATGCGATACTGCGCGATCATGGCGATGAGAATGCCGTCGAAGCCGAGGCCCAGCGCCAGATTGGCGAAATAGCGGTGCTGCGTGGCGCTGATCATGAAGGCGCCGGCGACGCCCGCGAGGAAGCCGCTGGATGTCATGATCAGGATGCCGAAACGCTCGGTCGCGATGCCGGAATTGCGTGCGACGCTCGGGCTGCGGCCCATCAGCGTCCAGTCCTCGCCAAGCTTGGAGCGGTGCATCAGCCAGTAGAGGATGATCGCCAGCACGAGGACGATCGCCAGTCCCCATGTGAGCTCGGTGCCGGCGACCAGCGTCGGCAGGCGCGCGGTGCTCTCGACACGGTGCATGGCGCCGTTGAAACGGGCGGGATCGCGGAACGGATAGGTCGCAAGATAGATGGCGAAGAGGATGACGATGTAGTTGGAGAGCAGCGTGCTCACCACCTCGTCGACGCCGAGACGGATGCGCAGCCAGCCCAGCGCCCACGCGACGATTCCGCCGGCGATGCCGCCCGCGAGCAGCACGAGCGTGATGTGCAGCGGCGACCAGAGCGGACCGAGATGCGAGCCGACGATGGAGCCGATCGCCGCGCCGAGGATGAGCTGCCCTTCCAGCCCGAGATTGTAGAAGCCGCCCTTGAAGGAGGCCGCAGCGGCGAAACCAACGATCATCAGCGGCAGGCTGAGCGCGACGAGCCCGGCGATTTCATACTCGCCGGCGAGCGTCTGCTTCAGTGCCGCAGCGCCTGCCGCGATGGGATCCGCGCCCATCACCGCAATGGCGGCTGCGCCAAGGACTGCGATGATGGCGAAGGTCGCGACGACCTCGGTGGCGGCCGTGCGGAAAGCGGAGCGGCGCCTTGCAGGCGCAATGGCATCAGGCTGCATGCCGGCCTCCCGTCATGTAGTGCCCGGCTTCGCGCGGCGAAGACGATGATGGGTCGAGCTCGGCGCCGATGCCGCCCTCGTAGAGCACGACGATGCGATCGGCGACGGCGAACAACTCGTCGAGATCGGCCGAGACGAACAGCACGGCGGCACCCTTGTCGCGGGCGGCCCAGACGCGGCGGAAGAGGGCCTGACTGGCGCCGATGTCGATGCCGCGCGTCGGCTGCCCGAGGATGATCACGGTCGGGTCGCGCGACAGCTCGCGGGCAAACACGAGCTTCTGCTGGTTGCCGCCGGACATGGAGCGGCAGGTCACCAGCGGGTCGGGCGGCCTGACGTCAAAGTCGCGCATCAGCGCGGCGATGCGTTCACGCTCGGAACGCGAGGCGGCAGGTTTCAGCCAGTCGCTCCAGCGGCGCGGACGGCGCACGGCGTTGAAGCTCTCCAGCGCGGTCGCGTCGAGCGCCAGCGCATCGCGATGCCGGTCTTCCGGCACGTAGGCGAGCCCGGCATCGCGGCGCTGCCCGATGTCGTCCGCCGTGACGTCGCGGCCGGACATGGAGACGGTTCCGCGCAAAGGGGCGCGCACACCGGCGGCGACCTCCAGCAGATCGGCCTGGCCATTGCCTTCGATGGCTGCGATGCCGACGATCTCGCCGGCCGCGATGTCGAGGTCGAGCGATTTCAGACCGGCATAGCCGGGGCGGGTCGGCGTGGTGATGCCGCGCAGGGAGAGGGCGGCTACGGCGTCAGCGGCTGCGCGGCGGCCTGCAGGCGGTTTGTGCGAGGAGGCATCGCCACCGACCATCAGCTCGGCAAGTTCTTCGCGCGTCGTCTCGACGGTGGTCAGGCTGGCGACGGAGCGGCCGCGACGCATCACGGTCACACGGTCGGACAGCGCCATCACCTCGCGCAGCTTGTGCGAGATGAAAACGATGGTGATGCCGTCCGCGCGCAGGATGCGCAGGCGCTCGAACAGGCTCTCCACCTCCTCCGGCGACAGCACGGCGGTCGGCTCGTCGAGGATGAGGATACGGGCGCCGCGATAGAGCGCCTTGAGGATTTCAACGCGCTGCTGCGCGCCGATGGCGAGGTCGCGCACCGGGCGGTCGAGCGGGACCTGCAGGTCGAAGCGCTCGGCGATGGAGCGGCCGAGCGTGACGGCGTCATTCAGCGTCGAACGCGCAGTGGTGCCCGGCTCGAAACCGAGCACGATGTTTTCGGCGGCGGTCAGCGACGGCGCCAGCATGAAGTGCTGGTGCACCATGCCGATGCCGAGCGCGATCGCTTCGCGCGGCGAACGGAAGGTGCGGGCGACGTCGTCGACGACGATCTCGCCCGCGTCGGGGGCGTGCAGCCCGTGCAGCACGCCCATCAGCGTTGATTTGCCCGCCCCGTTCTCGCCGACGATGGCGTGGATCTCGCCTGTCTTCAGTTCGAGATCCACTCCGTCGACCGCGACGATCGGGCCGAACGTCTTGGTGATGCCGCGCAGCATCACGCAAGCCCGTCCTGGCGTGCCGGTATTCGTCAAGGCCGTCGCTCCGGTCAGGTGTTCGCGCTCTAGCGAGCGGAGTTCACCTTGATCTCACCGCTGGCAATGCCCTTGGCAAGCGTCTCGACCTGTTCACGCACGTCGGCCGGCACCAACTTGTCATCATAGACGACGGCCAGACCGCCCTCGGCGACGCCTTCGGTCTCGGTGAAGCCCTTCTTGAGCTTGCCTTCGACGATGGCGCCGGTGACGCGCATGATGGTGTTGTCGACGCGCTTCAGCATGCTGCCGGGAACGTAGCCGGGCGCAAGGCTCGACTGGTCGAAGCCGGCGCCGAGCGAATAGCCCGCGGTGCCACCGCGGACGTTGTCGAAGCCGCCTTCGCCGGAGAGGCCGGCGTACTGGTAGTTGATGTCGGAGCCTTCCTGGTTGAGCGACTGGTTGACCAGCTTGCCCTTCGCCGGATCGGTCCACGAACCGACCCAGCCGGTCTTCACGGCGGTCTCCGGATCAATCGCGGCGGCGCCCTGCTGATAACCGGCCTCGCAGTCGCGTATGACCGGCGAGTCGACGCCGCCGACGAAGCCGATCACCTTTTCCGGATTGGTCAGCGGAATGCCGGACACGGTCAGGCGCGCGGCGAGGGCGCCGACGAGGTAGCAGCCTTCCGAATCGCGGTAGCCGACCGAGCTGGTGACTTCGCTGCCGAGCGCGGCATCGATGAAGATGAAGTGCGCGTCGGCATTCGCCTCGGCGGCCTGCGTCATGGCGTCGATCGCCTCGAAGCCGAGCACGAAGACGAAGTCGTTGGCGCGGCCGGCGTCGGACAGCTGGCGGAAGAACTTGTCGGCCTGCAGGCGGCCCTCATAGGTCTGGACGGTCGCGCCATACTGCTTCTCGACCAGCTCCTTGCCGCCGAGCGCGATGTCGAAGAAGGCGCGGTCACCGAAGGAGTCGGCGACGAAGATGCCAACCTTCGGGCCTTCCGCATGGGCGGCGCCTGCCATTGTCAGGGCGGCCGCGCCGAGCATGCCTGCCGCCACAAAATTGCTGATGATACGCATGGTGTTTCCCCTTGTGCTTCTGCATCTATGACATCGTTGTCAATTCACGCTATTGACCGATGTTATCGATGTCAACTACGTTTGAAACGGCTCTGGGGAGATGCGCGTGAAGCCGCCTGTCAGCTTGAAGGATGTTGCGCAGGCGGCGGGCGTTTCCACCATCACCGCGTCGCGTGCGCTGCGCGGTCTGCCGCTGGTGACGCAGGCGACACGCAAGCATGTCGCGAGTATCGCCGAGCAGCTCGGCTATGTGCCGAACCTCGTCGCCAGCGGGCTGCGCTCGCGCCGTACCGGCATGATCGCCGTGGTGATGCCGACGGTTGCAGGTTCGATCTTTGCCGAAACGGTCGAAGCGATCTCGCGGGCGCTGGACGAGGCCGGCTACAAGATACTCATCGGCGAGTCGTCCTACGACATCCACCGTGAGCAGGCGGTGCTGGAAGGGCTCGTCCAGCGCCGCCCGGATGGCGTCATCATCGCCGGCGTGAACCACACCGACACGTCGCGCCTGCTGCTCGGTTCGATGCGCGTGCCGGTGGTGGAGATCTGGGATCTCACGGACAACCCGGTCGATTCGGTGGTGGGCTTCTCCAACCGCGGCGCCTCTCACGAGTTCACCCGCGCGCTGATCGCAAAGGGCTACCGCAACTTTGCGTTGGCGACCGGGCCGACCGAGCAGCAGAACCGTGCCACGCAGCGTGCCGAGGGTCACCTGCATGCGCTGCGCGAAGCGGGCATCGAGCCTGGCCCCTCGATCGTGATCCCGTACTTCCTCGGCATGCTGCGCTCAGGCGAGACGCTGCGTGATTTCGTCAAGGCCAATCCGGACGTGGACTGCCTGTTCTGCACGAACGAACTGATCGCGATAGGCGCCACGGTCCAGTGCCGGCGGGCGGGCCTGCGCGTGCCGGACGATATCGCGATCGTCGGGTTCGGCGACGTGGAGGCCGCGTCGATCATCGAGCCGCCCCTGACCACGGTGGCGGTGCACGGCGCAGAGATGGGGCGGATCGCGGCGCGGATCATCCGCGACCGGCTGGCCGACGATCTGGCGCCGCCTGAGCGCGTCGATGTCGGCTTCGACATCATCTGGCGCGGCACGGCCTGATCATGGCGACGCCGGCCGAGATCATCGACGCGATGTTCGATGCGGCGCTGGCCACACGCAAGAATGCGTACGTGCCCGGCTGCGATTTTCCGGTGGGGGCGTGCCTGCGGGGCGAGGGCGGGCAGCTGTTTGTGGGCGTTAACGTCGAGAACCCTGTTCCGGCGATGAGCTTCTGCGCTGAGACTTCGGCGCTCGGGGCCATGATCTCCGCAGGTGAGCGCCGCCTGACCGACGTGCTGGTGATTGGCGGGACGGACGACTTTTGCCCGCCCTGCGGCGGTTGCCGTCAGCGCCTGATGCCGTTCGCACACGCCGGAACGATGGTGCATCTGTTCACAGAAGGCGGCCGGCGGCAGACGATACCATTCGCCGACCTGCTGCCGCTCGGGGCGGGAACCCGCTAGCCCGCCGATTCTGCGAGTGCTTCCCACAGGCTTGCCGCGAAGCCGCGCAGGACGAGGATCTCATAGGCGTCATCGCCAACGCGCGTCAGATGACCCGAGATATGACCAAAGAGCGTCGCGGCAGAGTTTCCGACCGCGAACATGCTCGGGTGGAGATCGACCGCGGTGTGCTGCGCCAGCACGTCGACCGCCCGCTTGCCTTCGATGCGGATGCGAGCGCGGCCGCTGCTCTGATCGACCAGCGCAGCGTCGCCGGCGATCTCGCGCAGGCGGGCGAGTTCGTCGGGTGCGGGTGGCGCAGCGAGCACGAGCAGCCACTGGTCCGGCGACAGGACGCGCAGAGCGTGGGGCTGGTCAGGCACAAAGGCGCGCAGCCGAGTGGCGAGGCCGTCGTCGCCACGCCGCCCCATGATCTGGATGACGGCGCCGCCATGCGGTGCGGTCAGGCTGAGGTCGCCGTGCGTTACGGGTGCCGATGCGATTGCCGGTCGGGGGGCGAGTTCAATCATTGCGCTTCTCGTTCGACGGATCGACGAAAACCGGATCGCAGAGCGTCGCCGGGGTGTATTCGCTGCAGAGATCGTTCCACACAACGACGTGCTCGCCATGCCGTGTCGGGCCACGCTTCACCAGCGCGAGGCCGATGGTCGAGCCGATGTGCGGCGAGAAGATCGCAGAGGTCACGTAACCCTGGTCGTTGGCGAGTGTCGGGTGATCGTCCTGGCGCAGAATGTGCGAACCGGCGCGGAACGACGTGTTCGGGTCGAGCGGCCGGACGCCGACAAGCTGCAGCCGATCGGGATCGTTCAGTCCTTCGCGGGCAAGCATCGCCTTGCCGATGAAATCCGGCTTCGACGCCTGCGCCATCTTGCCGAGGCCGAGGTCGCCCGGCGTCACCGTGCCGTTGATCTCGGAGTGGGTGACGAAGCCCTTCTCGACGCGCAGGACACCCAGCGTCTCGGAGCCGTAAGGCTGCAGCCCATGAGCCTTGCCAACCTGCATGAGCAGTTCGGCTACAGCGTCGCCATGGTCCGCGGGAACGGCCAGCTCATAGGCCAGTTCGCCGGAGAAGGAGATGCTGAACAGCCTGCCGGTCAGCTTGCCGCCGAGAAGCGAGACCTCGCGAGCGGAAAGGAAGGGGAAGGCCGCGGCAGAGATGTCGTCGTCCACGATCTGCTGCAGGATGGCGCGGGATTTCGGCCCGGCGACAGCCATCTGTGCCCACTGGTCGGTGACGGAAGCGAGGCGCACGTCGAGTTCCGGCCACAGCGCCTGCGCGCAGAATTCGAGGTGGTTCATGACGCCCGCGGCAAAGGCCGTGGTGGTGGTCATGAAATAGTGGTTCGGGCCGAGACGGCTTGTCGTGCCGTCGTCGTAGATCATGCCGTCCTCGCGCAGCATCAGACCGTAGCGCGCCTTGCCGACGGGCAGCTTGAGGAAGGCGTTGCAGTAGACGCGGTTCAGGAATTCGGCCGCATCGTCGCCGAAGATCTCGATCTTGCCGAGCATGGAGACGTCGCAGATGCCGGCGTTGACGCGTGCGTTCTTCGCCTCGCGGTCGACGCTCTCGCGCCAGCTGGTCTCCTCCGGCCGCTGGAACCAGGCCGAGCGATACCACAGGCCGGTTTCAACGAAGCGTGCGCCATGACGCTCGGCCCAGTCATGCAGGGGCGATTTGCGCACCGGCTGGAAGTGCATGCCGGTATGCGCACCGGCCAGCGCACCAAACGTCACGGGCGTGTAGAACGGCCGGAAGGTCGTGGTGCCGATCTCGGCCGGTGAAAGGCCGCGCTTCTCGGCGAGGACGCCGATGGCGTTGACGTTCGAGAGCTTGCCCTGGTCCGTCGCCATGCCGTTGGTGGTGTAGCGCTTGGCGAGCTCGACGTGACCGTAGCCCTCGGTCACCGCGCTCTGCAGATCCTTCACATGCACGTCGTTCTGGAAATCGACGAAGGCCTTGCCTTTCGATTCGCGCACCGACCAGAGCGGGCGGACCGGGCTTCTAACGTCGGGGGTTGGCCGGGCGGCTGGCGCCGGGGCGAGGCCGATCTCGGCCAGCATGGACTGCGCGGCTGCTGCACCATCAGCGATGCAGCTGGCGATGTCTTCGACGCCCACTGCGGCACCGGCGAGCGCAAGGCCGAGCAGGCCTTCCGGCGCCAGGAAGGCAGCACGCGTCTCGTCCCAGACCGGGCGGCCGCCGCGATGGCAGGCCAGGTGGATCACCGGGCTGAAGCCGCCCGACATGGCGAGCGCGTCGGCGGCGATCGTCTCGGTGCGGCCACCAATCCTGACGGTGACCGAAGACAGGGCGCGGCGTCCACGCGTGGCAATCACTTCGCCACCCGCGATGATGCGCGCCTTGCCGGTGTAGGCGGGGCGTGCGTCCGTGCGGGCATCGACGATGACAGGCACGATGCCAACCGCTTCGAGATCGGCGGCCAGGCGGTAGGCGGCGTCCGTGACCGTGAAGATCACCGGGCTGCGACCGGGCGCGACGCCGAAGCGATTGAGATAGGTGCGCATGGCATCGGCCGTCATCACGCCGGGTCGGTCGTTGCCCCCGAACACGAGAGGGCGTTCCTCGGCTCCGGTCGCGATCACGGCGCGCCGGGCGGCAATGCGCCAGATGCGCTCGACCGTGCGGTCGGCGGCGTCCGGCTGTTCCACGGCGCCGAAAACGTTGTCGTCGTACCAGCCGAAGACGGTGGTCGACTGCATGATGCGGACATTGGCGAAGCCCGCGAGCTCGCGCAGCGCATCGGCAATGAAGTCGGCTGGCGACTGGCCGTCGACCGTCTGCGTTTCAGCGAGCAGCGAACCGCCGGTTTCCGACTGTTCATCGGCGAGGATGACACGCGCACCGGTCCGGGCTGCCGTCAGCGCTGCCGACAGGCCGGCAGGGCCGGCGCCAACCACCAGCAGGTCGCAATGCGCCCAGGCCTTGGCGTAGTGATCCGGGTCGGCGTCGTTGGTGGCGCGTCCGAGGCCGGCGGCGCGACGGATGAACGGCTCGTAGAGCTTCTCCCACAGCGCGCCGGGCCACATGAAGGTCTTGTAGTAGAAACCCGCGCCGAGGAATGGCGACAGCAGTCCGTTCAGCGCGCCGATATCCCAGGTGAGCGACGGCCAGCTGTTCTGGCTGCGGGCGACAAGACCGTCGTGCAGATCGAGCATGGTGGCGCGGGTGTTGGGCTGCGTGCGGCCGCTTTTGCCGGTGGTCACCAGCGCATTCGGTTCGGACGAGCCGGCGGTCACGACGCCGCGCGGGCGGTGATACTTGAAGCTGCGGCCCATCAGCATCTGGCCATTGGCGAGCAGCGCCGAGGCGAGCGTGTCGCCGGCATGGCCGGTCATCTCCCGGCCGTCAAAGCTGAAGCGCAGCGTCCGCGAGCGGTCGATGCGGCCGCCGGAAACAAGCCGGAAGGAGGTCATCGAGTCTGCTCCGGGTTGTACGAGGCAGCATCGGTGACGGCGAAGACCTGATGCGTGGCGGTGTCGCGCTCAACCACCAGCCAGCGGCGGCAGCCCGACGTGTGGTGCCAGTGCTCGGCCAGCCGGCCGCGCGGGTTGTCGCGCAGGTAGACGAAGTCGAACCAGGCATGCTCCGGCGCCCCAGGGGAGGGCCGCGTGAGGGCCGCGCCGCGGATCGTGAATTCTTCCTTCGGGCGGCTGCCGCAGTGCGGGCAGTGGATGAGGCTGGCCATGATGATCGTCAGTGCAGGTTGGCTTGGGCGCCGACGCCCTTTTCATCGATGAGATAGCCGCGTTCGAAGCGGTCGAGGCGGAAGGCCGTCGCGGTCTCGTGCGGTCGATCGGTTGCGATCAGATGCGCGAAGCAGAAGCCGGACGCCGGCGTCGCCTTGAAGCCGCCGTAAGACCAGCCGGCGTTGAGATAGAGATTGCCGAGATGTGTGCGGTCGATGATCGGCGAGCCGTCCATCGACATGTCCACGAGTCCGGCCCAGGCGCGCAGCACGCGGATGCGCGACAGCGCCGGGATCATCGCCTTGCCGGCCTCGATGACATGCTCGACGGTGGCGAGGTTGCCGCGCTGCGCGTAGCTGGCGAAATTGTCGAGGTCGCCACCGAAGACAAGACCGCCCTTGTCGGATTGCGACACATAGAAATGGCCGGCGCCGAAGGTCACAACGTGATCGATGAAGGGCTTCAGACCCTCAGACACGAATGCCTGCAGCACGTGGCTTTCGATCGGCAGACGCATGTCGGCCATGGCGGCGACGCGCGAGGAGTTGCCGGCCGCTGCGAGCGCCAGCTTGCCGCAGCCGATGAAGCCGCGTGTCGTCTCGACGCCGACGACGCGGCCGTTCTCGCGGCGGATGCCGGTAACCTCGCAGTTCTGGATGATGTCGACGCCACGGCTGTCGGCACCGCGGGCATAACCCCACGCGACGCCGTCGTGGCGCACCGTGCCGCCGCGCGGCTGCATCAAGGCGCCGCGAATCGGGAAGCGGGCATTGTCGAAATCCATGAAGGGAAGCATCGAGCGCAGGCGGTCGCGATCGAGCAGTTCGGCATCGACCCCGTGCAGCCGCATGGCGTTGCCACGGCGAATGTAGGCGTCGCGCTGGGGGTCAGTGTGGAACAGGTTGATGACGCCGCGCTGCGACACCATCGCGTTGAAATTGAAGTCCTGCTCCAGCCCCTCCCAGAGCTGCATGGACAGCTCGTAGAACGGGTTGTTGCCGGGCAGCAGATAGTTCGAGCGAATGATCGTCGTGTTGCGTCCGACATTGCCGGAGCCGATCCAGCCCTTTTCGAGCACGGCCACGTTTGTGATGCCGTACTGCTTCGCGAGATAGTAGGCGGTCGCAAGGCCGTGACCGCCACCCCCGACGATGATCACGTCGTAGTGCGGTTTGGGCTCCGGCTGGCGCCAGGCGGGCTGCCAGCCGCGGTTGCCGCGGAGGCCTTGCAGGAAGACGGAAAAAGCTGAGTAGCGCATCGGTCTCAATCAAATCTGGTGCGAGCCTAATCGCGCGCGCAATGCCGCAATTGTAAAAGAGAGACGTTTGCCAGTATGTTCGCGCCATGAATGCCGATGCCCGCTCTACCCATGTTTATGGCTTCATCCTGCTGCCGAACTTCGCGCTGATGTCGTTCGCGTCGGCGACCGAGCCTTTGCGCGCTGCCAATCTGATTGCCGGGCGACCGCTGTACGAGACGGTCACGCTGTCAGCCGACGGCAAGCCGGTGATGTCCTCTTCCGGCGTGCCGGTTCCGTGCCGCCGCATTGATGCGGCTGCGCGCCTGCACACGGTGTTCGTCTGTGCCGGCGGCGGACCCTCAGACTGGCAGGCGCCGGCGGTGTCGGCCGCATTGCGCAAGCTGGCGAGCGCCGGGGTGAGGATCGGCGGCATCTCGGGCGGCTCCTATCTGCTCGCTGCGGCGGGCCTGCTCGACGGGCGCGATTTCACCATTCACTGGGAGCATGCGCCGGCGCTGGTCGAGGCATTCCCGCAACTCGCGCTCAGGCAGGCGCGCTTCGTCATCGACGGCAGCCGGATCACCTGCGGCGGCGGGGTGGCGCCGCTCGACATGATGCATGCGCTGATCGCCGAACGCATGGGCGCGGATTTCGCGCGCCGCGTCAGCGACTGGTACCTTCACACGGCGATCGGAGAGCCCGCCGATCCGCAGCGCGGCTCGACTGCGGAGCGTTTCGGCGTGCACCATCCGGCGCTGCTCATGATCCTCGAAAAGATGCAGGCGACGATCGAGCAGCCGATGGCGCGCGCCGAGATGGCGCGCTTCGCCGGCATCAGCCCGAGGCATCTCGACCGGCTGTTTGCCGAACGCCTGGGAACCAGCTTCCTCGGCATCTATCATCGCATTCGGCTCGACCATGCGCGCCGCCTGCTGCAGCAGAGTCCGCTGTCGATCGTGGAGATCGCGTTCGCCACCGGCTTCTCCAGTGCCAGCCATTTCTCGCGCGTGTTCCGCGCCGAGTTCGGCCATGCGCCGCGAGAAACTCGGCTTGCCGCCGCGCGTTCTGTCGGCGATACGTTGACGCCGACGCCCGTCCCGGGACGAGAAGGCAGCCCGCCAGCATGGTCATGACGCAGCAGAAATCGAAGGCCGGCGAGAGCGCATCGCCCGAGGGGCTGGCGAAGAACGACAAGGCGGCCAAGGCCAGCGCGGCGCTCGCGCAGGACCCGCACGCGGTTCGCGAAGTGCGCGAGAACAACCTCGAAATGGCGATCGGCCACGAGGTGCGCACGTTCCGCAAGGCGCTTGGCATCACCGTGGCGGACCTTGCACGCGCGACGAAAATGTCAGTCGGAATGCTGTCGAAGATCGAGAACGGCCACACGTCGGCTTCGCTGACGACGCTGCAGGCGTTGTCGCGGGCGCTGGGGGTACCGCTGACGGCGTTCTTCCGGCGCTTCGAGGAACCGCGCAAGGCGACCTTCGTGCGGGCAGGCGAAGGGCTCTCGATCGAGCGGCGCGGCACGCGCGCCGGGCACCAGTACAGCCTGCTCGGGCACATCGACAACAATTCCAGCGGCGTGACGGTCGAGCCGTATCTGATCACGCTGACCGCCGAATCGGATGTGTTCCCAACCTTCCAGCACGAAGGCATGGAATTCCTGTACATGCTGGAGGGCGAGGTCGACTATCGGCACGGCGACAACATCTACAAGCTGCAGCCGGGCGACTGCCTGTTTTTCGACGCCGATGCGCCGCACGGGCCGGAGGTGCTCGGCAGGCTGCCGGCCCGCTACATCTCTATCATCTCATACCCGCAGCGGAACCCCGGACCCGGATAGCGATTGCACTGTGGGAAAATTTGTTTCCTGACAGTTGCGGGACGATTTGGCCTCTGCTAGTCGTCGGAAGTCGCATCAGCGGGGTTACTTTCCATGTGTGGAATCGTCGGTCTGTTCATCAAGGATCCGGGGCTCGAGCCGCAGCTCGGATCGCTACTTTCAGAAATGCTTGTGAGCCTCAGCGACCGCGGGCCGGACTCGGCCGGCATCGCCATCTACGGCAAGCCGGCGGCCGGCCGGACCAAGATCACGGTGCAGTCGCCGTCGCCGGCGCGTGACTTCGCCTCGCTCGGCGACACGCTGAAGGGCGGCGGGTTCGACGCCACTGTGACCGTGAAGGATACGCATGCGGTGGTCGAGACGACCGGCGACGCGGCCAAGGTGCGCGCGCTGCTGACCAAGACCTACCCGGACCTGCGGATCATGGGCATCGGCGAGGCGATCGAGATCTTCAAGGAGGTCGGTCTGCCCAAGGACGTGGTCGAGCGCTTCGACATCCGCTCGATGACGGGCACGCACGGCATCGGCCATACCCGCATGGCGACGGAATCGGCCGTCACCACGCTCGGCGCGCATCCGTTCTCGACCGGCGGCGACCAGTGCCTCGTGCACAATGGTTCGCTCTCCAATCACAACAATCTGCGGCGCGAGCTGCGCAGCGAAGGCATGTCCTTCGAGACCGAGAACGACTCGGAAGTCGCTGCTGCCTACCTCACCTCATCGATGGCGAAGGGCAAGGATCTGGGCGAGGCGCTGCGCGGCGCCATCGACGATCTCGATGGCTTCTTTACCTTCGTCGTCGGCACCCAGTCCGGCTTCGGCGTCGTGCGCGATCCGATCGCCTGCAAGCCGGCGGTCATGGCCGAGACTGACCAGTATGTCGCATTCGGCTCCGAGTACCGCGCGCTGGTCAACCTGCCGGGCATCGAGAATGCCCGCGTGTGGGAGCCCGAGCCAGCCACCGTCTACTTCTGGGATCACCAGAAGGCCGCCTGACCGCAATCCAGAATTTCATCCGGGTCACCAAGATGCAGACGTTCGATCTTTCCGTCACGCCGCTGCGCGAGTTCAACGCGGCGCTGCACGCCATCCGCCACGGCGCCAATGCCACCGAGTTCGAGGTTATCAACCCGCGCGGCAGCCACTCGGTCGCCGTCGGCGTCGAGGGCAATATCTCGATCGATGTGCGGGGGTCGGTCGGTTACTACTGCGCCGGCATGAATGACGGCGCCTCCATCACGGTGCACGGCTCGGCCGGGCCTGGACTGGCCGAAAACATGATGTCGGGCAGGGTGGTCGTGCAGGGCGACGCCAGCCAGTATGCCGGCGCTACCGGACGTGGCGGCCTGCTCGTCATCCACGGCAACGCCTCTTCGCGCTGCGGCATCTCGATGAAGGGCATCGACATCGTGGTGGGCGGCGACATCGGACACATGTCCGCGTTCATGGGGCAGTCGGGCAATCTGGTGGTGCTCGGCGACGCCGGCGATGCGCTGGGCGACTCGCTCTACGAGGCGCGGCTGTTCGTGCGCGGCGAGGTCTCGAGCCTCGGCGCCGACTGCATCGAGAAGGAGATGCGACCCGAGCACATCAACTTCCTCGCCGACATTCTCGGCAAGGCCGGGTTCGATGCCAAGCCGGAGGAATTCCGGCGCTATGGCTCGGCGCGCAAGCTCTACAACTTCAACATCGACAATGCCGACGCATACTGAGGCGGGCCGGAGCAGATGAGCTACCACAATCCCTATACTCCACCACGCAAGTCGGCGACGTTCGACGACTACACGCTGGCTGAAATCCGTCGCGCTGCGGCGACCGGCATCTATGACATTCGCGGCGCCGGCGCGAAGCGCAAGGTTCCGCATTTCGACGACCTGCTGTTCCTCGGCGCGTCGATCTCGCGTTATCCGCTCGAAGGCTATCGCGAGAAGTGCGACACCACCGTCGTGCTCGGCTCGCGTTTCGCCAAGAAGCCGATCACGCTGAAGACGCCGGTGACGATCGCCGGCATGAGCTTTGGCGCGCTGTCGGGCAACGCCAAGGAAGCGCTCGGACGCGGCGCCACCGCTGCCGGCACGTCGACGACCACCGGAGACGGTGGCATGACCGACGAGGAGCGCGAGCACAGCCAGACGCTGGTCTACCAGTATCTGCCGTCGCGCTATGGCATGAACCCGCGCGACCTGCGTCGCGCCGACGCCATCGAGATCGTCGTCGGTCAGGGCGCCAAGCCGGGCGGCGGCGGCATGCTGCTCGGCCAGAAGATTTCCGACCGCGTTGCCAACATGCGCAATCTGCCGAAGGGCATCGACCAGCGCTCGGCCTGCCGCCATCCGGACTGGACCGGCCCGGACGATCTTGAAATCAAGATCGGCGAGCTGCGCGAGATCACCGACTGGGAGAAGCCGATCTACGTCAAGGTCGGCGGGGCGCGGCCCTATTACGACACCGCACTCGCGGTGAAGGCTGGTGCCGACGTCGTCGTGCTCGACGGCATGCAGGGCGGTACCGCCGCAACGCAGGACGTGTTCATCGAGAATGTCGGCATGCCGACGCTCGCCTGCATCCGCCCCGCCGTGAAGGCATTGCAGGATCTCGGCATGCATCGCCAGGTGCAGCTCATCGTCTCCGGCGGCATCCGTTCCGGCGCCGACGTGGCAAAGGCGCTGGCGCTTGGCGCCGACGCGGTTGCCATCGGCACCGCGGCGCTGGTGGCGCTCGGCGACAACGACCCGAAATGGGAAGACGAGTACCGCGCGCTGAACACCACGGCCGGTGCCTACGACGACTGGCACGAAGGCAAGGACCCGGCCGGCATCACCACGCAGGATCCGGAACTGGCCAAGCGCCTCGATCCGGTCGCCGCCGGCCGCCGCCTGGCCAATTTTCTGAAGGTGATGACGCTGGAAGCGCAGACCATCGCGCGCGCCTGCGGCAAGAACCATCTGCACAATCTCGAGCCTGAGGATCTCTGCGCGCTGACGATGGAGGCCGCGGCCATGGCGCGCGTGCCTCTGGCGGGCACGAGCTGGTACCCGGGAATGGGAGGCCTCTGACCAGGCCGAGCGGGCGACGGGAGGCGCCGCCCGCAGATGAATGCACGAAGTGTCGAACATTAAGAGGGAAAATGACACTCGACCTTGCCAAGTTCGCCGCCGACAAAGGCGTCAAATATTTCATGATCAGCTACACGGACCTGTTTGGCGCGCAGCGCGCCAAACTGGTTCCGGCGGTTGCCATCGCCGACATGCAGAAGGACGGCGCCGGCTTCGCTGGCTTCGCCACCTGGCTCGACCTGACGCCTGCGCACCCGGACCTGTTCGCGGTGCCGGACGCTTCGTCCGTGATACAGCTGCCCTGGAAGCGCGACGTGGCGTGGGTCGCCGCCGATTGCGTGATGGAAGACAAGCCGGTCAGGCAGGCCCCGCGCGTGGTGCTGAAGAACCTGATCGCCGAGGCTGCCAAGCAGGGGCTGCGGGTGAAGACCGGCGTCGAGCCGGAATTCTTCCTGGTCAGCCCGGACGGCAGCGTGATCTCCGACGAGTTCGATACGGCCGACAAGCCCTGCTATGACCAGCAGGCGGTGATGCGCCGTTACGACGTGATCGCAGAAATCTGCGACGCGATGCTGGAGCTCGGCTGGAAGCCGTACCAAAACGACCACGAGGATGCGAACGGCCAGTTCGAGATGAACTGGGAGTACGATGACGCCCTCGCCACCGCCGACAAGCACTCGTTCTTCAAGTTCATGGTCAAGTCGGTGGCCGAGAAGCACGGCCTGCGCGCCACCTTCATGCCGAAGCCTTTCAAGGGACTGACCGGCAGCGGCTGTCACGCCCACATCTCCGTGTGGGACACGGCCGGCAAGACCAACGCCTTCGCCGACAAGGCGATGCCGTTCGGACTTTCGGCGCGCGGCAAGGAGTTCCTCGGCGGCATCATGAAGCATGCGTCGGCGCTGGCCGCGATCACCAACCCTACGGTGAATTCGTACAAGCGCATCAACGCGCCGCGGACGACCTCCGGCGCGACCTGGGCGCCGAACAGCGTGACGTGGACCGGCAACAACCGCACGCACATGGTGCGCGTGCCTGGGCCGGGCCGTTTCGAACTGCGTCTGCCGGACGGGGCGGTGAACCCGTACCTGCTGCAGGCGGTGATCATTGCGGCGGGCCTCAGCGGCATCCGCACCAAGGCCGATCCCGGTCCGCACCACGACATCGACATGTACAAGGACGGCCACACGGTGAAGAACGCGCCGAAGCTACCGCTCAACCTGCTCGACGCGCTGCGCGAATTCGAGAAGGACGGCGAGCTGCAGGCCGCACTCGGCACCGATTTCTCGGCCGCCTATCTCAAGCTGAAGCATGGCGAGTGGAACAGCTTCGCCTCGCATTTCACGGCCTGGGAAACACAGACGACGCTGGACATCTGAGCCAGCATGTTGCGAAGCGCCGGCTGAAAATTCAGCCGGCGACCGCACTCGACAGCGTGGCCGCTGCGAAGAGTGCGAGTACCAAGGCGGCGGCCTTGTTGGCATTGCGCTTGACCTTGGCCGGCGCCAGCGATCCCATCCCCAGCCACATAAAACCAGCGGCAAGCGACAGGCCGGCGAAGCAGGCAACTGCCACCGCCGTGCGGTCTGCCATCATGGCCGGGATCAGTGTCGTCCCGACGAGCATCGCCTTCGGGTTGAGCAGCGTGGTCGCGAAGACACGCCACACCATACTCTCTGCGCCGGCGCGTGCGTCCGCAGCCGGCTGACGCCAGAGCTTCACAGCCGATATCAGCAGCCATGCGGCGGCGACCGCGTGCAGAAACGGCCGCGCATAGGCCGCGCCGGCGAGGTGGTGCGAAATCTCCAGGTAGACGCCGATCGCGATCGCGTAGGCTGCTCCTTCGGCGAACGGCAGCGGCAGTGCCTTGCGCACGCCGATGGTTGCGCCCGACGCCGCCATCAGCGTGTTGGTAGGGCCTGGCGTGAACAGCACGATGGCGGACGCAGCGATGAAAACAACAGACACGTCGCGATTCCGATTTGCTTAGCCAGCGTCGCCGAGTGCCAGGCCGCCACCATAAGTAAATTTACTTATTGAGGCTTGGGCGCGCGCGCGCCAACTTCCGGTCAACTGTTGCCGAAGCGACGATCAAAGGGAGAGATGAAATGGCGCGCAACGTAACAATTTCGACCTGCCAGTATCTGGTGCAGCCCATTTCCGATTTCTCGCAGTTCCGCTCGCGCGTGCGCGCGCTGCTGGACAAGGCGGCGGGCTCCGACCTGGTGCTCTTCCCCGAGCTGTTCACGATCGAGCTCTTCACCACCTACAAGGACTGGCAGAAGCTGCCGATCTCCGATCTCGTGCGCATCGACGAATTCACCGATGCCTACATCGACCTCTTCAAGGAGGAGTCGAAGGCGCGCGGCCAGCACATCGTGGGCGGCTCGCATCTGGTGTCCGTCGAAGACCGCTTCGAGAACCACGGCTTCCTGTTCAACCCGGACGGCTCGATCTTCCGTCACTCCAAGACGCACATCTTCCCGGCCGAAGCCAACTGGTCGACCTCCGAGGGCGACAAGATGGAAGCGTACCAGCTGCCGTTCGCCAAGGTCGGCTTCAACATCTGCTACGAGGCCGAGATTCCGGAGTGCTCTGCGGCGCTCACCGAGCAGGGCGCGGAGATCATCCTCTGCCCGTCGGCGACCTTCACGGAGCAGGGCTTCTGGCGCGTGCGCCACTGCGCACAGTCGCGCTGCATCGAGAACCAGGTCTACTTCGTGCATTGCTGCCTCGGCGGCCAGCCGGGTGCACCGCTGCCGAACGGCTGGGCACGCAGCTCGATCCTCAGCCCCTGCGATCTCACCTGGGACAATCCGGCCGGCATCGTCGCGCAGTGCGACGCCAACCGCGAGATGGTCGCCACCGGCACCGTCGACATCGACAAGCTCTACGAGAACCGCAAGTCGGGCGCGGCCACGACCTTCAAGGACCGCCGCCGTCGGGCCGATCTCTACCGCTCCTGGCCGTCCCACATCTGACCTGAAGCCGGCGCCTCAGCGCCATCATCCGAAACTGTCGGCTGCGCAGCTCACCGCTGCGCAGGCGGCAAATTTTTTGCCACATGGAAGGAGAATTCGCATGGGTAAAGTGAAGATGCCGAAAGGCAAGAAGATCGCCCTCAATCATGGCGTCGACTTCGACGCGCAGTCCCAGTGGCTCGGCGGTTTCAACCCGCCCAGCCCGTCGTTCATGTCGCGTGGTGAGTTCGGTGCCGCCGTCGGCACGCCGCGCCTGCTCGACCTGTTCAAGAAGCACGATATCAAGACGACGTTCTTCACGCCGGCGCACACCGTCGACACCTTCCCGGAAATCTCCAAGAAGGTCTTCGAGGCGGGTCACGAGATCGGCCATCACGGCTACTATCACGAGAACCCGACGCTCATCTCGCGTGACACCGAGAAGCGCCTGATGGACCTCGCCTTCGCCACCTACAAGAACCAATTCGGCATCCGTCCGACCGGCTATCGCTCGCCCTATTGGGACTACAGCGACTCCACGCTCGACCTCGTCGAGGAGGCCGGCTTCCTGTACGACTCCAGCCTGATGGCGCGCGATCTGGTGCCGTATCGCCCGCAGCGCTGGCAGGTCCGCTGGGAGAAGGGCAGCATCGCCGGCCCCGCATCGAAGGTGCTGGAGATCCCGGTCAGCTGGTACCTCGATGACTTCCCGGCGCTGGCCTACACCGGCAACCAGGAAGGCATGTCGGACACCGACGCCGTGTTCCGCCGCTGGCGCGACATCTTCGACTACGCCTACCAGAACCAGGAGAACGGCGTGTACGCGATGGCTCTGCATCCGCAGATCATCGGCCAGGCACATCACATGATGATGCTCGAGCGCCTGGTCGAGCACATCAAGGGTCATGACGGCGTCTGGTTCGCAACCTGCGAGGAAATCGCCAAGGCCTGGGAAGACGACGCCGAGGACAAGCGCCTGATGGCTCTGCCGGATGCGCGCGGCGTCGAGAAGATGCCTGCCGACTACAACTGGCCCGGCAAGTAAGCCGAAGGCTTTCCGGACCGCCGTGCGCAGGGAGACCAGGCGCGCGGCGGTCTCAATCTCACAACAGTTGGAACGGGGAACTCAATGACCATGCGCACAATCACGAAGAATCTGCTCGGTGCAGCGGCTCTTGCCGGCGCCGCCATGCTGGCCTCGCCGGCTTCCGCCGAGGACTGCAAGCCGACCGAACTCGACCTCGGCGGCACCAAGCTTGAAGTCGGCTGCAAGCCGCTCTCGATCGCCTTCCTCAGCATGGGGACGAACAACCAGTATCTGCAGTCGGGCATCACCGCTGCGAAGGACGCTGCGAAGGAATTCGGCGCCACCATCGACGTGTTCGACGGCGGCTGGACCCCTGCGACGCAGTTCAACCAGGTTCAGAACATCCTCTCCAGCGGCAAGTACAACGCGATCCTCGCCGAGATGGCCGACGGCCGGCAGGCCTGCGACATCCTCTCCAAGGATGCGCCGAAGCAGGGCGTGCTCGTCGCGGTCGCCAACAACCCGCTGTGCGGCAAGGACATCCAGGAAGGCGAAGAGCTGTGGGCGCCGGGCACGCTGACCTATGTCGGCGGTTCGCAGGGACGCGAAGCCTATCGCGACTGGATGATGTGGGTCGCCGAGCAGTATCCGGGGCCGCAGAAGGTCGCCGTCATCACCGGTCCGGAGCTGATCTCGAACACGGTCAACACCGACCTCGCGATCAAGGACGTCGAAGCCAAGTATCCTGACTTCAAGGTGGTCGCCTACATCCGCACGGACTACTCGATCCCGCAGGCGAACGAGAAGACCCTGCCCGTGCTGCAGGCGAACCCCGACCTGACGCTCATCATCAGCAACTACTCCGACATGACGCGCGGCGCGGTGCAGGCCATCAAGCAGGCCGGACGCGAAGGCACGCTCAAGGTGGTTGAGAGCGGCGGCAGCGCCTGGGCGTTCGAAGCCATCCGCAACGGCCAGGTCGAGTCGACCCGCACCTTCACCCCCTACACCGAGATGTATCTCGGCGTGAAGGCGCTGGCCGATGCCTGGAAGGGCGAGCCGGTCGGCAAGTACATCGCTCTGAAGAGCGACCTTGTCACAAAGGACAACGTCGACCAGATCAAGCCGGAATATTGATGGCTGCCGTCGCCGCGAACGCCGACACGGAGACTGACGTCATGCTCGCCGTCGATGCCAGAAACATCGAAATGCATTTCGGCGGAACAGCAGCGCTGAAAGGCGTGACGTTCTCCGCGGAGCAGGGGAAGATCCATGCTCTGGTCGGCGCCAACGGCGCAGGCAAGTCCACATTCCTCGGAATCATCGCGGGTCGGATCAGCCCGACCCGCGGTGAGATGACCATCCTCGGCGACGAGTACGAGTTTGGTTCGCCGCGCGCCGCCAAGGCAAAAGGCATCAGCGCCATCTACCAGGAACTCACCATCGTTCCGGCGCGCTCGGCGATGGTCAATGTCTACCTCGGCCAGATGCCCACATCGATGGGCCTCGTGAACGAGCGCGCCATGCTGGCAGGGTTCAAGGATCTCTGCCGCCAGTTCAACGTGAAGATCGACCCGCGCGTCAGGGCAGGTAGGCTGTCGGTCGCCGACCAGCAGATGCTCGAGATCATGCGCGGCGTGCAGTCCAAGGCGCGCATCCTGCTCTTCGACGAGCCGACCGCGTCGCTGGCGCCGCCCGAGCGGCAGGCGCTGTTCCGCATCATGCGGCAGCTCAAGGCCGCCAACACGACGCTCTTCCTCGTCAGCCACAACCTCGAGGAAGTGCTCGAGGTTGCCGACACGATCACGGTGTTCCGCGAGGGCGCGCTCGTCGCCTCGGAGCCGACGGCCAAATGGAACAAGCCGGCGCTGGTGCGCGCCATGATCGGCCACGACGTGAAAGACACGCCGCCGCGCATCTCGCGGCTGAAGCAGGCGAACGCCATCCCGCTCGTCTCGGCGCGCAACGTGACGGTCGCCGGCGCGATCGAGGACATCGACCTCGACGTGCATGCCGGCGAAATCCTCGGCATCGGCGGGCTGGTCGGCTCTGGTCGCTCGACGCTGCTGCGGGCGCTGGCAGGGCTTGAGCCGGCGAGTACCGGTGAACTCATTGTCGGCGGCAAGTCCGTGCCGTGGCCGCGCAACACGCGCGAGGCGCTTCGCCACGGTCTGGCGCTGGTGCCGGAGGACCGCAAGACGCAAGGGCTCGTGCTGGGCCGCAGCTCGGTCGACAATGTGGTGATGACGAATTTCCGCAAGGTGGCGCGGATCGGGGTGCTGAACCGCGCGGCGATGCAGCGCCACACCCGCGAAGTCGCTTCGGAGTTCGGCTTTTCCGAGAAGCGCATCAACGAAAAGATGCGCAATCTCTCGGGCGGCAATCAACAGAAGATGCTGCTCGGCAAATGGTCGTTCCACCGACCGAGGGTGCTGCTGGTCGATGAGCCTACGCGCGGCATCGACATCGGGGCGAAGGAAGAGATCATCGCGACGCTGCGCAAGATGGCCGACGCCGGCCTCGGCATCATCGTCGTCTCCTCCGAGCTCGAGGAAATCGTCGCCATGAGCGACAACGTCCTGGTGCTGTCCGCAGGACGCACCGCCGCCAAGCTCAATGGCGGACAGGACGAGATCACCGTTCCAGCAATCCTACGCGCGGCCTTCAAGCTTGCAGGGGAATCCCATGGCGAATCAGAGCAGCATGTCCACCACCGGCAGTGACGTTCAGTTCAGCGCCGGCAAGGCGCTGAACGTCCTCCTAGACTACGGCATGGTACTGGCGCTCGTCGTGGTGCTGGTCATCGCCGCGATCGTCTATCCCGGCATCTTCTCGCTTGCGAACGTGCAGAACATGTTCGGGCAGAGCGCGCCGGTCGGCATCGTCGCGGTTGGCATGACCTTCGTCATCCTCGCCGGCGGCCTCGACTTCTCCGTGGGCGCGATCTTCGCGCTGTCGGCGGTCATCTACGCGATGACGGCCGACACGCTCGGTCTGTGGGGAGCGGCCGGCGCGGTGCTGCTCGCCAGCCTCGCGGCCGGCGTCGTCAACGGCGTCGTCATCAACTACCTGAAGGTCAGCCCGTTCGTGGCGACGCTCGGCACCGGTTCGACCTATGGCGGGCTCGCCTACATCATCTCGAACAACGCGCCGCAAAGCCCGATGAACTTCAACTACGACTACCTCGGCATCAGCCGCTGGTTCGGCTGGCCGATCTCGGCGTGGATGATGGTGGCGATCTTCATCATCGGCGGTTTCGTGCTCGCCCGCACGATCTATGGGCAGGCCGTGTATGCCATCGGCGGCAACCAGGAGGCCTCGCGGCTCTCCGGTCTGCCGGTCTCGGCCATCAATGGCAGCACCTATGTCATCAGCGCGGTTTGCGCCGGTCTCGGCGGCATGATCCTGTCCTCGCGTCTCGGCGTCGGCCAGGCCGACATGGGTGGCACGGTCTCGCTCGATGCCATCGCCGTGGTCGTCATCGGCGGCACGTCGCTGCTGGGCGGCGAAGGGACCATGTGGCGAACGGCGATCGGGCTCGCGATCCTCGCCGTGCTCACCAACGTGTTCGATTCGCTCGCGGTGAGCACCAGCTACCAGCTGGTCATCAAGGGCCTGATCGTTGTCGCGGCGGTCGCCTTCGATGTGTATGCACGGAGGCGGCGCGGCTGATCCGTGCGGCGGTGTGAAGTTTTCCTAATGATAAAATGTTTTGACACACAGGAAAGGTTGTTGTGAAATAGATCGGTGCTACGGAGGTTCGGAGCAGGGTAGTCTCACGAGTGACCGCGACACTGATGCCAGTGCAAGAGATAGTGCCCGATTCCACGGCCGCTGACCGTGGAATCGCCGTTTCCGCGTTGGCGAGCGACTGGCAGGACTGCGTCTACGTCGATGCGCATGGTCCGTGCGCGGACCAGTCCGGCGCGATGGTCGAGGACGATGTCCGCCTCTCCCACGAGATCGTCAACTACGCGCAGGCACTGCTGCGCTCCGACATCGACGATGTGCGGTTCATCTGGATCGCCGGTACGGACTGGCTGCTGGTTTCGATCCGCATCGAGACCCCGACCTTCGGTGCGGCGCGGGCGCGCATCCACAGTGAGGTCATCGACCCTCCCTTCGGATTGACGTCGCGCGAGCTCGACGTGCTGACGCTGGTCGCGGCAGGACTTGCCAATGAGACGATCGGGGCGCGGCTGGGGATCAGCGTGCGCACCGTGACCAAACACATCGAGAACATCTTCGGCAAGACCGGCCTGTGGACCCGTACGGGCCTCGCCAGCTTCGCAATGGACCGCAGCATGGTGCGGTTGCCGACACCTGGCGGCTGCGACGGTATCACCATCGCTTCGGGCCGCATCGAAAGCCTCACGCAGAATCCGCTGACTTCGGTGGCGCCGAAGACGCGCCGCCTGTTGCCACGCCCGATCCTGATCGGCATGCCGCTGTCCCTGACCGGCCGCGGCGCCGATGACGCACAGGAGATGCTGAACGGCGCGACGCTTGCGGTCGAGCAGCTCAACCGACGCGGCGGCGTCAATGGGCGCGCGCTGCGTCTGGTCACGGCCGATACCGATCTCGGGCAGGTGAAGTCGCTGGTCGAGGCGCATCGCAGCCTGATCGACCTGGAGGTGGATGCGATCACGGCCGGCTACTCCTGTGTCGATCCGGCGGTGCAGCGGCTGGTCGGCGATTTCGGAGGTCCATATCTGCACGCCGCGACAATGGACTACGCGGTCAAATGCGTCCGCAACGATTTCGCCCGCCTCGGCAACATCTTCCAGGTGTGCGCCAGCGACATCAACTACGGCCCCGGCCTGATGCGTTTCCTCAACGGGCTGGAAGCTCACAAGCAATGGGAGCCGGACAACCGGCGCATCGCCGTCGTTCAGCCGCCATGGCCAGGCCTCGACATCGGCCTGCAGAACACGAACTGTGGGCGCGGCCAGCGGGAGTGGAGCATCGAGCTCATCACCGACGTGCCGGCAAGTTCGGAAAGCTGGGATTCGGTCGTCGACCGGCTGCATCGGATCAATCCGAGCGTCGTGGTGCTGGCTTCCTATTTCGTCGAGGACGGCATCGCCTTCCAGAAGGCGTTCATGCGCAGGCCGATCCGCTCGCTCGTCTACAAGCTCTATTCGCCGTCGGTGCCGGCCTATCTGAACGAGCTGGGCGGGCTCGCCGACGGCGTCATCTGGGCGACGACGACGGGACTGTACTCCGACCGCATCGGCCAGGGATTCATCGAGAGCTACCGCCGACGCTTCGACCGCGATCCGGGCCAGTCGCATGCGAGCATCGCTTATGACCGGGTGAACCTTCTCGCCGGCACCTGGTCGCGGGTGGGCGGTACGCGCGTCTTCAAGACGGTGATCGAGGATCTGCGCACGACGGTGCATCGCGGCGTCAACGGCTCGTATTTCTTCGGCTCGGAAGGGCAGGTCGGGCTGGCGTTTCCGGACAACACGCAGGATCCGTCGATCAGCCAGGCGCATCTGGTCTTCCAGGTCCAGAACGGACGGCAGCGGATCCTTTCGCCGCATCCCTATTCAAACGGCATGTACGTCCCGCCCGGCTGGCTGGCCAACTCCGCCATCATGTAGCGCGACGCGTCGCGGGACGGGAAGCGGCGGTCAACCCGGCGCATTCGCCTCGGAGACAAGCGCCGGATCGTCACGATAGAGATCGGGATAGAGGCGTTTCAGATTGTCGATCTTCGGCAGATCGTTGATCACGATGTAGGGCTGCGTCGGGTTCAGCGTCAGGTAATCCTGATGGTAGTCCTCGGCGGCGTAGAAGGGATGGCCGGGCTCGACCCTGGTGACGATCGCGGCGTCGAAGACGCGCGCCTGGTT
>JBFXFO010000021.1:0-37219 GCA_050178915.1 Rhizobiaceae bacterium | reverse complement strand
GGGATCTAGGAGTTTAACGTGGTCGGCTTGAACACCCCCCTCTGGCCTGCCGGCCATCTCCCCCTCAAGGGTGGAGATCATTCTCGTCGCCGTTGTCACCCTGCTCTGAACCCTGGCGGAAGGTCTGAACGGTCGAAACTGCCAATCTCTCCCCTTGAGGGGGAGATGGCCGGCAGGCCAGAGGGGGGTGCATGAAGCCCCAAGCCGCAAAAGCAAGCCGCAAGCCAAAGACCCGCAATCTGCTGGAGCACTACCGGCCGTTGCCGGGAGTGGCCGACGAGATGGTCGATGCAGACGGCAATCCGCGGCCGCTGTGGGCCGATTTCATCGACCGGCTGGAAGCACTCGGGTCGGAGGAACTGACGCGCCGCTTTGCGCGCGCCGACCAGTATCTGCGCGATGCCGGTGTCTATTTCCGCGTCTACGACCGCGCCGGCGCGGCCGAGCGCGAATGGCCGCTCGCGCATGTGCCGTTGCTGATCGGCGAACGGGAATGGGAGAAGATCGCCACCGGCCTGAGGCAGCGCGCCGATCTGTTCGAGGCGATCTGTGCCGACATCTACGGCGACAACCGGCTGGCCGCCGAAGGGCTGATCCCGCCCGGCCTCATCGCGTCGTCGCCGGAATTCCTGCGGCCGCTGGTCGGGGTCAAACCGGCGAGCGGACATTTCCTGCATTTCTGCGCCTTCGAACTGGGGCGCGGGCCGGATGGCCAGTGGTGGGTGCTGGGCGACCGCACGCAGGCACCGTCGGGAGCGGGCTTCGCGCTGGAGAACCGCGTGGCGACCACGCGCGCGCTCTCCGACATCTACGGCGAGATGCATGTCGAGCGGCTGGCCGGCTTCTTCCGCAAGTTCCGCGACGCGCTGTTCGATCGTTCGGACGATCCCGGCGCGCGTGTCGCGATCCTGACGCCGGGGCCGCTCAACGAGAGCTATTACGAGCACGCCTATATCGCCCGCTATCTCGGCATCATGCTCCTGGAAGGCGAGGATCTGACGGTGGCTGACGGCCGGCTGATGGTGCGCACCGTGTCGGGGCTGAAGCCGATCAGCGTGTTGTGGCGGCGCCTCGACGCCGCCTTCGCCGACCCGCTGGAGCTCAATCCGCAATCGCGCATCGGCACGCCGGGCATGGTCGAGGCGCTGCGCAGCGGTTCCGTCTCGATGGTGAACGCGCTCGGTTCCGGCATCATGGAAACGCGCGCCTTCCTCGCCTTCCTGCCGCAGGTCGCGCGTGCCTTGCGCGGCGAAGACCTCGTGCTGCCGTCGATCGCGACGTGGTGGTGCGGGCAGGAGGCCGACCGCCAGCACGTCATCGACAACATGCAGCGCATGATGATCGGCCCGGCGCTGTCGACGCGGCTGCCGTTCGAGGACGAGGACGTCACAGTGCTGGGCGGGGCGCTCGGCGCGGGAGACCGCGCTGCGCTCGCGGAGAAGCTCATGGCCAATGGCGGCGGGTTCGTCGGGCAGGAGGCGGTGACGCTCTCGACCACGCCCGTGCATGTCGCCGGCTGGCTGGAACCGCGTCCGGCCAGCCTGCGCGTCTACCTCGCGCGCACGCCGGACGGCTGGACGGTGATGCCGGGCGGCTTTGCCCGGATCGGCTTCACGCAGGACACGACCGCGATCGCCATGCAGCGGGGCGGGCAGGCGGCCGATGTGTGGGTGGTCTGCGACGACCCGGTCGACCGCGACACGCTGCTGCCACGCGAGGAGGACGGGTTCCAGCGCAACCTGCCGGGCAGCCTGCCAAGCCGCTCGGCGGAAAACCTGCTCTGGCTCGGACGCTACGTGGAGCGCGTCGAAGACACGGTGCGCATGCTGCGTGCCTATCATGTGCGGCTGGCCGAGACCTCCGATCCCGAGCTGCCGCTGCTGGCAGCGGTGCGCGACTATCTCGAACCGTACGGTGTCGATGTCGCGAACGCGATTCCGCCCGGCCTGCTCAACTCGCTCGACAGCGCCGTCTACAGCGCCGGCCAGATCCGCGATCGCTTCTCGCCCGACGGCTGGCTGGCGCTGCGCGACCTGTCGAAGACGCTCGATCAGTTCCGCGACACGGTGGCGCCGGGCGACGACGCTACGCGCGCGATGACGGTGCTGCTGCGCAAGCTCGCCGGTTTCGCCGGCCTCCTGCACGAAAACATGTATCGCTTCACCGGATGGCGCTTCCTCGAAATCGGCCGGCGGCTGGAGCGCGGTATCCAGATCGCGCATACGCTCGCCTGGGCGACACGGCAGGATGCGCCCGATGGAGCGCTCGACATGATGCTGGAGATCGGCGATTCCGTGCTGACGCACCGGCGCCAGTACACGGTGAGCGTCGGCCGGCGCACAGTGGTCGACCTGCTCGGCCTCGACCCGCTCAATCCACGCTCGGTGCTGTTCCAGCTCGACCGGCTGAAGGCCGAGATCGGCCTGCTGCCCGGATCCGGCAAGCTCTTGTCTCCCGCCGCCAAGGAGGTGCTGCGCATTCACACGCAGCTTGCCATACGCGAGCCTGGCGAGATGGGGCCGGATGCGCTCGACGCCGTTGCCGACGACATCGCCGGGCTCTATGGCAGCCTTGCTTCGACCTATTTTGGATGAGTCTTTTCAGTGCAGTACGACATCCGCCTGAAGCTGCGCTACGACTATGAAGGCGCGACCGGCAGCGGGCGGCACCAGCTGCGCGTGCTGCCGCAGACGTTGACCGGCACCCAGCGCGTCGTGGCGGCATCACTGTCCTTCGACCCGCAGCCGACGGAACGCTCCGACTTCGCCGACTTCTTCGGCAACGCCGTGACCTCCATCGTCTACCGCTCGGGCCACGACGCACTCGAGGTCCGAATGGCGGCGCGCGTGCAGGTCGACCGGCCGACGCCTGGTTTCGACGTGTCACCGACGCCGGAAGGCCTGCGTGACGAACTCGGCGCGATGCTCACGCTGGCGCCGAATTCGCCGCACCATTTCCGTGCACCGAGTTCGCATGCCGGCAGCGATGCCGCGATCACGGCCTATGCCGGCAAGAGCGCAGTGCCCGGCCGCTCGGTGGCCGCGCTGGCGATCGATTTCTGCAACCGCATCTACGCCGATTTCACCTACGACGGCGAGGCGACGACGGTGGCCACGCGCGCCAGTGACGCCTTCGCGCTGCAGCGCGGTGTCTGCCAGGACTTCACCCACATCATGATCGCCGGCCTGCGCGGCCTCGGCATACCGGCCGGTTATGTCAGCGGCTTCCTGCGCACCATCCCGCCGCCCGGCAAGGAGCGGCTGGAAGGCGCCGATGCGATGCACGCCTGGGCGAAGGTCTGGTGCGGCCGCGAGACGGGCTGGCTGGAGCTCGATCCGACCAATGGCATGCGCGCCTCGTCCGATCACATCACCGTCGGTCATGGTCGCGATTATTCCGATGTGGCGCCGATCGTCGGCGTGCTGAAGACCGCCGGCGGCCAGGCCGGGGAGCAGTCGGTGGACGTGGTGCCGGTGGTATAGGGCAAATGCAGATATCCGTGCTCGACGATGTGCATCGCTTCAGGTTCGGCGATCTGCCGCGCTTCGAGCACTTTCCGGAAGACAGGTTTCCGCTCTGGTTCATCGCGAGCGACAACAACGACGCCGAGATCCGCTCCCGCTTCGGAGCCTTCATCGGGCCGGCCGCGAGCCACACCTGGAGCCTCAATCAGCTCACGGGCAACAGCAGCTCGGACTTGTCATCCTGCTCGACCAGTTGCCACGCAACGCCTTTCGCGGCAGCGCGCAGGCCTATGCGACCGACGCTGCCGCACTGGCTGTCTGCCGGCGGATTGCGGCATCCGGTCCGGGCGGTTTCAAGCTCATTGAAAGGTTGTTTCTGATCCTGCCCTTCGGCCACAGCGAGAGCCTTGAAGACCAGGATCGATCGCTGGCTTTGGCCGAGGAGCACTATTTTCCCTTTGCCGCCCCGGATCATTTCTTCACGCAGGCCTCACGGCAGCAGTCCGCGCTCTATCGCGACATCATCGCTCGCTTCGGCCGATTTCCACACCGCAATGCGATCCTTGGGCGCGAGACGACCGACGAAGAGGCTCAGTTCATGGCGGAGACAAAGCCCAGCCCCGTGTGATCGACTTCCCGCTGGACCCCAGCCGTCCTTTCGGTGCAAACTGGTCCTACCAGATTTTCGGAGGTTGTCGTGAACGTCAGCGCGCAGGCACAGGGCATGGTGGTCCCGTTCGACAATCAGCGGCTTGACCGGCTGATGGATGCGGCTGGCATCGACGTGCTCGTCGCCACCTCCAAGCACAACGCGCAGTATCTGCTGGGCGGCTACCGCTTCATCTTCTTTGCCGCGATGGATGCGATCGGGCACAGCCGCTACCTGCCCGTCGTCGTCTATCAGAAGGGCAAGCCGGAGAACTCGGCCTATGTCGGCAACAAGATGGAAGGCCACGAGCAGCAGGTGAAGCCGTTCTGGACGCCGTCGGTGCAGACGGCGACGTGGGGCACGGTGGATGCGGCGAAGCTGGCGGCCGAGCACCTGAAGAAGCTCGGGCTCGCCAGCGCACGCATCGGCTACGAGCCGGCGTTCCTTTCCGCCGACGCCTATCTGGCGCTGCGCGAGATCCTTCCCGAAGCGACGCTGGTCGATGCGACGCACACGCTGGAGCGGCTGCGTGCAATCAAGACGCCGGAGGAACTGCAGACACTGCGGCACGCCTCCGAGATGATCACCGATTCCATGCTGGCGGTGTTCCACGGTCACGGAGAGGGCGCCTCGAAGGCGGATCTGGTCGCCGCACTGCGTCGCGAAGAGACCGGGCGGGGGCTGAACTTCGAATATTGCCTGATCACCATCGGCTCCAGCCACAACCGTGCGGTGTCGCCGCAGAAATGGGGCAAGGGCGAGGTGCTGTCGATCGATTCCGGCGGCAACTACAATGGCTATATCGGCGACCTCTGCCGCATGGGTGTGCTCGGCGAACCGGACGCCGAACTGCAGGACATCCTGGCGGAGATTGACGGCGTCCAGCAGGCTGCTTTCGCGCAATGCAGGCCCGGCGTGAAGGGCGGGGACATGATCGCCGCGGCAGAAGTGGTCCTGAAGCAGGGGCCGAACGCCGCCTCCAACGATTTCTTCGCGCATGGCATGGGCGTCATCACGCATGAGGCGCCGTTCCTCATGACCAACCATCCTGTCGCCTATGAGGGCATCGACGCCGCGCATCCGCTCGAAGCAGGCATGGTGCTGTCGGTGGAGACCACGATGATTCATCCACGCCGCGGCTTCATCAAGCTGGAAGATACGGTGGCGATCACCGCCACCGGCCACGAACTGCTCGGCGACCGCGGCCGCGGCTGGAACCGCGGCCAGAACTGACGCCCCACTTCGAACGCAATCGCAGCGCATCCGGTCTGCATGAGCTGACCGATCCCCTTTCGTCCCTCCGCCTCGCCAGACGGGCGAGGTGTGTCCAGACGAAAGGATCGAAGATGGCCAGGATTTCCATACGTTTGAGCAGGGTGGCGGCCGAAAAGGCACGCAACCGCGAAGCCGTCGAAAAGGCGGCGCTTGCCGCCTTCGCGGCAGCCGGGCGAGGCCACATCCATTTCGCGCCCTTCACGGCCAACGGGCAGCGCTTCGCGCTGTCCGCGCGCTCCGTGATCGATGTCGAGTGGCTGCCCAACCGGGTGCCGGACAAGGTGCTGCGGCCGGGAGAGCGCGGTCGTCCGAAACGCACCAGACCCTGACACGAGGCTGTCAGGAGCGGGCCATGCCCGCTGTGGCGGGAGCTTGCGAATCCCGGCTAGAACAGACCCCGCCTTCCCGAAATCGCGGGTCGGCCGGCTGTCCGACCACCGAGCCCGCATGACCGAGAAAATTTCAACCCGCATCGCCCGCCGGATCGTGCTTGCCGCGCAAGGCTTCGGCGAGCGGCGGCCCACGGCGCCGGTGGGACGCTCGCATCTGAAGCGCTATCTCGGCCGCAACGGCCTGCTGCAGATGGACTCCGTCAACATCCTCGTGCGCGCGCACTACATGCCGATGTTCTCGCGCTACGGGGCCTATCCGCTCGACCTCATCGACAAGGCGGCGAAAGGCAAACGCCGCACCATGTTCGAATACTGGGCGCATGAGGCGTCGCTGCTGCCGGTCGAGACCTGGCCGCTGATGCGCTTCCGCATGCAGCGGGCGGCGCGCGGCGAGCGCATCTACAAGGGCGTCGCCACATTTGGCGTCGAGCGTGCCGCGCATATCGAGGCGCTCTACCGCGAGATCGAGCGCAACGGCCCGATGGCGGCTTCGGATTTCGAGTCGGAGAAGGGACCCGGCGGCTGGTGGGGCTGGAACGAGACAAAGATCGGGCTCGAATGGCTGTTCTGGGCGGGCCGCATTACAACGGCCCACCGGCGCGCCAGCTTCGAACGCGTCTACGATCTGCCCGAGCGCGTTCTGCCGCCCGAGATCGTCAATGCTCCGGAAGTTTCCGCTGCCGACGCCACGCGCGAACTGCTGCGCATCTCCGCGAAGGCCATGGGCGTGTCGACCGCCACCCACCTGCGCGACTATTTCCGGCTGGCGCCTGACGACGTGAAGCGCGGCGTGCCCGAGCTGGTCGAGGCCGGCGAATTGATCCCGGTGAAGGTGGAGTGCTGGAGTCAGCCGGCCTATCTGTACCGCGACGCCAGGCAGCCGCGCCGGATCGACGCCCGCGCGCTGCTGTCACCGTTCGACCCGCTGGTGTGGGAGCGCGACCGCGCGGAGGGGCTGTTCGGCTTCTTCTACCGCATCGAAATCTACGTGCCGGCGCACAAGCGGGTGCATGGCTACTACGTGCTGCCTTTTTTGCTCGGCGACGGGATCGCGGCGCGCGTCGACCTGAAGGGCGACAGGCAGGCGGGCATCCTGCGCGTGCTCGCCGCGCATCGCGAGCCCGGTGCCGCCCCGCATGTGGCGGAGGCACTGGCCGAGGAACTACGGCTGATGGCGGGCTGGCTCGGCCTTGCGAAGATCGAGGTGTCGGACTCCGGCGATCTGGCGAAACAGCTGAAAGGCGCGGTGGGCTAAGCCAGCCAGTCCGCCAGCTTTGCCGTACGGACATCCCGCAGCAGGCGAATGAAGCCGTCCGCCTGATGCTCCGCCGTCAGCCGCCCCTTTTCGGCGGTTGCGATGGAGGCGTTGCCGACCACGCCATGCGGGTTGAGGTCGCTGGCGATCCAGGCAAAGGCGTGCGTGCCGGTGTGGCGCAGCAACTCGAACGTCGCTTCGGCCTTGCCGACATTCGAGGCGAAGTCCTGCACCTTGCCCATGTCGACCAGATCGGGGCGGAAGTGCAGCATCAACGAGGTCTCCACGTCACCGCCATGGATTCCGTGCCGGTCCTCCAGCTCGGAATACATCCCGGCCGGGCGGCCGAAACGCTGCCAGCTCGTCTTCACCGACAGCATCTTCACGCGCACGCGCAGTTCGCGCGAGACGATGCCCATGACCTCTTCGTTGCCGCCATGCGCGTTGACGATGACGAGCTTGCGCACGCCGGCGCGCGCGATCGACAGGCCAAGTTCGGTCCAGGCTTCGACGAGTGTTGTCGCCGGCAGGGTGAGCGTGCCGGGCGCGTGCAGATGCTCGTTCGACTTGCCCACCGCCTGCACCGGCAGGATGCGTATGTCGAGGTCGTCCGGCAGCCGCGCGATCATCGTGTCCAGCATGCCCGTCATGATCGACGTATCGGTCGACACCGGCAGATGCGGCCCGTGCTGCTCGATCGCTGCCAGCGGCAGCACGGCGATCGTCCGCTCCGGGTCGATGGCGTGGTATTCGGTGGTCGCGTAGTCGCCCCACCAGACGCGCTTGCTTGTCATTCGTTTCTCGTTACCCAGCCGCGATGACCTCAACCTCTACCTTGAACTCGAGTCGCGAGAAACCGGTGACGATCATCAGGGTGGAGGCTGGCGCGGGGTCGGAGAAGATGCGGTCGCGCACGGCCATGTAAGCGCGCATGTGGGCGCGGTCGGTGACGTAGGCGTTGACGCGCACGATGTCCTTGAGGCCCAAACCCGCCTCTTCGAGGATGTTGGCGATGTTGGCGAAGCACAGTTCTGCCTGCTCGCCGGCGTCCGCCGGAATCTGATCCTGCGCGTCGACGCCAAGCTGCCCGGAGCAGAAGACGAGCCGTTTTCCGGGCGGCACCTCGACGCCATGGCTGTAGCGGGCGAAGGGCGGACGCACCTTCTTCGGGGTGAGGAACTTGACCATCGGCTTCTCCGGTTCCCGGCGCGAGGTTAGAGCGGCGGGCCGGCTTCGTTCAAGCCTGTGCAAGCGGGTTTGGCATTGTGGACAGCCGCCGCAAAAATGGGCACGATGCCGGTGCCAAAAGCACGACCTTCGAACCGTTCGCCAGCAGGATCGCAGTGCGTCCGGTTCCGGCGCGCAAAGGCAATGGCATGTGTCTTGCCTCACTGCACTATGGCATTCCGAATCCCGACGCCCAACAGGGCGCGGGTCAACAGAGGGTGGTGTCTATGCGCTTCAATCTCGTTTCTTCCGCCGCGGCGATCGCGCTGCTGGCGGCCTCCGCGGCGGCAGCGTCGGCGCAGGAAAAGGTCACCTACATGACCAACTGGCTCGCCCAGGCCGAGCATGGCGGCTACTATCAGGCGGTCGCCGACGGCACCTACGCGGCATGCGGCATCGACGTGACGATCCAGCAGGGCGGCCCGCAGGTGGCCGGGCGGCCGCTGCTGCTCGCCGGCAAGATCGATTTCTACATGGGCGGCAACATGCAGCAGGCCTTCGATGCGGTGAAGGAAGGCATTCCGCTGCGCGTCGTCGCCGCCTCCTTCCAGAAGGAGCCGCAGGTGATGATGTCGCATCCGGGCGAGGGCCTCGACACATGGGAGGACCTGCCCAAGGCCGAGCAGTACATCGTCGGTGACGAGGGTGCGCAGAGCTTCCTGCTGTGGATGGCCGAGGCCTTTGGCTTCAACGTCTCCAAGCGCGTGCCCTACACCTTCAACCCGGCGCCGTTCATCGCCAACAAGAAGTCGATCCAGCAGGGTTATGTGACCTCCGAGCCGTTCGCGGTGGAGAAGGAGGGCGGCTTCGTCCCGAACCAGTTCCTGCTCGCCGACTATGGCTACAGCACCTATTCGACCACGATCGAGGCGATGCAGGAGACGATCGACAAGCGTCCGCAGGTCGTCCAGTGCTTCGTCGATGGCTCGGCGAAGGGCTGGTACAACTATCTCTACGGCGACAACAAAGCCGCCAACGAGCTGATCAAGAAGGACAATCCCGACATCACCGACGAGCAGATCGCCTTCTCCATCAGCCAGATGAAGAAGTTCGGCATCGTCGACTCCGGCGATACCGAGAAGCTCGGCATCGGCGCCATGACCGCCGAGCGGATGAAGGATTTCTACGACAAGATGGTGGCCGCAAAGGTCATGCCGGAAGGCATCGACATCGAGAAGTCCTACACGCTCGACTTCGTGAACAAGGGCGTCGGGCTCGACCTGAAGAAGTAAGGCAGCGGTGCTTCAGACAGCGGTGACGGCGCCGGAGGCCACGGCAGCGGGCGGAAGCCCGCTGCTCATGCTGCGCGACGTCGGCAAGACGTTCTCCAACAGCGTCACCGCGCTCGAGCATGTCGACCTGACGATCCGCGAGGGCGATTTCGTCAGCCTGCTCGGGCCATCCGGCTGCGGCAAATCCACCGCGCTGCGGCTGATTGCGGGGCTGTCGACGCCGACCGTCGGCATGCTCGATTGGCGCAAGACGCTCGATGACGCCAGCCTCGGCTTCGTCTTCCAGGAGCCGACGCTGCTGCCATGGGCGAGCGTCTTCGACAATGTCTGGCTGCCGCTCAGGCTGCGTGGCGTGTCGCGCTCCGAAGCGGCGCCGGCTGTGGCCGAGATGCTGGAGCGCGTGCATCTGTCGGGCTTCGATCAGGCGGTGCCGCGCGAACTCTCCGGCGGCATGAAGATGCGGGTTTCGATCGCCCGTGCCCTGGTCACCAATCCGCGCCTCCTGTTGATGGACGAGCCGTTCGCGGCACTTGACGAGATCACCCGCTTCAAGCTCAACAACGACCTGCTGCAGCTCTGGCAGGACAAGCGCTTCACGGTGGTGTTCGTCACCCACAGCGTGTTCGAAAGCGTCTTCCTGTCGAAACGGATCGTGGTCATGGCGGCGCGTCCCGGCCGCGTCTTCGAGGAGGTGACCGTCGACGCGCCCTATCCGCGCGACGAGGCGTTCCGGACTTCGCCCGACTATGCGGCGCTCTGCCGCCGGACGTCGGATGTGCTGGCCGCCGCCATGCGCACCGGGGGAGGCAGCCATGGCGGCCATTGAGTCCCGCGCCGCCGTGCTCGATCCGGAGGAGGCACGCCGCCTGCGCGCCGAGCGGCTGGAACGCATCGGCAAATGGCTGCTGCCGATCCTCATCATGGCGCTTGCGGTCTGGCTGTGGGACCGCATCGTCGTCTGGAACGAGATCCCGAAATACATCCTGCCGCGGCCCGGCATCGTGGCCGAGACGCTGTGGGTGGACCGGGCCCTCCTGTTCGGCTCGCTCCTCAACACGCTGAAGATCACGCTTCTCGGCCTCGCCATCGCGGTGGCGGGCGGCGTCGGGCTCGCCGTGCTGTTCACCCAGTCGAAATGGGTGGAGATGTCGTTCTTCCCGTTCGCGGTCGTGCTGCAGGTCACCCCGATCGTGGCGATCTTCCCGCTCATCAACATCTATGTCGACAACCAGACGGCAAAGCTGCTGCTATGCGCCTGGATCGTGGCGTTCTTCCCGATCCTCTCCAACACGACGCTCGGCCTGAATTCGGTGGACCGCAATCTGCGCGACCTGTTCAAGCTCAACGGCGCCACAACCTGGCAGCAGCTCTGGCATCTGCACCTGCCGGCGGCGATGCCCTACTTCCTCGGGGGGCTCAAGATTGCCGGCGGGCTGTCGCTGATCGGCGCGGTGGTGGCCGAGTTCGTGGCCGGCGCATCGGGCCAGTCCTCGGGGCTCGCCTCGCGCATCATCGAGGCCGGCTACCGCCTCAACGCACCGCGCCTGTTCGCCGCACTGATCCTCATCTCGGTGTCCGGTATCCTCATCTTCCTGGTGCTTTCGCTGGTGGCGCATCTGGTCCTGCGACGATGGCACGAAAGTGCGCTGAAGCAGGAGCGGTAGGTTCCCGGAATGAGTGACATCGTGATCCCCGAGACCGGCTGGTACACACTCACTGGCGCGCGCGTTCATGCATCGCAGGCACCGGGACTCGGCACCTTCGCCGATGCGGAGGGCTTCGCGCTGGCCGACATCGCCATCGCCGACGGCCGGATCACCGGCATGGCCGCGGTGAAGGCCGGACGTCCGGCGCCGCCGCGCGCGGTCGACCTCGCCGGCCGCATCGTCATGCCGACCTTCGTCGATTGCCACACGCATATCGACAAGGGGCATATCTGGGGCCGCACGCCGAACCCCGACGGCTCCTTCATGGGTGCGCTCAATGCCGTCGGCGCCGACCGGACCGCGCGCTGGGCGGCTGACGATGTCGCAAGGCGCATGGATTTCTCGCTGCGCACGGCTTACGCGCACGGCACCAGCGCACTGCGCACGCATCTCGATTCCATCGCACCGCAGGACGGCATCTCGTGGCCGGTGTTCGAGGCGATGCGTGAGCGCTGGAAAGGCAGGGTCGAGTTGCAGGCATCGTGCCTCGTCGGCATCGACGGTTATCGCGACAGGGCGTTCCTGCGCAACCTGGCGGAAAGGGTGGCGAGAGCCGGCGGTGTGTTCGGCGCCGTCACCTACATGGTGCCTGACCTCGACGAACTGCTCGACGAAGTTTTCCGTGCCGCGATGGAGCTCGGGCTCGACCTCGACTTCCACGCCGACGAGACCGACGACATCGCTGCCGTTTCGCTGCGCCGCATCGCCGAGGCGAGCCTGCGCAACGGCTTCGAGGGCAAGATCCTGGTCGGGCATTGCTGTTCGCTGTCGCTGCAGCCTGACTCGGAAGTGCTCGACACTCTGGACAAGGTGGCGAGGGCCGGCATCGGCTGCGTGTCGCTGCCGATGTGCAATCTTTATCTCCAGGACCGCCGCGTCAACGGCACGACGCCGCGCTGGCGCGGCGTCACGCTGCTGCACGAGATGAAGGCGCGCGGCATTCCCGTCGCCGTCGCCTCCGACAACACGCGCGATCCCTTCTACGCCTATGGCGACCTCGACATGCTGGAGGTCTACCGCATGGCAACGCGCATCCTGCATTTCGACCACCCCGTGGGCGATTGGCCCGCCACGGTGGGCAGCGCGCCTGCCGACATCATGCGGTTACACGGCGTCGGAACACTTTCGGCAGGCGGCGGGGCCGACTTCGTCATCTTCCGCGGACGGAACTGGACCGAACTGCTTTCGCGGCCTGAAAGCGACCGCATCGTGGTGCGTGACGGCCGTGCGATCGAGAGGGTGGTGCCGGACTATGCGGAGCTTGACGATCTGATGGTGGGTTGATGGACATTGCGGCGCTGAAGCGCGACCTCGACGGTATCAAGGTCGAGGACCATCCTGCCATCGTCCAGCAGAAGAGCCGCGACTTCTACTGGTACAGCCCCATTCTGAAGCGCCAGCTCGACCATGTGCGCGGTGACCTGATCGTTTCGCCGAAGGACGAGGACGAGGTGATCCGCGTGCTTGCCGCCTGCCATAGGCACGGCGTGCCGGTGACGCCGCGTGGCACAGGTACCGGCAATTATGGGCAGGCAATGCCGTTGTCTGGCGGCGTCGTGCTGTCGCTGGCCGAGATGAACGCGGTGATTTCGATCGCGCGGGGGAGGGTGGTCACCGGACCGGGCGCGGTTCTCGCCGACATCGACCGCGCGACCAGAGCGCATTCCGGTCAGGAACTGCGAATCTCGCCCTCGACCTACAACACAGCGTCCATCGGGGGTTTCGTCGCTGGCGGTTCCGGCGGCGTCGGGTCGATCCGCTGGGGCGGCCTGCGCGATCTCGGCAACGTCATCCGGCTGCGCATCGTGACCATGGAGGCCGAGCCGCAGGTCATGGATCTGACCGGCGAGGACGTGCTGAAGGTCATGCACGCCTACGGCACCAACGGCATCATCACCGAAGTCGAGATGCCGCTAACGGTCTCCTATGACTGGGTCGATGCGATCGTCGCCTTCGACGATGTTCTCGACGCCGCGCGTTTCGGCGAGGATCTGGCGAAGCAGGACGGCCTGCTGTCCAAGCTGATCTCGCCCATCGCGGCGCCGATCCCCTACGATTATTTCAGACGGCACCAGAAGTATCTGCGGCGCGAGCAAAGTGTCTGCGTCGTCATGATCGCGCCGCATGCAATGGAGGCCTTTGTCGCGTTCACGCAGCGCAGCAGGGGCGAGATCGTGTTCCGCGCGGACGCGGAAGCCGACCTGAAGGGCCTGCCGCCGGCCTACGAACTCGCGTGGAACCACACCACGCTGCGGGCGCTGCGCGTCGATCCCTCGATCACGTATCTGCAAACGCGCTACCCGACGCTCGGTCACGTCGAGACGATGACACGGATCTTTGGCGACGAGGTGCCGGTTCATCTCGAATACATACGCTTCGACGGAGAGATCGGCGCGGTCGGCCTGCCGCTGGTGCGCTTCACCAGCGAGGAGCGGCTGGACGAGATCATCCGCATCCACGAGGACAATGGCTGCTGGGTGTTCAACCCGCATCGCTACACCCTCGAAGAGGGTGGCATGAAGCAGACCGACGAGGTGCAACTTGCGTTCAAGCGCGAGACCGACCCGCAGGGCCTGCTCAATCCCGGCAAGATGATCGCCTGGGAGAACCCCGACTACGACTACCGGTCGGAAAAGCCGTTCCTGTTCAAGGGGCTGCGGCCGCTGTGAGAAGATGAACGTTCTCGTGCTCTACGCGCATCCGGTGGAAACCAGCTTCAACGCTGCGCTGCACGCACTGGTCGTCGAGCGGCTGCGCGCAGCCGGCCATACGGTGGACGACTGCGATCTCTACGCCGAGGATTTCGACCCGCGGCTGACCCGCGCCGAGCGCCTCAACCACTACGATCCCAGCAACGTCGAGTCGGTGCGCGGCTATGTCGAGCGGCTGCGCCGCGCCGATGCGCTGGTGCTATGCTTCCCGGTCTGGAACTACGGTTATCCGGCGATCCTGAAAGGCTTCTTCGATCGCGTATTCCTTCCCGGCGTCTCGTTCAAGCTGGTCAATGGCAAGGCCTGGCCGACGCTGCACAACATCAGGAAGGTCGCGGCGGTGACGACCTATGGCGGCAGTCGCCTGCGCGCCTGGCTGATGGGCGATCCGCCGCGCAAGATCGTCGGGCGGCTGATGCGCTCGACCGTGAAGCCGGGCGCGGGCTTCGCCTATCTGGCGCACTACAACATGAACCTCTCCACCGACACCACCCGACAGGCGTTCATGGACAGGGTGCGGGCGCATATGGACCGGTTCTGACGTGCGGGTGCTGCTGGTCTACTGCCATCCCGTTCCCGACAGTTTCAACGCGGCGGTGCGCGACACCGCCATCGAGGCGCTCACCCAGCGCGGCTGGGAGGTGCGGGTGAGCGACCTCTATGCCGAGAATTTCGATCCCGTTATGCGGGAAGACGAGCGGCGCACCTACAATGACCACGCGCCTGCCGATCCGGCGCTGGCGCCGCACATCGACAATCTGCGCTGGGCCGAGGCCCTTCTCTTCGTCTACCCGACCTGGTGGTACGGCCTGCCGGCCATGCTGAAGGGCTGGCTCGACCGCGTCTGGGCGCTGGACGTGGCGTTCAGCCTCGACCGCGACCGCGGGATGGTGCAGCCATTGCTGCGGCACGTGAAGCGCGTCGGCGTCGTCACCACGTGCGGAGCGCCGCTCTGGTGGTCGGTGCTGGTCGGCCAGCCGGGGCGCAAGACCATCCTGCGCGGCATGCGCGCCAACTGTGCGCACTTCTGCCGGACGCTCTACGTCGCCCACCACCGCATGGATGTGTCAACGCCGGAATCGCGCACCGCGTTTCTCATGAAGGTCAGGGCGCGGCTGGCGCGCTGGTAGGTCACTCGAACAGGTCGGCGTGCGTTCCGGCGCGGACGAACACGATGCCGTCGGCCTCGAGGCGATAGATCAGCAGGAAGTCGCCGCCGACATGTAGTTCGCGATGGTCGGCCCATTCGCCCTTGAGCGGGTGATCGAGCCACTCGGCAGGCAATGGCGCGTCATTCGCGATGAGCAGGAGGATGACCTCCTTCAGCCGCCGCATGTCGAAGCGGCCGGATCGCGACAGCTTTTCCCAATCTTTCAGGAATTGCCGCGCGTGATCAGCGCGGCGTGGTAGCGATGCGCTTGCTGTCAGCGCTCTTTGTCATCCAGCGCGTCGATCAGCGTGTTGCCGTCTGCAAAACGATGCGCACCCTTCTTCGCGATCGAGCGCGCTTCGCTCATCGCAGCGCGCGTCTGCGCGTTCGGCACCTTCAGGTCAAAGGGAAGCGCCTTGTCCTTGGCAACACGCGTCAAGGTGATCCGCACGAGATCGGAGACCGTAAGCCCCATGTCCGCGAGGACGGCTGAAGCCTCTTCTTTCAACGATTCTTCGATTCTGGCGCGGACGACGGCGTTGGCAGGCATGGCGATCTCCTGCCTGGAATGTAGCCCACGTGAGCCACATTCTCAAGTTTGGCTGGTCATGCGGCTCTCGGATAATCGCCGACGAAGCGGCGCAGGCGCCTGGCCGCCTCGAGCAGAAGCGGCTCCGGCTGGGTCAGCGCGATGCGGATGTGCCCCATCGCGGCGTCGCCGAAGCTGCTGCCGGGCATCACGCCGACATTCTCGGCGTCGAGCAGCGCAAATGCGAATTTTTCGCAGTCCGCCTCCACCGCGCGCACGTCGAGCATCACGTACATGCCCCCCTCCGAGCCGCGCACGATCACATCGTTCATGCCGCGGATCGAATCGAGGAACACGGTGCGGCGGCTGGCGTAGGTGTCGGCAATCTCGCGCACGCCGTAGTCGTTCTCCAGCGCCTCGATCGCGGCTCGGCTGGTGAAGTCGGGCAGCCCGTAGGTGGTTACGATGTTCAGGCTGGTGAGCAGCGGGATCATGTGCGCCGGCCCGGTCAGCCAGCCGATGCGCCAGCCGGTCATGCCATGGCTCTTCGACATCGAGTTGATGATCAGCGTTCGCTCGGCCATGCCGGGGAGAGCGCGTGGGGAGACATGGATGTTCTCCGCCAGTGCCCAGTACACTTCGTCCGACAGCAGCCAGAGGTCATGCTTGCGGCAGATCTCCGCGATGCCTTCGAGGCTGGCGCGCGAGTAGACCGCGCCGGTCGGGTTGTTGGGGCTGTTGATCAACACGGCACGCGTGTTGGGGCGCAGCGCTGCCTCGATTGCCGCCTTCTCGGGCTGGAAGCCCGTTTCGGCGCGGCACTCGACGACAGTGAAGTCCGCGCCGGCGGCTCGGAACGTGCCCGGATAGGTGGCGTAGTAGGGTGCCACGACGATGGCGTGGTCGCCTGCGTCGAGCACCGCCTGCACGGCGGCGTAGAGCGCGGCCTGGCCACCGGGCGCGGCAATGACTTCCTCGGGCGACGTCTCGACGCCGCTGGAGCGCGTCGAAATCTTCGCCATGGCAGCGCGCAACGCCGGCACGCCGGCAAGTTGCGTGTAGTGGTGGTAGCCGGCACGCACGGCCGTCACGGCCGCCTCGATGGTCTCGGCAGGCGTGTCAAAGTCATGGTCGCCGACGGACAGCATGATAATGTCCTGGCCGGCGAGCTTGCGCCGCCACGCCTCGAAATGGACCTCCCACCCGTCCTTGCCGGATGGCATGATGTTGCGGATGCGAGAGGAGGGGCTGGGCATGTCAGCCTCCGATTGCCGTTTCGGGGAGGTGGAAGGAGAGCCTGCCGTCGTCGCCACTGCGGACGACGACGGATTGGTAGCCGCCGGTGGTCGGATGCGACCCTTCGAAGGGGTGACGGTGCGTCGCGGTGATGACGAGCACCGGCATGCCGGCGGCTTCCGCCGACTGGATGCCGGCAGGCGCGTCTTCAAAGGCGAGGCAATCCTCCGGTCGCTGACCGAGCTTTTGCGCGCCGAGCAGGAACGGTTCCGGTGCTGGCTTGCCGTTGATGACCTCCTCGCCGGTGACCATTGTCGGCGGCACCGGCAGGCCGGCGGCTTCGAGCCGGCGCAGCGCCAGCGCGCGCGGTGACGAGGTGACGATTGCCCAGCGGTCGGCCGGCAGGGCGCGCAGGAAGGAAGCGGCGCCCGAGATCTCCGCGACCCCGTCGAGGTCCTCCATCTCGGCAAGCGTCAGTGCTTCGGCCTCGGCCTTCACGTCGATGCCGGGCAGGTTCAGCCGGCTGATCGTCTCGACGGCGCGCATGCCGTGAATCGTCGGCAGGAACGTCGGCACGTCGAGGCCATGGCGCGTCGCCCAGGCGGCCCACACGCGTTCGGCGGCGGCGATCGATGTCAGGATCGTGCCGTCCATGTCGAACAGGAACGCGCCGAAGCGGCGTCCGGTAAACAGAGGGTCGGTCATTTCAGGCCCTCAGTCTCGCGTTTTCCGGATCCCACAGCGGCTTGTCGCCATGCACGAGGGCCGGGCGCATCTCGCCAAAAATCTCGACCTCCACCGCGCTGCCGGGTTCGGCCGCCTCGCTGCGCAGCATCGCCAGTGCAATCGATTTGTCGACGCGATGCCCCCAGCCGCCCGACAGCGTCTCGCCGACGATCCTGCCGCCCTGCCAGACCGTCGACATGTAGGGCGCATCGCAGGCGCCGGCGTCGATGGTCAGGATGGCGAAGCGTTTGGTCACGCCCTGCTGCTTCTCGTTCTGCAGCGCTTTCCTGCCCTTGAAGTCAGGCTTGTCCCACTTCACGAAACGCTCGAGCCCGCCCTGCAGCACCGTGTAGTCGGTGGAGAGTTCGCCTTTCCAGGCGCGGTAGCCTTTCTCCAGCCGCAGCGAATCCAGCGCGAACATGCCGAATGGCTTCAGCCCGTGCTTCTGGCCGGCGGCCCAGACCGCGTCGAAGATCGCGGCCGTGTCCTCGACCTTGGTGTGGACTTCCCAGCCGAGTTCGCCAGCAAAAGAAACCCGCACGATCTGGCACCAGCGGTCGGCGATCTTGCACGACTGGTGCGACAGCCAGGGCAGCGTCAGGTCGGCGTCCGTCACTTCGGCCAGAATCTTGCGCGCATTCGGTCCGGTCAGGATCTGGCAGGTGAAACGCTCGGTGGCGTTTTCCAGGGTCACTTCCGTGTCTTGCGGCAGATGCTTCTGCAGCCACTCGAAGTCGTGCCATTCGGCGACGGCCGCCGTGATTAGGAAAAACAGGTCCTCGTCCAGCGCCATCACCGACATTTCGGTGACGATGCGCCCGCCGTCGTCGGCGAAATAGGCGAGCCCGATGCGGCCGGGCTTGGGCACCACGCCGGTGATCATCGTCGACAGCCAGGCGCGCGCGCCAGCGCCAGCGAGGCGGAAGCGCGAGAAGCCGGGCAGGTCGAGGATGCCGGCGGCGTCACGCACGGCAAGGCACTCCTCGCGCACGCGCCTCTGCCACGGTCCGTCGCGGTCGAAGGTCTGGGTGGATGCTTCCGACGTGTCGTCGCCAGGCTGGGCGTACCATGTCGGGCGCTCCCAGCCATTGTAGGGCGCGTACTGGGCGCCGAGGGCGGCGGTGCGGTCGTGGATGGGTGACAGCTTGCGGTCGCGTCCATCCGGCCAGGCATGGCGCGGGAAGCTGATCGCGTATTCGTGGCCGTAGATTTCCATGCCCTTGGCGACGGCATAGTCGGGTGCGGCGGCATAGGATGTGAAGCGGCGCGGATCGCAGGACCACATGTCCCATTCGGTACGCCCTTCGGTGACCCACTCGGCCAGCACCTTGCCAGCGCCGCCGGCCTGGGCGATGCCGAAGGTGAAGACGCAGGCCTCGAAGGCGTTCGGAACACCCGGCATCGGTCCGATCAGGGGATTGCCGTCCGGCGCATAGGGGATCGGACCGTTGATCACCTTCGACAGGCCGGCGGTGCCGAGGATCGGCACGCGCGCTATGGCGTCATTCAGATACCACTCCAGCCGCTCCAGATCGTCGGGGAAGAGCTGGAATGAGAAATCGTCCGGCATCGGATCGTCTTCGGTCGCCCAGTGCGCGCGGCAGTTGCGCTCATAGGGGCCGAGGTTCATCCCGTGCTTTTCCTGCCGGAGATAGTAGGAGGTGTCGACGTCGCGCAGCAGCGGCAGCTTGCGGCCGTTTTCCTGCGACCACGCTTTCAGTTCGGGGATCTCGTCGAACAGGATGTACTGATGGCTCATCACCATCATCGGGATGTCGCGGCCGAAGAGTTTTCCGACTTCACGGGCGCGGTAGCCGGCGGCGTTGACGACATATTCGCAGCGGATGGCGCCCTGCGCCGTCTCGACCAGCCACTCGCCGTTCTCGCGCCGCACGCCGGTGACCGGGCAGAAGCGGCCGATCCTGGCGCCCATGTCGCGTGCGCCCTTGGCCAGCGCCTGCGTCAGCTGCGCCGGGTCGATGTCGCCGTCATTCGGATCGTAGAGCGCACCTTCCAGGTCGTGCAGTTCGATGAAAGGGTAGCGATTGCGGATTTCCGCCGGCTCGATCACGTCGATCGCCATGCCCTGGTAACGGCCCATGCCCTTGGCGCGCTGGAATTCGCGCAGCCGCTCCTTGCCGTGTGCAAGGCGCACCGAGCCGGTGACGTGGTAGTTCATCGGGTAGTCGACGGCTTCGGCGAGCCCTCGATAGAGCTCGGCCGAATAGCGCTGCATGTTCATCAGCGACCAGGACGAGGAGAAAGTCGGCACGTTGCCGGCGGCATGCCAGGTCGAGCCCGAGGTGAGCTCGTTCTTTTCCAGCAGGACGCAGTCGGTCCAGCCTGCCTTGGCAAGGTGGTAGAGGGAGGAGACGCCGACGGCGCCGCCGCCAATGATCACCACCCGCGCGCTTGCGGGAAAATCAGTCATGCGTCCTCCAGGCAGTCCGTCAATAGATCGACGGGGAAGTCACCCAGACGAGGATCGCGGCGGTCTTGCCAGGGTTGCGCCAGCGGAAGGGCTTGCCCTTGAAGCGGAAGCTGTCGCCTTCGCCAAGCCGGTGCCAGGTGCCGTCGATCTCGATCTCGAAACGGCCCGAAAGCACGAAGCCCGACTCTTCCGCCTGACGATGCACCGCGACGCCCAGCTCGGAGCCGGGTGCGAATTCGGACCGCAGCATGGCGAAGCTACCGCCGAGATCGGGCGAAAGAAGCTCCTCCGCATGGCCTTCGCTTGTGCCAAGCGAGCGGCGGTGGCCGGCGCGAACAATCGTGCCCTGCTCCTCTTCGGCGATCACCTGCTCTTCCGGATGCAGGAAGAGGCTGACCGGCACCTTGAACATCTCGGCGAAGGCGCGCAGGTCCGCCAGCGTCGGGCGCGACAGGCCGCGCTCGACCTGGCTGGCCCAGCCGACCGACTTGCCGAGGCGCGCGGCGATTGCCGTCAGCGTCAGCCCGCGCGCCTTGCGCAGCGCGCGAATATCCACGGCCATAAGCCGGCTCAGCGGCGAGCGCTTGGCTGCAGCCTCGAAGGCACCATTCACGACGGTTTGCTCCGTGAAAAAATCTGCTTCGTTTTCATTTTAGGTTGCGGCTCGTGAAAATATCAAGCATAATTTCACCAAGTCTCCGAGCACGCTGAGTGGGGTTGTCGGAGTCGTAGTCATAGCCGCGAGGGCGGTTTCGGGTAAGGGGGTCGCGCCACCGGCGCGACAGTGAGGCGGGGACAATGTTGCTGGCTCCCGATTTTCGTTTCGATATCGATGATGAGGTCGCGATCGTGGACGAAGCGATCCTGTCGCGGCGTTCCGTGCGCGCGTTCCTGCCGACTCCGGTCGACGACGCCGTGATCCGCGAAATCCTCGAAGTTTCCGCCCGCGCTCCGTCCGGCACCAACATGCAGCCATGGAAGGCGTACGTCACCAAGGGCGCCGCCAAGAAGCAGATCGCCGAAGAGATACTGTCGTCCGGCGTGCGCGCCGAGAAGGCCGACTGGGAGGAGTACAAGTACTACCCCGACCAGTTCTTCGAGCCCTATCTCGGGCGTCGCCGCGCCGTCGGCTATGCGCTCTACGCCACGGTCGGAATCGGCCGCCGCGAGGTCGAGCGCATGCGCGCCCAGCATGACCGCAATTTCGTGTTCTTCGACGCGCCCGTCGGGCTGCTCTTCACGATCGATCGCCGCCTCAACAAAGGCTCGTGGATCGACATGGGCATGTTCCTGCAGAACATCATGATCGCGGCGCGGGCGAGGGGCCTCGACACCTGCCCGCAGGCGGCTTTCGCGCCTTATCACAAGCTCATCCGCCCGATCATCGGCATGCCCGACGAGGAGGTGCTGGTGTGCGGCATGGCACTTGGCTACGCCGACCAGTCGAAGCCGGAAAACAACTTCCGCACCGAGCGCGCGCCGCTCGAGGAGTGGGCGACCTTCGTCGACTGAGGCGGGTTTACCGACGATCTGACGCCGGTATCCGTACGTCGTAATCAGGCTTCGGCATAAAGTTCCGGTGCGGCGCGCAGGCGCTGCACGTCCTTCAGCGGCGGGGCGCCGAACAGGCGGTTGTATTCGCGGCTGAACTGCGACGGGCTGTTGTAGCCGACCTGAAAGCCTGCGGCCGCGGCATCAAGCGACTGGCTGAGAATGAGCCGCCGCGCCTCCTGCAACCGCAACTGCTTCTGGTACTGCAGGGGACTCAGGCCCGTCACATCCTTGAAGTGCTGGTGCAGCGCCGACGTGCTCATGCTCGCCTCGGCGGCGACATCGTCGATTGAGAAGGCGGTGGTGAAGTTGCGGCGAATCCAGCCGATGGCGCGGTTGACCTGCAGCACGCGGCTTTCGCCGGTGGCGATCTCGACCAGACGACTCGCCTGTTCGCCCTGCAGCAGGCGGTAGAGGATTTCGCGCTCGATCATGGGCGCCAGCACGGGAATGTCCTCGGGCGCGGCAAGCAGGCCAACGAGCCGGATTGCGGCGTCGAGCACGCCGTCCGGTGTGGTGGAGACGCAGTAGCAAGGCTGCATCGACGGCTCGAAGCGGCGTGGACCCATTTCCAGCAAAAGCGCGCCGATGATGCCCGGATCGAGGTTCAGCTTGAGGCAGAGACAGGGCTCTTCGGCGCTTGCCTCGGTCACCTGACCAGTCACCGGCACATCGACGGAGATGATGAACTGGTTTCCGGCTCCGTAGCGAAGCACGCGGTCGCCGACGATGACCTGCTTGCTCCCCTGCACGACGATGCAGATGCCGGGGTTCTGCACCGAATGCAGCGGCTCCGTCGGCCGCGACATGCGCACGAGCGACAGGCGCGGGATCGGCATTGCATGAATGCCATCGTCCGGCGCGAATTGTGCAATCTGGTCGGCGAGAGCCTTGTAGCGGTTCATTGCGGACGCCTCCTAGCAATGCGCGTTGAAAGGCATATAGGCTCGTTCGTGCAGCAATGCACGAAAAATCGCGCCTTCGGAGGATTGTGCAATCATCGCGGATAATCGGTCTACCGTGGTCGCGCTTGCGTCTGGCATACAGCGCTCACCGAACACGAGGCGCCCCGGGCGAGGCAGCCTCCCAAGAGAGGAGAACGGCAATGTCCATGGATCGCACAAATTCCCTTACCGCGGCTCGCTCCGTGCAGAGCGCTGGCGGCAACCGCAAGCGCAACTGGCTGGCATGGCTGGAGAACTTCCTCGTGCCGCGTCATCGCCGGTCGATGAATGGCTGAGCACTCTGCGCGACAGCGGCGGAACGAAAAGGGCAGGGTCGCGAGACCCTGCCCTTTTTCTTTGCGGTGCCCCGATCGGCCTATTTCACTTCGTATCCGACCTCTTCCGCCGCATGGCAGAGCGCCGTCCAGAAGGCGCGGGCGAACGAGCGGAAGATGTAGAGGTCGAACTGTTCGGGTCCGGTGCGCTGCAGTTGCGCGAAGACATCGTGATGGCTGGCCGACTTGCCGGCGCCGACGGGGAAGGCCGGCAGGTTGAAATCCAGCGCGAAGAATTTCGCCAGCACCCATTCGGCCTTCGTTCCGGAGACGCGGATCGCCGTGCGTCCATGCGAAAGCCCGGTGGCGACGCCCATGTCGGCGGTCACGGCGCCGGCGAAGGCTGCTTCCAACCCTTCCGTCTGATCCACCACGAGGAAGACGCCCGGCGCGATGCCGAATGCGGCCTTCGTGTCGGTGAAGACGCCGGCGCCTGCACCATCGGCGAGCGTGAGCCCGGCAACGGCGTGGATTGCGTCCATCACCTGCTTCTCGGTGCCGGGCCAGGCAGCAACCTGCACGATCGAACCGGGACGCGTTTCGGCGATCGTCACGCCGGGGCCGCTCACGATGTTGCCGTGCAGGCCGGGCTGCCAGGCTGCGCCCAACGGGGAAAGCTGCTCAACCATGCATGCGTTTCCCTTCGGGATCGAACATGTGATGCGAGACGATCTCCACCGGCCCGAAGCGGTTGCGCAGTGGGTCGGAGGTGAACGCGCGCTGGCCGTGCCGCTGCTTGCCGCCCTTGACCAGCGCCAGCCCGATGTATTTCCCGAGAGCCGGCGAGTAGCAGACAGCGGTGATGTGGCCGATCGAGTTGCTGGGGTTCTTCGTGTCGAGGTTCTCCACGACGTGCGCCCCGCCATTCAGGGCGCGTCCGTCGAGCGAGACGACGCCGACCAGGCGGATGCGATCCGGTGCGATCAGCCCTTCGCGATCCATCATGGCCGAGCCGATGAACGGCTTCTTCTTCGACAGCATCCAGTCGAGGTAGAGGTCGCGGCCGGTGGTGCGCCCGTCGATCTCGGAGCCGGTGACGTGGCCCTTTTCGATGCGAAGCGTGCCGAGCGCCTCAAGCCCATAGGGCACCATGTCGAACGCCTTGCCGGCTTCGACCAGCGCTTCCCAGACATGCAGGCCGTGGCCGGCACCACAGTAAACTTCGTAGGCCATCTCGCCCGAGAAGGAGAGACGGCAGATCATCACGCTGACGCCAGCGATCTCGCCATGCACGATGCCCATGAAGGGCAGGGTGGCGTCATCCACCGCCGTGCCCGTCACGGCCGCTTCCAGCACCTTGCGCGCATTCGGGCCGCCGACCGCGGCGCCCGCCCACTCGTCGGTGACGGATGTGAGGCGCACCTTCAGGTCCGGCCAGACAACGTCGAGGAAGTATTCCAGATGTTGCATGACCTTGCCGGCATTGGCGGTGGTCGTGGTCATCAGGAAGTCGTTCGGGCCCAGACGCCAGGTCGTGCCATCGTCCATGGCGAGGCCGTCCTCGCGCAGCATCAGGCCATAGCGCGCCTTGCCGACGGCGAGCGTCGAGAAGACGTTGGTGTAGACGCGGTCGAGGAACTCCGCCGCATCCGGACCCTGCACGGCGATCTTGCCGAGCGTCGAGACATCCACGATGCCGACATTGGCGCGCACGGCGCGCGCCTCGCGCACATAGGCCTGCTCGATCGTCTCGCCCGGCTCGCCGTAGATCTGCGGGCGGAACCAGAGACCGGCGCTGTACATGATCGCGCCCTGCTCGACGTGCCAGTCATGCATCGGCGTCAGACGCTCGGGCCGCACCTCGCCATAGCGTTCGGCGGCGAGCGAGCCGAGCGATACCGGCGCGAAAGGCGGGCGGAACCGCGTGATGCCGACATCAGGAATGCTGGTGCCGACAGCGTCTGCCATGATCGCCAGGCCGGTCACGTTGGAAGTCTTGCCCTGGTCAGTCGCCATGCCAAGCGTGGTGTAGCGCTTGAGGTGCTCGACCGACACGAAGCCTTCGCGATGGGCAAGGCGCACGTCCTCGGCCGTCACGTCGTGCTGGAAATCGACGAAGCTCTTGCCCTTCGCGGGGATCTCGAAGACGCCGGCCGGAGGACCGTCGAATGCCTCGGCGCTGACTGGCGGTGCGTCGCCGCTGTCGTCACCACCCGCTGCCATGCCCTCGGCAAGCGCCGCCGCGGTCGAGAAACTGCCGGTGAAGGCGCCGGCGCCGCGCCAGCCGGCATCGCCCGGATCGGGCGGCAGGAAAGCCTGTTTGCTCGTGTCCCAGACGGGCCTGGCGCCAGCCTGGCTGGCGAGATGGACGGAGGGCGACCAGCCGCCCGACATCACCAGGCAGTCGGCCGGCAGCGTGCGCTGGGCGCCGGAGAAGGCGTCGGTCGCCGCATTGAAGCCCTGCACGGTGACGCCGCTGAGCGCGCGGCTGCCATTCGTGCCGATCACGGCGTGACCCGTCAGCAGTTCGCCGCCGAGCGCCGCTGCCGCAGCGCGGGCCTCGTCGGAAATCTCGGCGCGCACGTCCACGATGGCCACGATCGTCGCACCTGCGCGGCGCAGCACGGCGGCGGAGGCGTAGGCGCTGTCATTGTTGGCGAAGACGACGACCTTTTCGCCCGGCAGCACGCCGAATTCGCCTGCGTAGCGTGCGGCGGCCGAGGCCAGCATCACGCCTGGCCGGTCATTGCCGGGGAACACCAGCGGGCGCTCGAGCGCGCCGGTGGCTAGCACCACCTTTTCGGCACGGATGGTCCAGTGGCGGTGGCGGCGCACGCCTTTGGGTGCGACGTGCAAATGGTCGGTCAGCCGTTCGACGCCGGCCAGCGTGTTGCCGTCATAGTAGCCCCAGACCATGGTGCGCGTCAGCAGCCGGACGTTGTCGCGCCGCGACAGATCCTCGATCGTACGATCGACCCATTCCTGCGCCGGCATGCCGTCGATCGTCTCGCCCGACCATTTCGCCTGGCCGCCGAAGGCAGGTTCGAGCTCGGCGAGGATCACGCGGCCGCCCTTGTCGGCTGCCGCCTTCGCAGCCATGAGCCCGGCGGGGCCGCCGCCAGCGACAAGCGTGTCGCACCAGGCGTTCATGCGCTCGTAGCGTGACGGGTCCTTGGCGAGGCCGGCGCGGCCGAGGCCCGCGGCGCGGCGAATGAACCACTCGCAGAACATCCAGAAGCGGGTGCCCTTCAGCGGCCCGAACACGGGGCCCATGAAGGTCTTGTAGTAGAAGCCGGCGGAGAGCAGCTTGCCGCCCAACTGGTTCACTGCGCCGACGTCGAAGGCGAGCGACGGGAAGCGGTTCTGGCTGACGACGCTCAGGCCGTCATAAATCTCGAGCAGGGTCGCCGGGATGTTGGGTTCGCGCACAGCGCCCTTCAGCACTGTCACCAGCGCATTCGGCTCGTCGATGCCGGCGGTGAGCACGCCGCGGGGACGGTGATACTTGAAGGAGCGGCCGAACAGCGTCACGCCATTGGCCAGCAGCGCCGAGGCGAGTGTGTCGCCGGCAAAGCCGGAATAGGGACGGCCGTCGAAGGTGAAGGTGACGCGTGTGCCGCGATCGACGCGGCCCCCCGTCTCGGCGCGGCGCGGGCTCATGCCTCGGCCCTCCTGCGCGCTGCCGACTTGCGCTCGCCATGCTCGCGCGCCAGCCCGACACTCGAGATCTTGTGCGTCAGCGTGTTGCGAACAACCGCCAGATGCACGCGGCAGCCGCCGTGGTGCTGCCAGATCTCGGTGTGCTCGCCGGCCGGGTTGGTCCGGTCATAGACATAAGCGTTCCAAGCCACCTGGTCAGTGGAGGCCGGGTCGGGGCGGGTGCGTGTCCCGTCACCCTGATAGGTGAATTCGCCGGAGTCGCGCGGGCCGCAATAGGGGCAGTTGATGATCATCTTCGGCGTCCGCTCAATGCAGCCGGGGCGTCGAGCCCTGGCCCTTTTCGTCGATCAGGATGCCGCGGTTGAAGCGGTCGAGCGTGTAGGCGGCGTTGATGGCGTGCGGCTCGTCTTTGGCGATCGTCCAGGCGAAAGCCCAGCCGGACGCCGGTGTGGCCTTGAAGCCGCCGTAGCACCAGCCGCAGTTCAGATACATGCCGGGCAGGGGGCCCCTGGTGATGATAGGCGAGCCGTCCATCGACATGTCGGTGAGGCCGCCCCACGAGCGCAGCAGGCGCACGCGGGCCAGCGCCGGGAACATGGCAACGATCTCGCTCGCCACCTCTTCGACCAGCGGCAGGTTTCCGCGCTGGGCGTAGGTGTTGTAGCCGTCGAGGCCGCCGCCGAAGACGACGCCGCCCTTGTCGGACTGGGTGCAGTAGAGATGCCCGGCACCGAAGGTGACGACCCCCTCGACGATCGGCTTCAACGCTTCCGTGACGAAGGCCTGCAGCACATGGCTCTCGATCGGCAGCCGCTCGATGCCGGCGAGCTTCATCACGCGGCCGGTGGAGCCGGCGACGGCGACGGCGACCTTCTTGGCGCGGATCTCGCCGCGGTTGGTCATGACGCCGACGACGCGATCGCCTTCGCGCAGGAAGCCGGTGACCTCGCAGTTCTCGATGATGTCGACGCCGCGCCTGTCGGCGGCGCGGGCGTAGCCCCACGCGACAGCGTCATGCCGCGCCGTGCCGGCACGCCGCTGCACCAGGCCGCCAACGACCGGGAAGCGGGCGGAGCCGGAGATGTCGAGACCGGGGGCATAGCGGCCGCATTCCTCAGCGGTCAGCCACTCGGCGTCGCCGCCCTGATGGCGCATGGCGTTGCCGCGGCGGATGTAGTCGTCGGCCTGTGCCGGGGTGTGCGCCAGATTGAGCACGCCGCGCTGCGAGAACATCACGTTGTAGTTCAAGTCGTGGGAAAGGTTCTCCCACAGCTTCACCGAATGCTCGTAGAAGCGGATCGAGTCGGGCAGCAGGTAGTTGGAGCGCACCATCGTCGTGTTGCGGCCGATGTTGCCGGAACCGAGCCACCCCTTCTCCAGCACCGCCACATTGGTGATGCCGTGCTCCTTGGCGAGGTAGTAGGCGGTCGACAGGCCATGGCCGCCGCCAACGACGATGACGTCGTAGGAAGGTTTCGGCGTCGGCTTGCGCCACGCGGGCTTCCAGTCGCGGTTGCCCGAGAAGGCATGCTTGAGCAGGGAAAAGGCTGAGTATTCCGCCATTTGATAAGGCATCCGTTCGCGGCGAGCCCTGAGACTATAGGGCAGGCCGGCGCGTCAAGGCGAATTTTCCGCCATCGCCCGTCGCAGCGCCGACTCCGGCCCATCGCTTGCCCGGACCGGGCGGCCTCTTTAAGGATGCCCGGGTTCTCAACGCCTGTCCGGGGGATTCGGACATTTTCGGCATGCTGTCCCGACCGACGCTGCGGCGCTTCGCTCTGCCGCTTCTGCTGCTCCTCTGGCTGCTGGCGCCGGCAATCGCGCACGCACAGAGCTTCGGCAACGCCGAGGGCAGCCTGCTCGACGAGCAGCAGCGCATCCTGACCGACCTGCGAACGCAGATCGACGAGATCGAGAAACGCATCGAGGCCAATGCCGAGGATGACACGCGGCTGGTGGAAATCCGCCTGTCGCTGGAGGAGGTCGAGCGCAAACTGTTCGACAGCGCGCTCGCATTCAGGCCGCGGCTCGCCGAAATCAACACCCGCCTCGACCAGATCGGGCCGCCACCGGCGGCGGGGCAGCCGACCGAGCCCGACATTATCACGCTGGAGCGGCAGCGTCTGACCAGCGAGAAGGCGGAGATCAGCGCGCTGATAGGCATCGCCGAAACGCAGTCCATCCGCACCAGCCGCCTGATCGACCGCATCGCCGAGATCCGGCGCGAACTGTTCGCGCGGTTGCTGACCAAGCACTACGTGATCGACTACGCGCTTTTCGCGGAAGGCGCGCAGGCTTTCGTCAAGGAGGCGAGCGACTGGTGGTGGACGGTCTCGTCCTGGGGCCGCTTCGTCGTCCAGTACAAGCTGCCGTCGGTGCTGGCTGCCGCGTTCTTCGCGCTGCTCGCCGCCGCGGTGCTGATGATCGGCGGGCGGCGGATCTTCCATCCGGTGCTGCACCCCGATCCCGCCGACACCTCTCCCAGCTATGTGGCGCGGCTGTCGGTGGCGTTCTGGTCGACGCTGCTGCCGTCGATGGCGCTCAACGTCTTCCTCGCGGCGACGTATCTGCTGTTCGACTACTTCCAGGTGCTGCGCGGCGACATCGGCGCCATGATGCGCTCGCTGTTCAACGTGATCGGCATCGTCTTCTTCGTCCACCGGCTGTCGAGCCGCATGGTCGCGCCGCAACTGCCGGCGTGGCGGCTGATCCCGGTTCACAATCGGGCTGCTCGCACGCTGGTCAGGCTGGTGACGCTGACCGCCTTCTTCACCGGGCTCGACTACCTGTTCAGCGACATCTACTCGGTGATGCGCTCGCCGCTGTCGCTGACCGTCGTGGAAGCGTTCTTCTCGACCATCATCACCGGCCTGCTGGTCATCTGCATCGGGCTGGTGCGTCCGTTCATGGACGCCGACGGCAGGCCGCGCCGCTGGCACTGGTCCGTCCGCTTCGTGCTGTTCCTGCTTGGCGTCGGTACGATCCTTGCCGCGCTGACCGGCTATATCGGCATGGCGCGTTTCCTGTCGCAGCAGATCGTCGTCACCGGCGCGATCCTGGCGATGATGTATCTCGGCTTCCAGTCGACCCGGGCGATCTCGGAGGAAGGCGCGTTCCGCAACACGCGGCTTGGCAAGAGGATGGACCGCTGGTTCAGCCTCGACGACGCCACCCACGACCAGGTCTCGCTCGTCTTCGGAATAACGACTAACATCCTGATCGTCGTCGTTGCCGTACCGCTGATCCTGCTGCAGTGGGGCTTCCAGCCGGGCGACATCCTCACCTGGGTCTATCGTCTCGCCAGCGAAATCCGGATCGGCTCCTTCTCCTTCTCGCTCGGCGGTGTGTTCACGGGCATCGTCGTCTTTGTCGTCGGCTACTTCGTGACCCGCTGGTTCCAGCGCTGGCTCGACGGCTCGGTCATGGCGCGCGGCAAGGTCGATGTCGGCGTTCGCAACTCGATCCGCGTGGGGATCGGCTATGTCGGCATCGGGCTTGCAGTCCTCATCGGCGTATCGGCCGCCGGCATCGACCTGTCGAACATCGCCCTTGTCGCCGGTGCGCTGTCGCTCGGCATCGGCTTCGGCCTGCAGAACATCGTCAACAACTTCGTTTCCGGCCTGATCCTGCTGGCCGAACGGCCGTTCAAGGTCGGCGACTGGGTCGTCGCCGGCCAGACCAGCGGCATCGTCAAGCGCATCAGCGTGCGCGCCACGCAGATCGAGACGTTCCAGCGGCAGGTGATCATCCTGCCCAATTCCGAGCTGATCAACGCCGCCGTCGGCAACTGGACGCTGCGCAACAAGCTCGGCCGCACCGAAATCAAGGTGCAGGTCGCCTACGGGCATGACGGCAAGCGCGCCTACGAGATCATGCAGGAGATCGCGCGGGCGCATCCTCTGGTGCTCAAGAACCCCGAACCGTTCGTCTATTTCGCCAATTTCGGCACGGCCGGCATGGAGTTCGAGATCAGGGTGTTCGTGGCCGACATCCTCAACGGCACTGTCGTGCAGAACGACATCCGCTTTGCGCTTCTCCGGGCCTTCAACGAGGAGGGCATCGAGATCCCCGGTGCTCCGCGCCATGTCGACAAGGCTGCGGCTCGTCCGGACTGGCCGGGCGACGATGACAAGGCCGAGGCGGCGCTGATCGAGCGCCAGCCGGCGCCGCGCAAGCCGAAGCGGCGCGCCAGCCGGCCCGATCCCGACAATGACGAGGCCTGACGGTTCCATTCAGTTGCGGTTCAGGTTCGGCCACCTATAGATTGCCTCGGAAAAAGGGGCAGATCCCCTCTCAACGGAGCGGTGGCAACACCGGTACCAAAGGAATGAAGAAGATCAGCTTCGCGGTTCTGGCGCTGCTCGCCACCGCTGGTGTCGGGAACGCCGCAAGCGCGATCAACCTCGACAACGAGCCGCGCACGATCATCGTGACCGAGGGCTCGACGCGCACCGAACTGGCGCTTGCCGCCGGCGAAAGCGTTGATTTCTGCCCGAATGGCTGCTTCGTGACGCTGCCCAATGGCGATGTCGCGCCGCTGACCGGCGCCGAGACGATCGAGATTTCGGGCGGCGTCGCCCGCATCAAGTAGGCGCATCCTCCCAGCGAAACTGGCAAGGGCCGGGCATATGCCCGGCCTTTTTCATATGCCGGTAAGCGCCCGTTAAGGATGGGTGCCGAAAGGCATCAAAGCCACGCTCCAAAGCCTTACGGTTTAACTGCGCCGTCAGCCCTGCGCCTTATATGCCAGCGAGGGTGAGGACTGGATCAGGGGCGTAGCAATGGATGCGAGATCGGACAGGATCGCTGTTCCGCTTGCTGTCGATCTCGACGGCACGCTGATCGCGACCGACCTTCTCTGGGAGGGCATTTTTCTTCTGCTGAAGAAGAATCCGCTCTACATGTTCCTCATCCCGGTATGGCTTTTGAAGGGCCCGGCCTGGCTGAAGCATCAGATCTCGCTGCGCGTCGACATCGATCCCACCGTTCTGCCCTACCGCCAGGCGCTGCTCGAACGGCTCTATGCGGACTGGTCCGCCGGTCGCGTCATCGTGCTGGCCACGGGCACGCCGAAGAAGTTTGCCGATGCCATCGCCGCGCATCTTGGCGTCTTCAGCCGCGTGCTGAGCACCGACATGAACAACAACATGACCGCCGGCCGCAAGCGCGCGGCGCTGGTCGAAGCGTTCGGCGATGGCGGCTTCGACTACGCAGGCAACAGCTATCACGACCTCAAGGTCTTCGACGCTGCCCGCGCGGCGATCGTCGTTGCGCCCGACCGGGCGGCTTCGCGCTGGCAGGCCCAGCACGGCGCCGAGCGGCTGGACGCGCCGAAGCCCTCCTTTCGTGTCGTCCGCAAGATGCTGCGCGTGCACCAGTGGCTCAAGAACGGCCTCATCGCCGTGCCGATGGTGCTGTCGCACGAATATGCGAACGTCGAGATGCTGGTCGCCTGCCTGCTGGCGTTCATCTCGTTCAGCACGGCGGCGTCGGCGATCTACATCGTCAACGACTTCTTCGACCTTGCACTCGACCGCAAGCACGCGACGAAGCGCAACCGCCCCTTCGCAAGCGGCGCGCTGTCGGTGAAGTTCGGTCTTGCCTCCAGCTTCCTGCTGCTGGCGATCAGCGTGCTTACCGCCGCTTTCCTGCCGCCGCTCTTCTGGGGCGTGCTTGCCACCTATCTCGTGATCACCACGGCCTACTCGCTGTCGCTCAAGCGCATGCTGCTGCTCGACGTGCTGACGCTGGCCGGCCTCTACACGATGCGCATCCTTGCCGGCGCCGCGGCGACCGGGGCAACCGTGTCGTTCTGGCTGCTCGCCTTCTCGATCTTCTTCTTCCTCTCGCTGGCGCTGGTGAAGCGCTACGTCGAGCTGCGTACCACGTCGCTCGACTCGAAGCAGCGCATAGCCGGCCGCGGATACCGCACCGAGGACGAGGACATCGTGGCGCAGGCCGGCATGGCTTCGGCTTTCTGTTCGGCGCTGGTGCTGGCGCTCTACCTGCACGGCAACACCGTCGCCGCGCAGTACGACCACCCGTTCATCATGTGGCCGCTGCCGCCGATCGTGCTGTACCTCACCATCCGCATCTGGATCCTGGCGCGGCGCGACGAGATGCATGACGATCCGGTCGTCTTCATCATCCGCGACTGGCGCAGCCAGATCATGGTCGGATTCGGCGCCTGCCTCCTGTTCGCGGCAGGGCTCTGATGATGGCGCCACGCCTCGAGAGCTTCGGGCGTGCGACGCCTGGCGCGAACCGCTCCATCGGCATCGCCGAGGTGCTGGCAGCGCCGCCCGGCGCGATGACGCGCTGGCAATCGATGCTGCCATACGGCAATGGCCGCAGCTATGGCGACTCATGCCAGGCGGCCTCCGGCACGGTCATCGACATGCGCGGCGCCAACCGCATCCTCGCCTTCGATGCGGCAACGGGCGTGCTGGAGGCGGAGGCCGGTGCGATGCTGCCGGATGTGATCGCGCATGCCGCGCCGCAGGGCTGGTTCCCGGCGGTCGTACCGGGCACGCAGTTCGTGACGCTGGGCGGCGCCGTCGCCAACGACATCCATGGCAAGAATCACCACCGCCGCGGCACGTTCGGCTGCCACGTCGAGTCGTTCCGGCTGCTGCGTTCGGACGGCACCACCTATCATTGCACGCCGACGCAGAACGCCGACCTGTTCGCTGCCACGATCGGCGGCATGGGCCTGACCGGCATCATCCTCACCGTGACGTTGAGACTGCTGCGCGTGCCGTCGCTCGACATTGCCGAGCAGGTGACGCCGTTTGCCGGCCTGTCGGAATATTTCGACCTCGCCGAGGCGGCCGACGAGGCCAATGAATACGCGGTTGCCTGGATCGACCAGCTGGCGACCGGCAAAGCCGAGGGGCGCGGCCTGCTTATGACCGGCAATCACGCCGAGGCGGGAGCACGCGCGGCGTCGCCGGCGGGCGGCCTGCTGTCGGTGCCGCTGCAACCGCCTTTCAACGTGCTGAACCGGCCGTTCCTGACGCTGTTCAACAAGGCGTATCACTGGCGCAAGGGCAGTGGCTCGAGGGCGCGAAAGTCCGGCTACCAGGGCTTCTTCTTCCCGCTCGACGGGGTGCGCAACTGGAACCGGCTGTACGGGCCGAAGGGCCTGTTCCAGCACCAGAGCGTCGTGCCGTTCGACGCTGCGCGGGCGATCGTGCCGAAACTGCTCGCGGCGGCGCGCGATGCGGGGCAGGGGTCGTTCCTGACTGTGCTGAAGCGCTTCGGCTCTGTCCCTTCGCCGGGTATCGTCTCGTTCCCGCGGCCTGGCTACACGCTGACGCTCGACTTCCCCAATGGCGGCGCGCGCACGCTCGCCCTGCTGTCGCAGCTCGACGACATCGTCATCGACGCCGGCGGCGCGATCAATCCCTACAAGGACGCGCGCATGAGCCCGAAGACTTTCGCGCGCTCGTTCCCTGACTGGGGACGACTGGAAACACGGCGCGATCCCGCATTCCTGTCGGCGTTCTGGCAGCGCACCGCGCTCAGGCTCGCCAGCCACGACGGCCGCATGGCGCGCGCCGCTGCCTGATCCCGAGGACAAAAGATGAAATATCTCGCTTTCATTCTCTTCACGGTGATGACCAACGCCGCCGCTCAGCTCATGCTGAAGCAGGGCATGATGTCGCTCGGGACGATCTCGTTCGAGGGCGCCAACCCGGTCGTGAAGATCCTGCAGATCGTGTTCAGTCCGTGGGTGTTTGCCGGGCTGCTGACGTTCGTCATCTCCATGGCCTCGCACCTCTATGTGCTGTCGAAGGTCGAGCTCTCCTTCGCCTATCCGTTCCTCAGCCTGGCCTACGTGGCCGTGGCGGTTTTTGCCTATTTCGTCTTCCACGAGGACATGAACGCCTGGCGCATCGGCGGCATCGCCTTCATCTGCGTCGGAACTGTCCTGATCGCCCAGGGCGGCAGCGGCCACGCCGTTGCCGACACCCCTTCCGAAACCCTCAAGACCAGTGAGCTTGCCCGATGAGACACGTCATCTTCGGCGGCGACGGATTCGTCGGACGCCATCTCGCCCAGAAACTGGTCAGCGATGGCGAAGAGGTTGTCGTCGCCGACATCGTCAAGAGCGACCTGCCGCACTACCGGTCGGTGCGTCACATCCACACCGATGTGACCGACCGTGCCGCAGTCGAGGCCGTCGGCATGAAGGCCGACGACATGGTCTACAATCTGTCGGCCAAGATGCTGTCGCCGATCCAGGTGCGGGCCAAGCGCCACGAGTTCTTCTACCCGGTGAACTATCACGGCACGGTCCACATCATCGAGGCTATGGACAAGGTGGGCGCGCCGAAGCTCGTCCATTTCACCACCGACATGATCTACGGCCACACCAAGACGTCGCCGATGACCGAGGATCACCCGGTCGCGCCGCTCGGCGAATACGGCATGTCGAAATGGGAGACCGAACAGCTGGCCTGGAAATGGCGCGAGAAGGGCATGAACATCTCGCTGTTCCGCCCGCGCCTGATCATCGGGCCGGGGCGTCTCGGCATCCTGGAGAAGCTGTTCAAGCTGATCGACATGAACCTGCCGGTGCCGATGATCGGATCGGGCCGCAATCCGTACCAGTTCATTTCCGTGTTCGACTGCGCCGAGGCGGCGCGGCTCGGGTGGAAGGCGGGTGTGCCGAACGAGGCCTACAATCTGGGCTCGCTCAACCCGCCGCCGGTGAAGAAGCTGCTCGGTGATCTGGTCAAGTTCGCCGGCTCGAAGTCGATCCTGGTGCCGACGCCCGGATGGGCGGTGAAGCGCACGCTCGACCTGCTCGACTGGATGGACATGCCGATCATGGATCCGGAGCAGTACCTCATCGCCGACGAGGAGTGCCTGCTCGACGTGTCCAAGGGCGAGCGCCAGCTCGGTTGGGTCCCGAAGTACCGCGACGAGGACATGCTGATCGCGGCGTATCGCGAATATCGCGCCAAGAAAGACGGCCACGCGGTGGCTGCCAACCACGTACCGGCCGAGTAAGGGGGCACTCCATGACCGTAATGACCAAGCCACAGGCTGCCGACGCGCGGGCCATCGTCGAGGCGCCGTCGCTGGCGCCTGCAATCGGCAAGCCGGACCTGCTCACCGTCGAGCAGGCGAAGAACCTCGACATCGCCAGGATGACCGACCTGTTCAAGGCGCACATCAATCCCGGCCAGCTTCATTTCATGAAGCTGCTCGGCTTCCACAAGGTGAAGGTCGAGCGTGCCGAGGGCATGTACTACTACGACCAGAACGGCCGGAAGATCCTCGACTTCTTCGGCGGGTTCGGCTCGCTGGCGCTCGGCCACAATCACCCGCGCATCCTCGCGGCACGCAAGAAGTTCCAGGAGGAGATGCGGCACGAGATCGCCATCGCCTTCATGTCGCAGTATGCGGCGGCGCTGGCGCACAATCTGGCGGCCATTTCGCCCGGCGAACTCGACATGGTGTTCTTCGGCTCTTCCGGTTCCGAGGCGATGGAGGCCGCGATCAAGGTGGCCGAGCGTGCCGCCGGCCCGAAGCGGCCGAAGGTGGTCTACGCCGAGAATTCCTTCCACGGGAAGACCAAGGGCGTGCTGTCGATCACCGACGGCCAGCTCTACCGTGGTGAGTTCAAGCTGGTCGACAACACCGTGCGCGTGCCGTTCGGCGACATCGACGCCATCGAGGCGGCATTCAAGGCCGATCCGCAGATCGGTGTGATCGTGCTGGAGACGATCCAGGGCGGGGGCGGAATCCTGCAGGCGCCGACCGAATTCTGGCGGAAGCTGCGCTCGCTCTGCGACCAGTATGGCGTGCTGTGGGTTGCCGATGAGGTGCAGTGCGGGGTCGGCCGTTCCGGCCGCTTCTACGCCTTCGAGCACCATGGCGTGGTGCCGGACGTCACCGCGCTGGCAAAATCGCTCGGCGGCGGCAAGACAGCGATGGGCGCGATGATCGCCAAGCGCGACGTCTACATGAAGGCCTATGGCACGTCGAAGACGGCGATGATCCACGCGGCCGCCACCTTCGGCGGCATCGGCGAGGCTTCGGTCACGGCCATCGAGACGCTCAACGTGCTCTACGACGAGGGGCTGATCGAGAACTCGGCCATCGTGGGCGACTATCTACTGGCGCGTCTGAACGAGCTTAAGGACAAGCATCCGAAGCTGATCAAGGACGTTCGCGGCAAGGGCCTGATGGTCGGGCTGGAGTTCCAGGACTTCTCGCAGACGCTCCCCTTCGTGCTGCGGCCGGTGGTCTCGGTGCTTGATGACAAGCTGAAAGGCTCGCTCTCAGGCTTCGTCGGCTCGCTCCTGCTGCGCGATTTCGGCGTGCTGGTGGCCTTTACCGAATACAACCGCAACGTGATCCGGCTGGAGCCGCCGCTGATCTGCAGCAGGGAGAACGTCGACGAGTTCATCGACGCTCTCGACACGCTGCTTGGCCGCGGCATCGTCTCGATCGTGAAGGACTTCGTGAAAAGCCAGGTTTCCTGACGGCTGGTGGGAAACCGAGCGAGAACGGCCGGGCTTGTCCCGGCCGTTTCTCTTTGTGCGGAATGGATTCTGGGCGCCCGAAGAGCTATGTTCGGCATGCAGGACGAACGCCATGAACCTCCACATTGACAATCCTCGCGCCTACGAACTCGCCAAGCAACTGGCGGCGAAGCGCAACATTTCGGTCGATGAAGCAATCATCGAGGCGCTCGAAAGCACACTCCGGAAGGACGAGTCCGAACTGGAAGCAATCGCGGACCGTGTGCGCAAGATTGCTGACGATCTGTGGGCGAAGAGAGGCCCGAAT
>JBFXFO010000020.1:0-37634 GCA_050178915.1 Rhizobiaceae bacterium | reverse complement strand
CGGAAGCCACGGAGCATCGCGGAGGCTCGCAAGATCGATGGGATGACGCCTGCGGCACTCGGGCTTCTCGTCGCCTATGCGAAGAGCGCCGGGGCGCGGAGTGCAGCGTGAGCGAGTACGAATCTCTGAGATCCGTCGCCGGAGACGTTTCACGTGAAACATATGAACGGCTGAAGACGTTCGAAGCGACTTTCAGGAAATGGGCGGGCCGGATCAATCTCTCGGCTCCGTCCACGCTGGCGAGCCTCTGGCAGCGCCATATACTCGACAGTGCTCAATTGATGCCCCTGGCCCCCAAGGCCTCGCGCTGGGTCGACATCGGTTCAGGCGGCGGCTTTCCGGGTGCGATTGTCGCCACCCTCCTGCAGGAGCGACCAGGCAGCAGGATCGCGCTGATCGAAAGCAACCGCAAGAAGACCGCATTCCTGCAGGCGGCCTTGGGAGAGGTGGGAGCCCGGGCGGAGATCCATTCGGTGCGAATAGAGGCTTCCCACCAAGCGCTGAGTTTCAGCCCGGAAGTCGTGACAGCACGCGCCCTGGCGCCGCTGGACGTGCTTTTCGGCCTTGCCGAGCCCTGGCTTTCGTCCGGCGCAAGGGGACTCTTTCACAAAGGCCGGGACTACCGGATGGAAGTGGAACAAAGCTCTCACGCTTGGAATTTCAATCTGATAGTACATCCGAGCAGGATCGAACCCGACAGCGTGATTCTCGAAATCACCGAGCTGAAACGGGCGGTCGGAAACCGCCGAGGCGGTTAACAGTCCGTAAAGAGCAGCGTGGCCGGCATGGAACGCAAACAGAGAATCATCACCATCGCGAACCAGAAGGGCGGCGTCGGCAAGACGACGACCACCATCAATCTGGCAACCGCACTCGCCGCCATCGGCGAGCGCGTCCTCATCATCGACGTCGACCCGCAGGGCAATGCGAGCACCGGCCTCGGCATCGACCGGCGTGATCGCGCCGTCTCGTCCTACGATGTCATCATCGGGACCGCGGGGATCGAGGCGGCGGCCATGCCGACGGCCGTCCCCGGCCTTTCGATCGTCCCGTCGACGCTCGACCTGCTCGGCGTCGAGATGGAGATCGCGTCCTCCGCCGACCGCGCGCTGCGCCTGCGCAACGCGCTGCGTGCCGGCCCGCATGGCGACGCGGCCTTCACCTATGTGCTGATCGACTGCCCGCCGTCGCTGAACCTGCTGACCATGAACGCGATGGCGGCCGCCGATTCGGTGCTGGTGCCGCTGCAGTGCGAGTTCTTCGCGCTGGAAGGCCTGAGCCAGCTGCTCAACACGGTCGAGCGTGTGCGCGCCTCGATCAATCCCGGCCTGAGCATCCAGGGCATCGTTCTGACCATGTATGATGGCCGCAACAATCTGGCGAACCAGGTGGTGGACGACGTCCGCGCCTACATGGGCGAGAAGGTCTACCAGACCGTCATCCCCCGCAATGTGCGTGTCTCTGAGGCGCCGTCCTACGGCAAGCCCGCCATCCTGTATGACCTGAAATGCAGCGGCAGCCAGGCCTATCTGCAGCTCGCTTCGGAAGTGATCCGGCGCGAGCGCCGGCTGCAGGCGGCGTGAGGCGACCGAGTGAGCGATTCCATGAATGACGATCCGTCCCGCAAGCGGCTCGGCCGCGGACTTGCCGCGCTGATCGGCGAAATCGACCGTCCGGCCCAGGCCGACGCGGCACCGGTATCGGCCGATCGCAACGTCCCGATCGAGTTTGTCGAGCGCAATCCGCGCAATCCGCGCCGCACCTTCAATGACAGCGATCTCACCGATCTGACGCAGTCGATCCGCGAGCACGGGATCGTGCAGCCGATCGTGGTGCGACCGTCGTTAGAGGCAGGGCACTATCAGATCATCGCCGGCGAGCGCCGCTGGCGGGCCGCGCAGCAGGCCGGCCTGACCGAGGTGCCGATCATTGTCCGCGAGGTCGATGACCGCCAGGCGCTCGAGCTTGCCATCATCGAGAACGTCCAGCGTGCGGATCTCAACCCGGTCGAGGAAGCGCAAGGCTATCAGCAGCTGATCGACGAGCATGCCTACAGCCAGGCGGATCTCGGTCAGGTCATCGGCAAGAGCCGCAGCCATGTCGCCAACACGCTGCGCCTGCTCAAGCTGCCGGACGTCATCCGCGACATGCTGGTCGACGGTGCGCTGTCCGCCGGCCATGCGCGCACGCTGGTCACAGCCAGCGATCCCGCTGCCCTTGCAAAACGCATCATCGAGGGCGGCCTGTCGGTGCGGCAGGCGGAAGCGCTGGCGCAGAAGGGCGACAGTACGAGCGCGAGACCGGCTTCGTCGGGCAGGGCCGAAAAGGATGCCGACACGCTCGCGTTCGAGAAGCAGATCGCGGATGCGATCGGGCTCAAGGTCAGCATCAGCCACAAGGACCCGGGCGGCGAGTTGAAGATCAGCTATCGTTCGCTGGAGCAGCTCGACGAGCTGGTGCGCAGGCTGTCTCGTTAGCCGGCTAGCGAGACCGCCGGCCCGCCTTTTCCGCAATGATGCCGATGAACGCCTGACGCACCAGTGCCTCGGCCAGGTCTGGGCGCTTGCGCGACTCCAGCACGACGGTCTGCAGGCGCGACAGGATGCGTGTCATCGCGTCGAGATCCCAGCGGCCGAGCGCGCCCTCAACCAGCTTCTGGCGCGAGAAGAAGACGGGCGGGCGCATCGAGGCCATGGCAGCCTGGGCGCCCTTGCCTTCCGACTCCATCGCCGCCCGCGCCGCATGCAGCGGCTGAAACTGCCGCATGGCGGCGGACAGCATGGTCTGCAGCTGGCCGCCAGCGCTGGTCACGCGCGCAAAGACCCGCTCGAACAGCGCCAGATCGGCGCCGAGCACCGCGTCGATGACCTTGTCGGAGGACAGCGTGGCGACGTCGCCGATCGCTGCCGAAACATCGTCAACGGTGATCTGCGGGCGGCCCTGCGCGTAAAGGAACAGCTTTTCAAGCTCGCCGCGCCCGGCCAACCGAACGCCGCCACGGCTGGCGCGCAGCAACGAGCGCGCATCCATCGCGATGCTCATGCCGGCCTTCTCCAGTACGGAGTCGATCAGCGCATCGATGGAGCGGCCTTCATCAGGGTAGCAGGGCAGCGCGACGGCCGCCCGAGCCGCCTCGACAACGCCGCGCAGGCCGGTGCCCTTCTTCAGGTCGCCAGCTTCGATCAGGATCACTGCCGAATCGGGTGGGTCGGCGGCCAGCAGCTTCACGTCGTCGGCCAGATTCTTCTGCGAACCGGCGTTGCGCACCCAGATCAGCCGCCTGTCGGCGAACATCGGAACGGTCTGCGCCTCGTCAAGCAAGCGGCCGGGCTCGCGGTCGAACTCGCCGGCATCCATGCGCACCACGCTGAAGGGATCGTCGGCCGGGAAGCCAGACTTCGCGACGAAGGAGCGGGCGCGCTCCGACACCATGCCGCGGTCGGGGCCATAGATGAGCACGATCCGGCAGGCCGGATCGGGCCGGGCCAGCCATCCGTCGACCTCATGAGCCTTCTTCTGAGCCATGGCAGGTGGCTAGCACGCGTCTCGGCGAACGCAAATGCGTGAAACGAAAAAGCCCTCCGGTCCGGAGGGCTTTGCTTCAGCCAGATCGGTTCGGCGGAACGAGGCTACTTGCAGCTCTTGATGGAATCGAGCGCGGCCGAGATGCCTTTCAGCGAGAAGGCGTACTTGGTCGGGTTGCCCCGGCCGGAGGTGGCATCGACCTTCATGTCGGCGCCCTGCTTCATGGCAGCGATGAGCAGCGGCTCCTCGGCGGCGTTCTCCATCCACGCCGACTTGCCGCGGGTGAACATGGAGAAGCTCTTGCCTGCCACGGTGACCTGGACCTTGGAACCTTCCTTGAAATTGTAGCCAGCGATGAACTGCGGCTCGAAGGATACGTTCTGTCCGGGCTTCTGGCTCACGAAGAAGAACATGTCGCCATGATCGAGCGTCGGCGGCTGCTTGTCCGTCGGCACGGTAAGGACATAACAGACCTTGGCGTTGTTCTGCGTATAGCTATAGGTGCCCCATGCATTGTGCTGGCCCATCTTGGTGGCCTGCGCCAGCGCCGGAGCGGCGAAAGCCAGCGCTGCGATTGCTGCAATGGAGAATACGGTTCCGCGCATCGTCGATCTGTTTCCTGTCCGTGATGAATCGTGCCGGGGCCGCGCAGCCGCCCGTCCCAATCGCTTCATCTTGATTTAATCTGGGTTACCAAAGCGTGAAGCCGCCTCGAGCCCTGCCGGTCGATTCTGTCGCAGGCCCCGCGCCTGCGAGCAACCTCCCGGCCATCCCTTGCGCCATCTTGAAGGCCACGAAAACGGCAAGAGTTGGGCTTGGTCCGAGGCGCGCCGCTGCCCGCAGACGGCAGGCTTAACGATCGATTGCCAGCGCGTCGCGCGCCGCCAGGCGATGTGCCGGGGTGAGATGCGAGCGAATGGCGCCGAGCGCAGCGGCCAGGACGGCCGCATCGTCGGTGAAGCCGATGCCGAGGAGGAAGTCAGGGATCGTGTCGGTCGGCAGCACGAAATAGGCGAGCGCACCGTAGATGATGGCGCGCGCCTTCAGCGGCACGTCGCGGTCGAGCGAGCAGTAGTAGGACGCAACCACATCCTCGACGAACGGCAGCTGCCGCGCGGCGCGCGCAATCGTGCGCCAGAAATCGCCGGCCTTGATGCCGCCAGCCATCTGCCGCGGGTCGAAGCGTCCGTCTGCCATCGATGCGCCTCCTTCGACGCAGCGATTCATCTGGCCATTGCGGGCGCGCAACGCAAGGGCCGATCAGCGACCGGCGATGCGGTTCATCTTGCCTGCGAGATCGAAGTCGAGTTGCGTCAGTCCGCCGGCGTCATGCGTGTTCAGCGTCACCTCGACGGTCTTGTAGACATTCGACCAGTCGGGATGGTGATCGAGCGTCTCGGCCGCCAGCGCCACGCGCGTCATGAAGCCGAAGGCTTCGGAGAAGTCCCTGAAGACAAAGGTGCGCCTGATCGACTTGCCGTCGCCCGCAATCTCCCAGCCGGGAATGGCGGCAAGCGCCTGTTTCACGGCAGCATCGTCAAGCTTCTGCGGACGCATCGATTACCTCGGCAACTCGTTTGCGGCCGGGAACACCGGCGTGCGGTGGGCATCCTGCGCCGCCAGCGGCCAGGCTTCCTCGACGATGTAAGGGCCGCCGCCAACGGATTCGCGCGACGACATCAGCACGAAGCGCGACACCTTGAAGGGCACGGTGGAGAAGTTGCCGCGCGCCGACAGATAGTGCGCGACGTCGATCGGGCCGGTGTTGCGCAGTCTTGCGAGCGTGACGTGCGGCGAGAATTTGCGCGGGTCGGACGGCAGTCCGAGGCGCTGGCAGATGCGCTCGACGTCCGCCTGCAACGCGCTGAGGTCCGGTGAAGGCGCCACCCCGGCCCAGACCGAATGCGGCTTCTTCTGCCCGAAGGCGCCGACGCCCGACAGCGTCAGCGAGAAGGACGGCCGGTGCACGCGGTCGAGCGCATTGGCGATCTCGTCGGCCACGTGGCCTTCGATGTCGCCGAAGAAGCGCAGCGTCAGATGGTAGTTCTCGACGTCGATCCAGCGGGCCCCGGGCAGTCCGCCGCGCAGCAGCGACAGCGACATCGCCGCGTCGCGCGGGATTTCGAGGGCGGTGAAAAGTCGCGGCATAGCCAGGCTCCCTTCCTCGAATCGAATGCACTTTCAGCGAATCACCGATGCCGTTGGCGGGCAAGCGGATAATCGTCGTCTCCAGTCTGATCGCGGTTCCCCTGCGTCAGACCGATCGTTTCACTCTGTCGGCGTCGCAGCGCCGACGATCTGCTCCACCACCGGCAGGATCCGTTCCGCCATGATGGCGGCACCCTTCGCGTTCGGGTGCATGCCGTCGCTCTGCAGCAGGGCTGCGTCGGCCGCCACGCCATCCATGAAGAACGGGTAGAGCGGGACGCCATGCTTTTCGGCAAGGCGGGGGAAGATCGCCTCGAAGGCAGCGACATAGTCGGCGCCGAGATTGGGCGCCGCCCGCATGCCGACGAGCAGCACGGCGACGCCGCGCGCCTTCAGGGCGGCGAGCATCCCGTCGAGGTTCTTCTCGGTGATGTCGGGCGTGACGCCGCGCAGCATGTCGTTCGAGCCGAGTTCCAGCAGCACGAGGTTGGTGCCTTCCGGAACCGACCAGTCGAGCCGCGCTGCGCCGCCGCTCGACGTGTCTCCAGACACGCCGGCGTTGGAGATCAACACATCGTGACCGGCGGCGCGCAGCCGCGTCTCGAGCTGCTCGGGGATCGATTCACCCGGTCCGAGGCCGTAACCGGCCATCAGGCTGTCGCCCAGACCGACGATTCGGTACGGTTCGGCCTGTGCCGCGCCAACGCCTGCGAAGAACAGGGCGAGCGCTGCAAGCAGTCCGTGTTTGAAACTCATACACCCAAACCCATATCAGACACTGCATTCTCCGGGCCGCAGCCGCCCTTCCAGCCTTCATATAGGACGACCGAGCCGTGGCAGAAGCCGTCATCGAACTGCACGACGTGTCGCTGACACTCGGCGAACGCGCCTCCAAGGTGCATGTGCTCAAGAACGTCAGCCTGTCGGTCGAGGGCGGCGAAACGACCGGCATCGTCGGCCCGTCGGGTTCCGGCAAGTCGACGCTGCTGATGGTGATCGCCGGGCTGGAGCGCATCGACAGCGGCAGCGTGCGCATCGCGGGTCAGCAGATCAATGGGCGCAGCGAGGACGAGGTCGCCGCCTTCCGGGGCCGCAATGTCGGCATCGTCTTCCAGTCCTTCCACCTCATCCCCAACATGACAGCGCTCGAAAACGTAGCGGTGCCGCTCGAACTCGCCGGCGTGCGCGATGCCTTCGCGATCGCCCAGCGCGAACTGGCGGCGGTGGGGCTTGCCGAGCGCGTCACGCACTATCCCGGCGAACTGTCCGGCGGCGAACAGCAGCGCGTGGCGATAGCGCGTGCGCTGGCGCCTTCGCCGCGCATCCTCATCGCCGACGAGCCGACAGGGAATCTCGATCAGGCCACGGGCCGGCAGATCGCCGACCTGCTGTTCGCCAAGGCGCGCGAACGCAACATGACGCTGCTGCTGGTCACGCACGATCCGGCGCTGGCGGCACGCTGCTCGCGGCAGGTGGCGATGCGCTCCGGCCGCATCGAGACGGTGCCGGTTGCGAGCGTCGGTGAGGCGGCAGGGGCCGCCCTTTGAGCGACGCGGCCGAACCGGCGCTTCGCGCCACCCTCCCTGAGGCGGGAATGGAAACCGGCGACGGTGTCCGCAAGCCGCTGGCGCTCGCCCTGCGTTTTGCCCTGCGCGAGATGCGCGGCGGCCTGTCCGGCTTCTTCGTCTTCATCGCCTGCATCGCGCTTGGCGTCGGTGCCATTGGCGGCGTCAACTCGGTGGCGCGCGCGATCTCCGAGGGCGTTGCCGACCAGGGTCAGGTTCTGCTCGGCGCCGACATCCGCTTCGAGCTGAACCAGCGGGAGGCGAATGCGGGCGAGCGGGTCTTCCTCGAATCGCTCGGCCAGCTTGGCGTGAGCGCAACCATGCGCTCGATGGCGCGCGTCGAGGACGGTTCCGACCAGTCGCTGGTCGAGCTGAAAGCCGTCGATGATGCCTATCCGCTTTATGGTGCGCTGGAGACCGAGCCGGTGCTGCCGCGCGCCGACCTTTTCGCCCAGAAGGACGGCGTCTTCGGTGCTGTCGCGCCGGACCTGCTCTTTGAGCGTCTCGGCCTGACCATCGGCTCGCGCCTCAATGTCGGCACCGCCACGTTCGAACTGCGCGCACGCCTGGACAGCGAGCCGGACTCGGTGTCCGACGGTTTCGGCTTCGCGCCGCGCCTGCTGATGTCGCTCGACGGACTGCAGGCGGCCGGCCTCGTCCAGCCCGGCAGCCTCGTGCAGCATGTCTACAAGCTGAAGCTGCCCGCCGGCACCAGCGACGACGCGGTGACGGCGTTGCGCGAGCGCGCGGCCACCGACTTTCCGGAAGCCGGCTGGAGCGTGCGCACGCGCACCAGTGCCGCGCCCTCCCTGTCGGCCAATGTCGAGCGCTTCTCGCAGTTCCTCACCCTGGTCGGGCTGACCGCGCTGGTCGTCGGCGGGGTCGGCGTGGCGAACGCGGTGCGCGCCTATCTCGACGGCAAGCGCGGCGTCATCGCCACCTTCAAGAGCCTCGGCGCTTCCGGGCGCTTCGTCTTCGCGGTCTATCTCATCCAGATGCTGCTGATCTCCGCCATCGGCATCGCCGTCGGATTGCTCATCGGAGCCGCCATGCCTTACGGCGCGCGGGCGGCGCTGGCCGGCATCATACCGGTGCCGGCGCAAGGCGGCTTCTACCCCGACGCGCTGGCGCTCGCGGCGCTGTTCGGCGTCATGGTCACGCTCGCCTTCGCGCTGCTGCCGCTGGGCCGCGCACGCGATGTGCCGGCCACTGCGCTGTTCCGCGAGATGGGTTTCGAAGGCCACGGCCTGCCGCGCCTCGCCTATGTCGTCTCGGCGCTGCTGATCGCGGCGGTGCTGGCTGCTGTGGCGATCTGGATCTCGGCCGATCAGCGGCTCGCGGCGATCTTCGTCGGCGCCATCGTCTTCGCCTTTGCCGTGCTCGGCGGCGTCGCCTGGCTGGTGCGCGCGGCGGCCAGGCGCGCACCGCGCATGCGCTCGACCGTCATGCGGCTGGCGATCGGCAACATCCACCGGCCGGGCGCGCTGACGCCATCGGTGGTGCTGTCGCTCGGGCTCGGCCTGACCCTGCTCGTCGCGCTCGGGCTGATCGACGGCAATCTGCGCCGCCAGATCGCCGGAGACCTGCCGGAGCGCGCGCCGAATTTCTTCTTCGTCGACGTGCAGAGCGCCGACCTCGACGCCTTCAAGGCGCTGTTGCAGCGCGAGGCGCCGGACGGCGCCCTCGTCACCGTGCCGACGCTGCGCGGTCGCGTCATGGCGATCAACGGCGTCGACGCACGCAAGCTGACCGTTCCGCCGGAAGGCGCATGGGTGCTGAATGGCGATCGCGGCCTCACCTATTCGGCCGCCCAGCCGCCCAATGCCTCGCTGCCGGAAGGGCAGTGGTGGGCGCCGGATTATTCCGGCGAACCGCTGATGTCGTTCTCCGCCGATGAGGCACGTGAGATCGGGCTGAAGCTCGGCGACACCGTCACCATCAACGTGCTCGGCCGCAACATCACCTCGCGCATCGCCAATCTGCGCACGGTCGAATGGGAATCGATGTCGATGAACTTCGTCATGATCCTCACGCCGAACGCCTTCGCCGGCGCGCCGCATACCTGGCTGGCGACGCTCACCGACCGCGGCGCATCGCCGGCTGACGAATCACGCATCCTCAACGCCGTCACGCGCGCCTTCCCGGCGGTGACGACGGTGCGGGTGAAGGACGCGCTGGAGACGGTGAACCAGCTTGTCGGCCAGCTGGCCACGGCGATCCGTGCTGCGGCAGCCGTCGCCCTGATCGCCTCGGTTCTGGTGCTTGCCGGCGCGCTGGCGGCGGGCAATCGCGCCCGCGTCCACGATGCCGTCGTGCTGAAGACGCTCGGCGCCACTCGCAAAACTTTGATCGCGGCATTTTCGTTCGAATACATGCTGCTCGGCATCGCCACCGCGCTGTTCGCCCTGCTGGCCGGCGGCATCGCCGCATGGTTCGTCATCGCCCGAATCATGACGCTTCCGTGGGTTTTCCTGCCGGAAGTGGCGGTCGGGACGATGTTTGTCGCGCTTGTGCTGACCATCGGCATCGGCCTTGCCGGCACCTGGCGGGTCCTCGGCCACAAGGCCGCGCCGGTTCTCAGGAACCTCTGATCTCATACATTGTTTGCGATCACGCGCCATTTCGCACGGTCACGGTCTTGTTCTCGCCCGCGAGAATGAGCATATTTCGCCGTAGGCATGCTGGAGTCCCGCCAGCGGCGCCTGGGCAATATTGCCCGACACCCGACGGGGCAGAAGCAAACAGAGGACTTCAATGTCTGACTTCCGCAATTATCAGACGCGCGTAGCGGCCGGCACCCGCGCCGACGCGAGTATCGACGAGGGCCTGCGCGCCTACATGCTGCGCGTCTACAACCTGATGGCGCTCGGCCTGGGCATCACCGGTGTCGCCGCGCTGGCCACCTATTATCTCGCCACCAACGGGGCGATCGTCGCCTACCTGCCAAACGGTGTGGGCCTGACCGCATTCGGCGCCGCGATCTACGGGTCCGCCCTGCGCTGGGTCATCATGCTGGCACCGCTGGCGGCAGTGTTCTTCCTGTCGTTCCGCATCAACAAGATGAGCGTCGCCGCGGCGCAGACCACCTTCTGGGTCTACGCCGGCCTGTTCGGCCTCTCGCTGTCGAGCATCTTCCTCGTCTACACGGCGACGAGCATCACGCAGACGTTCTTCGTCACCGCGGCCTCGTTCGGCGCCCTGTCGCTCTTCGGCTACACGACGAAGCGCGACCTGACGGCGATGGGCTCGTTCCTGATCATGGGCGTCTTCGGCCTGGTCCTGGCGATGATCGTCAACATCTTCCTGCAGTCGAGCGGGCTCGGCTTCGCGATCTCGGCGCTCGGCGTGCTGATCTTCGCCGGCCTGACCGCCTACGACACGCAGAAGATCAAGGAGATGTACTACGAGGGCGACGACGCGCTGGTCGCTGGCCGCAAGGCCATCATGGGCGCGCTGACGCTCTACCTCGACTTCGTCAACCTGTTCGTGTTCCTGCTTCAGTTCCTGGGCAGCAACCGCGAATAGCTCTGGCGACACCGGACCTGACGAAGGGCGGCCGCGAGGCCGCCCTTTTGTTTTGTCGCAGACTGCGGCAAGACTGGCGCCATGTCCGACGACACGATCGCGCTGCGGCCGGCGCAGCCAGCCGACATCGCGGCGATCACCGCCATCTATGCCGAGGCGGTGCTGAACGGCACGTCGACCTACGAACTCAAGCCGCCCGACGTCGCCGAGATGACGCGACGGTTCGAAGCGCTGTGGCGCTACGGCTACCCGACTGTCGCGGCGGCTTCGGCCGACGGCGCGGTGCTGGGCTATGCCTGTGCGGGACCGTTCCGTGCGCGGCCGGCATACCGCTTCATGGTGGAAGACTCGATCTACTTGGCGTCGTCGGCCCAGCGCGCCGGTCTCGGCCTGCGCCTGCTCAGGCGTCTGCTCGCGGATTGCGAGGCGCTCGGCTTCCGGCAGATGCTGGCGGTGATCGGTGACGGTCGTGACGACAGCGGCTCGGTCCGGTTGCATGCGCGCGCCGGCTTTGTCCATGCCGGAAGCATCGCCGGTTCCGGCTACAAGCACGGACGCTGGCTGGATACGGTGCTGATGCAGCGCGCCCTGAATGACGGCAACGCGCTGCCGCCGGATTCCCAATCGCTGCCGGAACGAAATTTTCGGCCGTAGAGGCTACGCGCCCACCAGCCGCAGCTTGGGGTCGAAGACGTTGAGCACGCGCGCCAGCTCGTGGCCGCGTTTGAGGATCAGTCCCGTCGCGGCGATCACCGAGAATGCGCCCTGCTTGCGCGCCAGCTTCGGATCCTTGACGATCTGGTAGAGCGGTGTCTCGCTGGCGCGGCGATACACGGAGAAGACCGCGCGCTCGGTGGTGTGGTCGATGGCGTAGTCGCGCCATTCATTGGCCGCCACCATGCGGCCGTACAGGCGAAGGATCTGCTCGAGCTCCGGTCGGGTGAAGGCTACCGGCATGTCCTGACGCTGCTGCCTGGCCTCGTGCAGGAGTATCGGCTGTGAAGAATCCTCCCCACCCTCCGAGCCACCACCGCGCTCCGCCATCAGCATGCCTTCCATGACAGTTCGACGACGGAAGTGTTTCGCTTTCGATCCCGAAATGCAAGCGCGAAGCAAGTTGGGCGTCGGCGCGGTGTGCAAGTCACAAACGCGGGCGCGGGTGTTAGAATTGGTGATGCGGCGCCACATTTGCGCCGCAGTTTATCCTATCTGGCGCCCCATTGTCAGACGACGATCCACCCGTTGCCTGAGACGGTTCGGTCCGGCATTGACTCGTAAACCCCAAGCCCCCCGCCCACGGGTCAGGGTCGGATCGAACCAACCTCTCGGTTTTAGCAAGGAACCGAGTGCGACGATCCCAAAGTTGAAACCGGTGTCAGCCCCAAACTGACACCGGTTTTTTCTTGTCAACGGGCGAGCCCGGGAGAGGGCGGGCTACGATGATTGGACGAATGCCCCCGTCGTTTCCTTGGGGGCTCCGGAAGATTTTTTCGAGAACAGCTATTCCTGCCCGGACGGCGCCGGGGGACTGATCAGCGCAGCGCCGAGAATCGGCCCGGGCAGATCGTCTTCGCCGACCGCCTGCAGCAGCACGGCGCAGCCGCCCTCGCCCTTCTTGGCGATCTCGGAGGCCGGCAGTTCGTAGCGCGCCTCCGTGCCGTGCCACATGCCGGCGGAATAGACGCCGGTCACGGCATTCCAGTAGGTGACGGTCTGGCCCTTGTTCTCGCCGCGATCGATCTCGATCGGCTGCGGCGGGTCGAAGTAGACGAGAATCACGTGCGCCTCGGCCTGCGGGCCGGCAGCCGGACCCGGCTCGATCATGATCGAATCGGCGTTGCGGCTGACCTTGATGCCAACCGCCATGCCTTCGCCCGACGATGCCATCTGCTGCAGACCGGCCTGCACGGCGTCGCCGTCGGAGCCGCTGACATGGGTGCGGCCGTTGAGCACCACCTGCGGCGTGTAGACCGAGGCGGCGCCGAAGGCGCGCATGTACTCATACTGGCGGCCGGTGTTCTCCGTGCTGGCGAGCGTGTCCTTCCAGCCGAGATAGTCCCAGTAGTCGACATGATAGGCGAGCGCCACGACCTCGCCCTTGCGGGCCAGTTCGGCGAACATCGCGTCTGCTTTCGGGCAGGAACTGCAGCCCTGGCTGGTGAACATCTCGACCACGCCCAGCGGCTTCTGCACCTCGCCGGCAACAGCCGGTGCGGCCAACCCCGCAAGGGGTAGCACCGAAAGGGCCAGCACCGAAGCCGCCAGCCGGGGGAAATTGATCAACTCCATGGCCGTCCCGCACTATGCCGGTACGCCGGCTTCTGTTCTTGCCCAAATCCTAGGCGCAAGCCCGCGTCAACCCAAAGTCAAATTGCGGTGAGAGCGGCGCCCGCCGCGGAAGGCAGCGGGCGCTGGAGGGGATCGAAAGGAGGCCGCCCGCAGGCGGGTCGGAACCTCGGTCGGGCCAAGGCTCAGGCGGCGAGGTCGCGCAGCACGTACTGCAGGATGCCGCCATTCTTGAAGTAGTCGAGCTCGTCCAGCGTATCGATGCGGCACAGCAACGGCACCTTCAGCTCGGTGCCGTCGCCCATGACGATCTTCGCCGTCATCTTCTGGCGCGGGCGGATCGACGACAGGCCGTCGATCGTCACCAGCTCGTCGCCCTTGAGGCCGAGCGACTGCCAGCTCGTCCCTTCTTCGAAGACGAAGGGGATGACGCCCATGCCGACGAGGTTGGAACGGTGGATGCGCTCGAAGGACTGCGCGATCACGGCGCGCACGCCGAGCAGATTGGTGCCCTTCGCCGCCCAGTCGCGCGACGAGCCGTTGCCGTATTCGATGCCGGCGAAGATCACCAGCGGCACGCGCTCCTGCCGGTACAGCATGGCGGCGTCGTAGATCGACATCTCCTCGGCGTCCGGATAGTGGATCGTGTAGCCGCCCTCGCGCCCGTTCGGGCCGAGCATGCGGTTGCGGATGCGGATGTTGGCGAAGGTGCCGCGCATCATCACTTCATGGTTGCCGCGGCGGGTGCCGTACTGGTTGAAGTCGGCAACTGCGACATTGTGGTCGATCAGGTACTTGCCGGCCGGCGACGCCGCCTTGATCGATCCGGCGGGCGAGATGTGGTCGGTGGTGATCTTGTCGCCGAACAGGCCGAGCACGCGGGCGCCGGAGATCTCGCCGATCTTGCCGAGCTCCTTGCCCATGCCGACGAAGTAGGGCGGGTTCTGCACGTAGGTCGAATTGTCGTCCCAGGCGTAGGTCTGGCCTTCCGGCGCCTGCACGGCGCGCCAGAACTCGTCGCCCTTGAAGACATCGGCGTAGCGGCGCGTGAACAGTTCGCGTGTCACGTTCTCGGCGATGAAGCGATCGATCTCCTCCGAGGTCGGCCAGATGTCCTTGAGGTAGACCGGGTTGCCGTCCCTGTCCTCGCCGATCGGCTCGGAGGTCAGGTCCTTGGTCACCGTGCCGGCGAGCGCATAGGCGACCACCAGCGGCGGCGACGCCAGGTAGTTGGCCTGCACGTCCGGCGACACGCGGCCCTCGAAATTGCGGTTGCCTGACAGAACGGCTGCCGCGATCAGGGCCTTGTCGTTGATGGTCTTGGAGATCGGAGCCGGCAACGGGCCGGAGTTGCCGATGCAGGTGGTGCAGCCGAAGCCGACAAGATTGAAGCCGATCTGGTCGAGCTCCTTCTGCAGGCCCGACTTGTCGAGATACTCCGCCACCACCTGGCTGCCGGGAGCGAGCGAGGTCTTCACCCACGGCTTCTGCTTCAGGCCGAGGCGGTTGGCGTTGCGCGCCAGCAGGCCGGCGCCGATCAGCACGCTCGGGTTCGAGGTGTTGGTGCACGAGGTGATCGCCGCGATGACGACGTCGCCATGGCCGAGGTCATGCTTGGTGCCCTCGACCTTGTAGCGGGCGCCGATCTCTGCGGCCTTGCCGTATTCCTTCTCCATCGCCGCGGCGAAGCCCTCTGCGATCTGCTCCAGCGGCTGGCGTCCTTCCGGACGCTTCGGGCCGGCCATGGATGGCACCACCTCGCCGAGGTCGAGCTCCAGCATGTCGGTGAAGACCGGGTCGGCCGAGCCATTGTCGCGCCACATGCCCTGCGCCTTCGAATAGGCTTCGACCAGCGCGATGCGGCTCTCGGCGCGACCCGACATGGTCAGGTAGCGGATGGTCTCGGAATCGACCGGGAAGAAGCCGCAGGTCGCGCCATATTCCGGCGCCATGTTGCCGATGGTGGCGCGGTCGGCCAGCGTCATGTTGGACAGGCCGTTGCCGAAGAACTCGACGAACTTGCCGACGACGCCCTTCTTGCGCAGCATCTGGGTGACGGTGAGCACCAGATCGGTGGCGGTCACGCCTTCCTTCAGCTTGCCGGTGAGGCGGAAGCCGATCACTTCCGGCAGCAGCATCGACACGGGCTGGCCGAGCATCGCGGCTTCGGCCTCGATGCCGCCGACGCCCCAGCCCAGCACGCCGAGGCCGTTGATCATGGTGGTGTGCGAATCGGTGCCGACGCAGGTGTCCGGATAGGCGGTCGTCTCGCCTTCCTCGGTGTTGGTCCACACGACCTGGCCGAGATATTCGAGGTTCACCTGATGGCAGATGCCGGTGCCGGGCGGCACGACGCGGAAGTTGCGGAACGCCTGCTGGCCCCACTTCAGGAACTTGTAGCGCTCTTCGTTGCGCTCGTATTCGAGCTCGACGTTGCGGGCGAACGCCAGCGGCGTGCCGAACTCGTCGACGATGACGGAATGGTCGATGACGAGGTCGACCGGCACCAGCGGGTTGATCTTCTGCGGGTCGCCGCCGAGCGACACCATCGCGTCGCGCATGGCCGCGAGGTCGACCACCGCCGGGACGCCGGTAAAATCCTGCATCAGCACGCGGGCCGGGCGGTAGGCGATCTCCACGCCGGCGGTGCCCCTGTCGGTGAGCCAGCCGGCGACGGCCTGGATGGCTTCCTTGGTGACGGAGCGGCCGTCCTCGTTGCGCAGCAGGTTCTCGAGCAGGACCTTCATCGAATAGGGCAGCTGCGCCACCCCGGTCAGTCCGTTCTTCTCAGCCTCGACAAGGCTGAAATAGACGTATTCGGTACCCCCGGCGCGGAGAGTCCGGCGGCAGTTGAAGCTGTCGAGTGATTTGGCCACGTGCGATCCCGTTGTCTTCTAGTGCCTGGGATGGACGCCTCGGCATGGGAATCACGCGCAAAGGTGCGGGTACGGCCATTTCCGCTGTCCGTCCCGAGCCCGCGGGAGGCCGCGGATGCTGGTTCGGCAGAAAGTGATTGCCACGCCGACCGCTGACGTGGTTGCTGGCTTATTAGAGAATTTCAAAACTGGATTCCAGTGCGTGGCGGAAAAATTGCTGCGGCGCACGGACGCTGGAGAGGCAAGGCTGGAATGCGTCTGGTTGTCACCGGACTCGGCGGCGAGCGCGGCGGCGATCTGTTGTTCAAGGGTGTCGATTTCACGCTCGGTGCGGGCGAAAGCCTGACCGTCACCGGACCGAACGGCGCGGGCAAATCGACGCTGCTGCGTGTCATCGCCGGGCTGCTGCCGGCCGCCGCCGGCTCGGTCCGGCTGGAGGGTGGCGGCGAGCCATGGCCCGACGCCATGTCGGCCTGCCATTATCTCGGCCATCAGAACGCGATGAAGACCTCGCTCAGCGTCGCCGAAAATCTCGGCTTCTGGCGCAGCTTTCTCGGCCAGCCGGGACTGTCGGTCGATGCCGCACTGGCGGCGGTGCGGCTGGCCGGCATCGGGCACCTCCCATGGGGCTATCTGTCGGCCGGGCAGCGGCGACGGACGGCGATCGCGCGGCTGCTGGTCAGCCACCGGCCGCTGTGGCTGCTCGACGAGCCGACCGGCGGCCTCGACGCCGCGTCGGACGAGATGTTCGCCGCGCTGATGCAGGCGCATCTGGCAGGCGGCGGCATGATCGTGGCGGCAACCCACCTGCCGCTCGGGCTCACAGGGGCGACGCTGCGGATGGGGCGGGTCGATGCCTGACTTGGCCTACACCCACATTCCCGGTCGCTCATGCTAGCCCTCTTCCTGCGCGACCTGCGGCTTGGCGTGCGCTCCGGCGGCGGCGCGCTTGTCGGCGTGCTGTTCTTCATGGCGGTCGTCACCACGATCCCCTTCGGCGTCGGTCCCGACCTGAACCTGCTCGCCACCATCGGTCCGGCCATTCTGTGGATCGGCGCGCTGCTCGCCTCGCTGCTCGGCCTCGACCGCCTGTTCCAGGCCGACCGCGAGGACGGCTCGCTCGATCTGATGATCCTCGCCGGCGAGCGGCACATGCCGGCGCTCACCGTCTTCGTGAAGTGCCTCGCGCACTGGGCTGCCGCCATGCTGCCGCTCGTCGTTGCCTCGCCGCTCTTCGGCCTGTTCATGAACATGCCGCCGCTCGCCATCGGCGCGACCACGCTGACGCTGCTGGTCGGCACGCCGGCGCTCGCCTTCATCGGCGCCGCCGGTGCGGCGGTGGCCGTCGGCCTGCCGCGCGGAGGGGTGCTGGTGTCCGTGCTGGTGCTGCCGCTGGCGATCCCGGTGCTGATCTTCGGCGTCTCGGCGAGCCGTGCGGCGATCGTCGAGCCGGACCCGTTCCTGCCGCCGTTCCTGATCCTCACCGGCCTGACGCTGTTCCTCGCCGTGCTCGGACCTCTGGCGGCCGCGCTGGCGCTGCGCTGGAATGCCGACTGAGGAGACCGCGATGCCCGGCGAAACCAACCTCACCAGGCTGCTCGCGACGATGCGGCCGCGCATGCAGCCGAACTATTTCCTCTTTGTCACGCTGCCGCATGGCGAGCCTGTCCCCGACGCCATCGACCCGGTGATGGTGTTCTGGGAGGATGAGGGGCGCACGCTGATCGTCGAGCATCAGGCGGCGGCGCGGGCCGGTCTGGCCGGCACCTTCCTGTCGCGCATGATCACGCTCGACGTGCATTCCTCGCTCGATGCGGTCGGCTTCCTGGCCGCGATCACGGCGCGGCTCGCCGCCCACGGCATGCCGGTCAACCCGGTCTCGGCCTATCACCACGATCACCTGTTCGTGCCGGCCGACCGCGAGGAAGAGGCCGTCGCGCTGCTCGAAAGGCTGGCGCGCGAGGCGGCGGCCGAAGCCGCATCACGATAAGGTCAACCGCATTTAAGCCGCAGGGCGCTGCGATTGCGGGTGTTTCGCGGCAGGGCTATGTAACCTCCACATGAGCCAGACACGGGCAGAAATCGGCGTCATCTCCGGCCTCGCCAATCCCACGCGCTTCATCGCTCTGGTGAATCGCGTCGTGCCCTGGCTCGGGCTGCTGGCGCTTGTCGCCATCGCTGTCGGGCTGTGGATGGGCTTTGCGGCGCCGGAAGAACGCCAGCAGGGCATCACTGTGCGCATCATGTACATCCACGTGCCGTTCGCCTGGATCTCGATGTTCTGCTACGGCGTCATGGCGTGCGCGGCGCTCGGGACGCTGGTGTGGCGGCATCCGCTGGCCGACGTCGCGCTCAAGGCGGCTGCGCCCATCGGTGCGGTGTTCACAGCGCTGGCGCTGATCACCGGCTCGATCTGGGGCAAGCCGATGTGGGGCACCTGGTGGGTGTGGGACGCCCGCCTCACCTCGGTGTTCGTGCTGTTCCTGATGTATCTCGGCCTGATCGCCCTCACCCGCGCGCTCGACGATCCGTCGAAATCGGCGCGCGCGGCGGCGGTGATGACGCTCGTCGGCGCCATCAACATCCCGATCATCAAGTTCTCCGTCGACTGGTGGAACACGCTGCACCAGCCGGCATCGGTATTCCGCCTCGACGGCCCGACCATCCATCCGTCGCTGCTCTGGCCGCTCATGATCTCGGCGGTCGGCTTCACGCTGTTGTTCCTGACGCTGCATCTGATGGCGATGCGCACCGAGATCTGGCGCCGGCGCGTCGCCGCCATGCGGCGGATCGCGGCCCGGCAGGCGGAAAGCGCATGAGCCACGAACTCTTCGTCGCTGCCGCCTATGGCATCTCGGCCGCGGCGCTCATCGGCCTCTTCGGCTGGCTCATGCTCGACCGCAACGCGCGCAGGCGCGAACTGGCGGCGCTCGAGGCGAGCGGCATCCGCCGCCGCTCCGATCGCGACGCATGAGCAGCGGGCCTGAAGGCACGGCGGGCGCGGTGCGGCCGCGCCGCTGGCTGGTGCTGCTGCCGCTGGTGATCTTCCTGGCGCTGGCGGCCGTCTTCCTGTCGCGCCTCTGGTCGGGCGACGACATCGCGCGCATTCCGTCGGTGCTGGTCGGCCAGCCGGCGCCGCCGACGAAACTGCCGGCGCTGCCAGGCTCGGGCACGCCGGGCCTCGATTCGGGCTCGTTTGCCGGCAAGGTCACGCTGCTCAACGTGTTCGCGTCATGGTGCGTGCCGTGCCGCGAAGAGCACCCGGTGCTGATGGCGCTGGCCGAGGATGGCCGCTTCGACATCGTCGGGCTGAACTACAAGGACAAGCCGGCCAACGCCGCGGCGTTTCTGGCGGGCCTCGGCAACCCGTACCGGCAGATCGGCATGGATGAGTCCGGTCGCGCCGGCATCGAATGGGGTGTCTACGGCGTACCGGAGACGTTCCTGGTCGGGCGCGACGGCACCATCCTCTACAAGCAGGTCGGTCCGCTCGTCAGCGAGGAAGATGCAAAAGCCCTGCTGGCCGAAGTCGAGAAGGCACTGAAGCCCTGACAGGGGGCGATGGCGACGGGATGCCTTGCACCCCGTCGCTCAGGCGAAGCCGGCCATTAGCGGCCGTACACTTCCAGATAGGCGTGCTGCAGCATCTCGGCGCGATTGCCGCGGATGTCGGCGAGGTCGCGGTTGCTCATACCTTGGATTTCTTCGACCATGCGCATGTAGCGGCGGCGCTTTGCGATGCTGTCGCGGGTCTTGCGGATGATGGCGTCGAACATGGACGTGCTCCTTTGTTGCCGTCAGGCTCGACGGCGAAGCTCCTCCCTGTTGCGATGAAGATGGCACTGCCCGATGTGCACCGCAACATTCGATGTTGCAACGCAGCAATGCGCCTCGCGCAAGTCCGGTTAATCGGAGGTTAAGCGCCCCTCGGCGTGCCGGTTTCGCAGCCGCGCCGATGCCTACCACATCGACGCGCGGTAGGCCTCGTCGAGCCAGATGTCGGTCTCGCGTGCCGATTCCGGCAGGGACATCTGGTCCTTCAGGATTTCGCCGAGCGTCGGCATCTCGGCGCGCGGTCGCCAGCTCGACGGTTCCCACAGTTCCGAGCGCATGAACGCCTTGGCGCAATGCATGTAGTGCGTGCGCAGCTTCACCACGATCACGGCCTGCGGCGCCTTGCCGGCGACCGACAGGCTCTCGCGCAGATCCTTGTCGATGGTGATGCGCGCCTCGCCATTGATGCGCAGCGTCTCGTTCATCCCGGGAATGAGGAAGATCAGGCCGATCGCCGGATTGACCAGCAGATTCTCCAGCGTGTCGCAGCGATTGTTGCCGGGGCGGTCGGGGATGGCGATCGTGAGGTCGTCGAGAATGGCGACGAAGCCGGGCTTGTCGCCCTTCGGCGTCACGTCCGCATTGCCATCGGCATCCTGCGTGCCGATCAGCACGAACGGGCTCCTGGCGAGGAAGTTGCGGGCGTGCGCGTCAAGCCGGCTCAGCTCCTTGCGCTTGCCCTTTGCGCCCGGGTCTTCGTAGATCTGGCGCAGCTCCTCGCGGGTCTTCAGATACTCCATCGTCAGCCCTTCACCTTGTCATCCACCGAATGCCGCATGATGAGCGGCATCTGGCTGAAGGTGAAGAGCAAAGTTATCGGCATGATGCCCCAGACCTTGAAGGCCACCCAGAGGTCGTCCGAGGCCTGAATGTCGGGCAGGTACATCGCATTGGCGCCGCGCCAGACGATCTCGTTGACGATGGCGAGGAAGAGGAAGAACAGCCCCCAGCGGAAGGTCAGTTTGCGCCAGCCCTCGGCATCGAGCTTGAAGGCGGAATCGAAGACGTAGCCGAGCAGCGAGCGGCCGAACAACAGCCCGCCGAGCAGCACCGCGCCGAACAGCGTGTTCACGATCGTCGGCTTCATCTTGATGAAGGTGTCGTTGTTCAGCCACAGAGTCAGGCCGCCGAACACCAGAACGACGATGCCGGAGACCAGCGGCATGATGGGCAGCGTGCGCGTCAGCAGCCAGGAGATGAGCAGCGAGATCGCCGTGGCGGCCATGAACAGCGCGGTGGCGATGAAGATCGGCCGGCCCAGCTCGTTCAGCAGCGGAAAGCTTTCGGCGAGCCATTCGCCCTTGGTGTTGGCGAAGAAGAACACCAGCAGCGGTCCGAGTTCGAGCGCCAGCTTGAGCAGCGGGTTGATCTCCTTCTTGCGGGGATCGGTCGGCTCGCGCTCGAGGATCGGAGGGTTCATGGCGGCTATCCTATTCCCGCGATCGCCTTTGCGAAATCGCCGGCCGAGAAGGGTTCGAGGTCATCGACCTGCTCGCCGACGCCGATGAAATAAACCGGCAGACGGTGCTTGGCCGCGATGGCAACCAATATGCCGCCGCGTGCCGTCCCGTCGAGCTTGGTCATCACCAGCCCGTTCACGCCGGCTATGTTCCTGAAGATTTCGACCTGATTGAGGGCATTCTGGCCGGTCGTCGCATCGACCGTCTGCAGCACCGTATGCGGTGCATCCGGATCGTGGCGGCCGAGCACGCGCACGATCTTCTCCAGTTCGGCCATCAGTTCGGCCTTGTTCTGCAGCCGTCCTGCCGTGTCGATGATCAGCACGTCGGCGCCGTCGGCGCGCGCCTTCTCATAGGCCTCGAAGGCGAGGCTGGCGGCATCGGCGCCGAGTTTCGACGAGACCACGGTCGAGCCGGTGCGTTCGCCCCAGATCTTCAGCTGGTCGATCGCGGCGGCGCGAAACGTGTCGCCGGCGGCAAGCATCACCTTCAGCCCGCCGGCCGTGAGTTTTGCGGCGAGCTTGCCGATGGTGGTGGTCTTGCCGGTGCCGTTGACGCCGACCACGAGCACGACATGCGGCTTGTGTCTGAGGTCGAGTTCCAGCGGCAGCGCCACCGGCTTCAGCACCTTCTCCACTTCCTCGGCCATCACCGCACGCACGTCGGCGTCGGAGATCTCGCGCCCATAGCGGCTGGCGGACAGGGAGTCGGTCACGCGCACCGCCGTCTCCATGCCGAGATCGGCGCGCAGCAGGACGTCTTCCAGATCCTGCAGCGTCTCCTCGTCCAGCTTGCGCTTGGTGAAGACGCCCGCAATGTTGCCGGACAGCTCTTTCGACGAGCGCGACAGCCCGTCGCGCATGCGCTGGAACCAGTTCTTTCGCACCTCCGGCTCCGGCGCGACGGGAACCGGCTCGGCCTTGGCCTGCACGCTGGCGGTGACAGTGACCTTTCCGGAAGGCGCCGGCGTGGCCTTCTCTTCGTCTCTCACGGGGAGAGGGTGAGGGGCAGCGCCGTGATCGACGGGTGCAGAGCCAGTTTCTGCGACGTTTACGGCTGCGTCTTCTGCGACCGCCGCCGCCGTTGGCACCGGCCCTTCGCCCTGCTCGCCGGGCGCGGGAGGCGTCGGCGGTGCGCCCGGCGCCGCGTCCTTGCCGAACGAAAAGACCTTCTTGATGAAGCCGAGCGCCATCTGCGCCTCAGGCCGCGCGCTGCGCCAGCGGCGCGGCGTTGAGGTGCGTGCCGTCATGGCCGGTGACGATCGTCTCGACGATCTCGCCGGGCTGGCCGAAGTCGAGCGTCGCCAGCGTGAAGCCCTCGGTACGTCCGAGGCGCTCGCGCTCCACCAGCACCGACTGGCGCGAATAGATGAGCGAATCGAGATGACGCCGGTGCGCCGCGTCACCCGCGGCACGCAGCTGCGCCGCGCGCTGCTTCACCTCCTCGCGGGCGACCTGCGGCATCTTCGCCGCCGGGGTGCCCTCGCGCGGGCTGAACGGGAAGACGTGCAGGTGGGTGAGGCCGCACTCCTCGACAATGCGCAGCGAGTTGGCGAACATCGCCTCGGTCTCGGTCGGGAAGCCGGCGATGATGTCGGCGCCGAACACCATTTCCGGCCGCGCGGATCGCACGTCCTCGCAGAAGCGGATCGAATCGTCGCGCAGATGCCGGCGTTTCATCCGCTTCAGGATCATGTCGTCGCCCGACTGCAGCGACAGGTGCAGATGCGGCATCAGCCGGCTTTCGTAGGCGACGGCCTCCAGCAGGTCCTTGTCGGCCTCGATGGAATCGATGGAGGAGAGCCGCAGCCGCTTCAGGTCCGGCACCTGCTTCAGAAGGGTCTTCACCAGTTTGCCGAGCTTTGGCGCGCCGGGCAGGTCGGCGCCGTAGCTGGTCATGTCGACGCCCGACAGCACCACTTCGGCGTAGCCATTGCCGACCAGCCGCTTCACCTGCTCGACCACGGCGCCCATCGGCACCGAGCGCGAGTTTCCGCGTCCGTAGGGGATGATGCAGAAGGTGCAGCGGTGGTCGCAGCCATTCTGCACCTGCACGAAGGCGCGGGCGCGGCCTTCGAGCGAATCGACCATGTGCGAGGCGGTCTCGCGCACCGAGAAGATGTCGTTGACGCGCACCTTCTCGAAATCGTTGACGCCGAATTCCGGCAATGCCCGGTAGGAATGCGCCGACAGCTTTTCCTCGTTGCCGAGAACGAGGTCGACCTCTTCCATCTCGGCAAAGGTCTCCGGCTCGGTCTGGGCGGCACAGCCGGTGACGATGATGCGCGCGCCGGGGTGTTCGCGCCGCGCCTTGCGGATCGCCTGGCGGGCCTGCCGCACGGCCTCGCCGGTGACGGCGCAGGTGTTCACGATGATGGCGCCGCCGGCGAGCGTGGACAGGCCGGCCGCTTCCGCCTCGCGTTTCACCACCTCCGATTCATACGCATTCAGGCGGCACCCGAAGGTGACCACTTCGATCGATCTGTCGGACATCAGGCTGCGCTTTCGGTGTCGCGCGCCCAGGCGCCCGTCGCGGGGTCGAAGCTGCCGGAGAACTCCCATTCGGCCGGCCCGGTCATGACGACGTGGTCGTCGTCGCGCCAGCTGATGTGCAGCGTCCCGCCGGGCACGGTCACCGCCACGTCGCGGCCGGTGCGGCCGGTGCGTGCTGCGGAGACGGCGGCCGCGCAGGCCGCCGAGCCGCAGGCGCGCGTCAGTCCGGCGCCGCGTTCCCAGGTGCGCATGGTCAGCGCGTCGCGCGAGGTGACTTCCGCGATGGTGATGTTGGCGCGTTCGGGAAAGACCGGATGGTTCTCCAGCATCGGCCCGAAACGCTCGAGCTCGTAGGACCAGACGTCGCGGTCGACCCAGAAGATGGCGTGCGGGTTGCCCATCGATGCGACCGAAGGCGAATGCAGCACCGGCGCGTCGATCGGACCGATCTGCAGCTCGATGGCGCGGGTGTCGCGGAATTCCTCGGCAAGCGGGATGTCCTGCCAGCCGAAACGCGGCACGCCCATGTCGACCGAGATGGTGCCATCGGCGTGTTCCTCGGCATTGAGGATGCCGGCCACCGTCTCGAAGGTGAACTGCTTCGTGCCGGTCTCGGCGGCGAGCGCCTGCACGACGCAGCGCATGCCGTTGCCGCAGGCCTGCGCGAAGGAGCCGTCGGAATTCAGGATCTCGACGTAGTTCACGGTCCCCGGCGTGCGCGGGTCGTGGATCGCCATGATCTGGTCAAAACGGGTTGCAGGATCGGCGTTGAGCGCGATCGCAGCGGCCGGGCTGACGCGGCCCGCGCGGCCGCGCATGTCGGCGACGATGATTTCGTTGCCGAGGCCGTTCATCTTGGCGAAGGGGGCTGCACTGGGCATGCTCTTGGAGGCGCCTTGCGCTGGTTTGGGCCTATATGGCGTAATCGCCCTGCGAATGCCAGTGACGTAACGGGAGACCTGCCATGCGCGCGTGTGTCCTCGCCCTGACGATTGCGCTCGCCGGCACATTGGCCGGCGCTTCGGCTTCGCGTGCCGAAACAGCCCCGGTCTGCCCGCACCAGCCTGCCCTGCTTGCCGCCGCCGAGCTTGTGCTGGCAGAACCCGACGCACCGGGCAAATTCTATCGCGACAATTTCGGAGCCGACGCCGCATATCTTGTTATGCGATATGGCCGCCTCGACGCCGCCGCGCGTGCGGCCCTGCTGGAGCGACTGGCCGCGCGTGAAAAGCAGCCGCGACGGCTCGACGAACTGATCCTTGCGCACGCCTCGACGACAGAGCGGCAGGCGCTGATCGCGGCCATGCAGGCGGAACTGAAAGAGGAGTCGGTGCTCCAGCAGGTGCAGGCTTCCGGCCTTCGCGCGCTCATCGTCGAGGACGGCGGCGAGTGGCTGGTTGGCGAGTTCAGGGCCTGGCGTGAGCGCACGCCGGATCCAGGCAGGTTTCTTTCGCCCGCCGCCGATCTTGCTGCCCGCTCGATTGCCGACACCGACGATGCCATCAAGGCGGCCTTCGCGAGCAAGGCGGAAGCCGCCGGCGTCTGGCCGCTGGCCTACATGGCAAATGTCTATCGCGATGATCTTTCGCCGCTGCTCGCCTTGCTCGACAGGGCGCCTGCCGACGCATTCCAAGCTGCGCGTGCCGATCTCATCGACCGGGCAATCACCCTGGCGCAGCTTCAGCCCGGTTTCGACATTGCGCGGCAGCCGCAGGAGATCCAGGCGGCGGACGCGGCGAAACCGGGGCGCCGCGACTTCCGGCCGCTCGCTCCACTGGTGGCGGCCTTTCCCGACGCCGCCCTGCTCAACGTGGTCCTCAACCAGACCGGCGAGCGGAGGGTGGCGACGGAACTCGCCGTCGCACTCAATAGCGGCATCGCCGACGGCAGGTATGATCCGGCTGCCCGACCCGACCAGCTGTTCGTCGCGATGATCGACGGTCTGGAACGCATTCTCGGCCCCAAGCTGGCATCGGTGCTCGGTGGATTCGACCTCGTCGGGAAAGGCAAGGCTGTCGACTACGTCGATCGCGTGATCGGGCGTTTCGCGCTCGCGCCGCTCGTTCGCGACGGCGGCGAGCCCCCTGCCCGCCCGCGGCTGTTCGGCTCGCAGTTCGACTGGGAAGAGGCCGTGCAGATCGCGCGGACACTGGCGGCCAATCAGGCCGTGACCGATGCGGACGTCCCCGTTGCCGCCGAGCTTCTGGCTGCCGCCGGCCGGATGCAGGAAGCCGTCGCGCTGCTCGCCGCCACATCCGACAAGGCGCGGCGTGCGCCTGCCGTTGCCCTGATGATTGCGCTCGACCTTGCGTGCGACAACGCCCTCAAGCCGCCGCTGCCGTTCTACGACAGCATCTACCGCTTCGCGCCGCGGAGCTGAGCCGTTGCGTCTGGCCGACTGGCTACCAGACGCCCCCGCCGGCCCAGGCGAAGATCAGCAGCACGACCGCAACGACCGCCAGCGCGATGCCGAGCAGGATGAAGGCGATGGTCGAGGCCGCGCCGGACACGCCGCGCCAGCCGAGCGCACCCGCGATGACCGAGACGATGAAGAGGATGACGATCCATTTCAGCATTTTAGAATGTTCCCCGGGTCGGTCCGCCACGAACGCGGCACCGGCCGGAACGTTCCCGCTGCGCCAATCGCAAGATGAATCGTGGCCGGCGTCCCTGTGCTAGAAGGCCGGAGCCACTGCGGAGGGACAGCCATGGCCATGAAGCGCACCGGTCAGCCCTGGATGAAGGCCGAGGATTTCGGCCGCTCGCTGCCGCGCGGCCTCGGTGTCAACCTGCTGGTGCGCGAGATCGCGCCGATGGAAGCGTTCTGCCGCGACGTGCTCGGCGCCCGCATCCTCTATGCCGACGAGGACTTTGCCGCGCTCGAGCTGTTCGGCTCGGTCTTCATGCTGCACGCCGACCACAGCTACGCCGATCATGAGCTGAGCGGCGTGTTTGCCGGCGCCGAGGTGCGCGGCGCGGGCATCGAGCTGCGCATCTACGGCGCCGATCCGGATGCGGTGGAAAGCAGGGCACGGCAGCGGGGCGACCATGTGCTGGCGGCGTCGCTGGACAAGCCGCACGGCATGCGCGAATGCCATGTGGTGGCGCCGGACGGTTATGTGTTCGTGCCGAGCAGGGCGAATTGAGGCCCTTGCGTCACCCAGGCACCGGCGCCTGGAAACCTTGCCGATGCAGGATTTTGCGCCATTTGGGCGTTAGGGAAACGCTATATTAACCATATCCGGTTGCAATTTCGCCAACATCGCCCGGTTTCGTCCTGGCGAGGAATCGAAGCCGGGTTTGTCCGGTTGGAGGCTGATGATGGGTTCATTCGGAAAGAGCGGGGCCGTTCTGCTCGCGCTGGCGGCGATGACCGCTGCGGGGTGCAGTTCCTCGCGGCTTTCGGCGCTCGACACGCCTCCGCCGGCTCCCCTGGCGGCCGCTCCTTCGGGCACGGTCACCGGCGGCCAGCTGCCGCCGCCGAGCGGTCCGAACGCGGCCGGCGATCCTGCCGCCTTCCCGCCGCCGCCCGGAACCGACCCGAACGCGGTCGGCGCCCCGGGGACGACGACGGTTGTCGCGGCGCCGCCCGCCACCGCGCCGGACCTCACCGCAGGCTCCGTCGCCGGCGTGTGGAACGCTTCCGTGCAGGGCCAGAGCTGCAAGGTGGCGACGCCGCAGACCAAGTTCGGCGCCGGCTTCCGCGCCGGTCCGCTGCGCTGCCCGGCGCCGCTCGACGGCGTCAAGTCGTGGAACGTGGCCGGCAAGCAGCTGACGCTCTATGACGAGAGCGGCGGCGCGCTGGCGCGGCTCTATTCGTCGGGCGCCGAGCGGTTTGACGGTCAGACGCAAAGTGGTATGCCGGTGTCGCTGACCCGCTGAGGGGCGGCGATCGCAGCCACCACGGTTTCTCCCCGCAAATGCACGTCCGCGACGGCATCCAGACGCATCCCTCCGTCGCGCAACGCTATGAGCATCTGGTTTCGACCGGTGCGATCGAACGCGATCCCGCGCAGCTCGCGGTTGCCGTCTCCCTCGACAGGCTGATCGCCGACATTGCCACCAGCCGGCTGGCCGCCAAGTCCAGCGCGCTCGGCTGGCTGTTCGGCTCGCGCCGGCAGGACAGGAGCCAGCCGCGCGGGCTCTACATCCAGGGTGGCGTCGGCCGCGGCAAGACCATGCTGATGGACATGTTCTTCGAGCTGGTCCCGGCGAGGCGCAAGCGCCGCGTCCACTTCATCGACTTCATGGCCGACGTGCAGGACCGCATCCAGCGGCATCGCGAGGCGCGCAAGGCCGGCACGGTGCGCGAGGACGACCCGATCCCGCCGGTGGCGCGCGACATCGCCGGGGAGGCGCGCGTGCTCTGCTTCGATGAGTTCTCGGTCACCGACATCGCCGACGCGATGATCCTGTCACGGCTGTTTTCGGCGCTGTTCGGCGAGGGCGTGGTGCTCGTCGCCACCTCGAACGCGCTGCCGGAGGAGCTTTACCGCGACGGTCTCAACCGCCAGCTCTTCCTGCCTTTCGTCGATATCCTGCGGGCGCATACGCAGGTGCTCACGCTCGATTCCCGCAAGGATTACCGGCAGGACCGCATCGACGGGCTGCCGGTCTACCTGACGCCGGACGGTGCGGTGGCGGCGCAGGGCATCGACAAGGCCTGGGCGGCCATGACGCATGGCCACCCTGCCGCGCCAGCCGAACTGGCGCTGAAGGGGCGGCATATCGCAGTGCCGCTGGCAGCCGGCCGCGCCGCGCGCTTCTCCTTCGCCGATCTCTGCGAGAGACCGCTGGGCGCGCGCGACTTCCTCGCCATCGCCGGCGCCTACGACACGCTCTTCGTCGAGCATGTGCCTGTGCTCGACCAGAGCCGCCGCAACGAGGCCAAGCGCTTCATCCTGCTGGTCGATACGCTCTATGACCACAAGACGCGGCTGGTGGTCAGCGCTGCGGCGGAGCCGGAGAGCCTCTACACCGCCACGCGCGGGCAGGAAGCGTTCGAGTTCGAACGGACGGCGTCGCGCCTGCGCGAGATGCGCAGCCGCGACTGGCTGGAAGCGTGGCGGGACCGTCACGCGAGTGGACAGAACGCCGCCGCGGAATAGGAGAATCACCTTCGTCGGCTTCCAGATTCTTACGTTTACGTAAGACGAAATTATACTAACCGATTGAATCCATTAGGCTCGAAAGAATCCGTTGAAAATCGGACCTTTTGATTCTATGGCAGCGGCGAAATATCGCGGCTCATCCCTGCAACGCCCCCGCCGCCAGACGGCGCCTCTACTCAAGGGAAATTCTCCAAATGGCACGCAACAAGATCGCCCTGATCGGGTCCGGCATGATCGGCGGCACGCTCGCCCATCTGGTCGGCCTGAAGGAACTCGGTGACGTCGTGATGTTCGACATCGCCGAGGGTACGCCGCAGGGCAAGGGCCTCGACATCGCCCAGTCCACGCCGGTCGAGGGCGTCGATGCTCGCTATGTCGGCGTCAACGACTATTCGGCGATCGAAGGGGCGGATGTCTGCATCGTCACCGCCGGCGTGCCGCGCAAGCCGGGCATGAGCCGCGACGATCTCCTCGGCATCAACCTCAAGGTGATGGAGCAGGTGGGCGCGGGCATCAAGAAGTACGCCCCGAAGGCCTTCGTCATCTGCATCACCAATCCGCTCGACGCGATGGTCTGGGCACTGCAGAAGTTCTCCGGCCTGCCAAAGAACATGGTGGTCGGCATGGCCGGCGTGCTCGACTCGGCGCGCTTCCGCTACTTCCTGGCCGACGAGTTCAAGGTCTCGGTCGAGGACGTCAGCGCCATGACGCTCGGCGGCCATGGCGACGACATGGTGCCGCTCACCCGCTACTCCACCGTCGCCGGCATCCCGCTGCCCGACCTCATCAAGATGGGCTGGACCTCGAAGGAACGCCTCGATGCCATCGTCGAGCGCACCCGCAAGGGCGGTGGCGAAATCGTCGGCCTGCTCAAGACCGGCTCGGCCTACTACGCGCCGGCTGCCTCGGCGATCCAGATGGCGGAAGCCTATCTGCGCGACAAGAAGCGCGTGCTGCCCTGCGCGGCGCATCTCTCCGGCCAGTACGGCATCAAGGACATGTATGTCGGCGTGCCGGTGGTGATCGGTGCCGGCGGCGTCGAGCGCGTCATCGAGATCGACTTCAACAAGGCCGAGCAGAAGATGTTCGAGAAGTCGGTCGCGGCGGTCGGCGGGCTGTGCGAGGCGTGCATCAAGATCGCTCCGAACCTCGCCAAGAAGTAAGGGCGGCTTCGATGAACATCCACGAATACCAGGGCAAGCAGCTGCTGAAGGGCTACGGCCTGCCGGTGGCCGAGGGCGTTGCCGTGCTCAACGCCGCGGATGCGGAGAAGGCGGCGAAGTCTCTGCCCGGCCCGCTCTACGTGGTGAAGAGCCAGATCCACGCCGGCGGCCGCGGCAAGGGCAAGTTCAAGGAACTCGGACCGGACGCCAAGGGCGGCGTGCGCCTGTCGCGTTCGGTCGACGAGGTCGTCGCCAACGTCAAGGAGATGCTCGGCAACACGCTCGTCACCAAGCAGACCGGCCCGGCCGGCAAGCAGGTGAACCGCCTCTACATCGAGGACGGCGCCGACATCGCGCGCGAACTGTATCTGTCGATCCTGGTCGACCGTTCGGTCGGGCAGATTGCCTTCGTCGTCTCGACCGAGGGCGGCATGGACATCGAGGCCGTCGCCCACGACACGCCGGAAAAGATCGTCAACGTCGCCATCGACCCGGCCAAGGGGGTCACGGCGGCGGACGTGAAGGCGCTGAACGCCGCGCTGAAGCTCGACGGCGAGGCGGCGAAGGACGGCGAGCACGTCTTCCCGACGCTCTACAAGGCCTTCGTCGAGAAGGACATGAGCCTGCTCGAGGTCAACCCGCTGATCGTCATGAAGGACGGCCGCCTGCGGCTGCTCGACGCCAAGGTGTCGTTCGACAACAACGCGCTGTTCCGCCACGCGGACGTCGTGGAGCTGCGCGACACGACCGAGGAAGACGCCAAGGAGATCGAGGCGTCGAAGTACGACCTCGCCTATGTGGCGCTCGACGGCAACATCGGCTGCATGGTCAACGGGGCCGGGCTGGCGATGGCCACCATGGACATCATCAAGCTCTACGGCGCCGAGCCGGCCAACTTCCTCGACGTCGGCGGCGGCGCTTCCAAGGAAAAGGTCACGGCGGCGTTCAAGATCATCACCGCCGACCCGAACGTGAAGGGCATCCTGGTCAACATCTTCGGCGGCATCATGAAGTGCGACGTGATCGCCGAGGGCGTGATCGCGGCAGTGAAGGAAGTCGGCCTGCAGGTCCCGCTCGTCGTGCGCCTGGAAGGCACCAATGTCGATCTCGGCAAGAAGATCATCCGCGAGAGCGGCCTCAACGTCGTCCCGGCCGACGATCTGGACGATGCGGCGAAGAAGATCGTCGCCGCGGTGAAGGGAAAGTAAGCCCCCATGTCCATTCTCGTCGACAGGAACACGAAGGTGCTGGTGCAGGGTCTGACCGGCGAGGCCGGTTCGTTCCACACCGAGCAGGCGCTGGCCTATCACGGCACGCAGATGGTCGGTGGCACGCACCCCAAGAAGGGCGGGCAGAACTGGACCGGCAAGAACGGCGAGACGCTGCCGATCTTCGCCACCGTCGCCGAAGGCAAGGAAAAGACCGGCGCCAACGCTTCGGTCATCTACGTGCCGCCGGCAGGGGCCGCCGCCGCCATCATCGAGGCGATCGAGGCGGAGATCCCGCTCATCGTCTGCATCACCGAGGGCATCCCGGTGATGGACATGGTCAAGGTCAAGGCGAAGCTCGACGCGTCGAAGTCGCGGCTGATCGGGCCGAACTGCCCGGGCGTGCTGACGCCCGACCAGTGCAAGATCGGCATCATGCCCGGCAGCATCTTCAAGAAGGGCTCCGTCGGCGTTGTCTCGCGCTCCGGCACGCTTACATATGAGGCAGTGTTCCAGACGACCAATGTCGGCCTCGGCCAGACCACGGCCGTCGGCATCGGCGGCGACCCGGTGAAGGGCACCGAGTTCATCGACGTGCTCGAGATGTTCCTCGCCGACGACGAGACAAAGTCGATCATCATGATCGGCGAGATCGGTGGCGCGGCCGAGGAAGACGCGGCGCAGTTCCTGAGGGACGAGGCGAAGCGCGGCCGCAAGAAGCCGATGGCCGGTTTCATCGCCGGCCGCACGGCGCCTCCGGGCCGCACCATGGGCCATGCCGGCGCCGTCATTTCCGGCGGCAAGGGCGGGGCGGAAGATAAGATCGCGGCGATGGAAGCCGCGGGCATCCGGGTTTCGCCCTCGCCGGCACGGCTGGGGACGACGCTGGTGGAAGCGATCAAGGGTTAGGCAGTCAGCAGCCGGGATGACCTTCCGGCTGCCAACCACCGACTGCCGTTGAAAGGAGACGGAGCGGCGGCTCCGATGCTGGCATGGCTCGAAACGATCTGGCGAACGACCAGTTCTCGGTGACGTCCTTTCTCTATGGCGGCAATGCCGACTACATCGAGAAACTGCAGGCCGCCTGGCAGGACGATCCCGCGTCGGTCAGCGAGGAATGGCAGGCCTTCTTCGGCGCGCTGAAGGACGACGCGGCCGACATCCGCAACAATGCGCGCGGCGCCTCGTGGACGCGGTCGAACTGGCCGCTGCAGGCGAATGGCGAGCTGGTGTCGGCGCTCGACGGCGATTGGGGGCTGGTCGAGAAGGTCGTCGAGAAGAAGCTGAAGGACAAGGCCGTCGCCAACGGCGCCGCCATGTCGGACGCCGACGTGCATCGCGCCACGCGCGATTCCGTCCGCGCCATCATGATGATCCGCGCCTTCCGCATGCGCGGCCACCTGCACGCCAATCTCGATCCGCTGGGCATCGCCAAGCCGCTCGAGGACTATCACGAGCTGTCGCCGGAAAATTACGGCTTCACCGAAGCCGACATGGACCGGCCGATCTTCATCGACGGCGTGCTCGGGCTGGACAGTGCCACCGTGCGGCAGATGGTCGACATCCTGACGCGCACCTACTGCTCGACCATCGGCGTCGAGTTCATGCACATCTCCGATCCGGCCGAAAAGTCGTGGATCCAGGAGCGCATCGAAGGGCCGGACAAGGGCATCGACTTCACGCCCAACGGCAAGAAGGCGATCCTGCAGAAGCTGATCGAGTCGGAAGGCTTCGAGCAGTTCATCGACGTCAAGTACAAGGGCACCAAGCGCTTCGGCCTCGACGGTTCGGAGTCGCTGATCCCGGCGCTCGAGCAGATCATCAAGCGCGGCGGCCAGCTGGGCATGAAGGAGATCGTGCTCGGCATGGCGCATCGCGGGCGCCTCAACGTGCTCACCAACGTGATGCAGAAGCCGCACCGCGCCGTGTTCCACGAGTTCAAGGGCGGCTCCTACGCGCCCGACGACGTCGAGGGCTCGGGGGACGTGAAGTACCACCTCGGCGCCTCGTCGGACCGCGAGTTCGACGGCAACAAGGTGCACATGTCGCTCACCGCCAACCCGTCGCACCTCGAGATCGTCGATCCGGTGGTGCTCGGCAAGGCGCGCGCCAAGCAGGACAATCTGTTCGGCCGCCGGCTGGAGGAGATCGTCCCGCTGGAGGAGCGCGCCAAGGTGCTGCCGCTGCTGCTGCACGGCGACGCCGCCTTTGCCGGCCAGGGCGTGGTGGCGGAGATCCTCGGCCTGTCGGCGCTGCGCGGCCACCGCGTTGCCGGCACGCTGCATTTCATCATCAACAACCAGATCGGCTTCACCACCAATCCGCGCTTCTCGCGTTCGTCGCCCTATCCGTCGGACGTGGCGAAGATGATCGAGGCGCCGATCCTGCATGTGAACGGCGACGATCCGGAGGCGGTGGTCTACGCCGCCAAGGTCGCCACCGAATTCCGCATGAAGTTCCACAAGCCGGTGGTGGTGGACATGTTCTGCTACCGCCGCTTCGGCCACAATGAGGGCGACGAGCCGGCCTTCACGCAGCCGATCATGTACAAGACCATCCGTGCGCACAAGACCACGGTGCAGCTGTATGGCGAGAAGCTCATCGCCGAGGGCCTGCTCACCGAGGCCGACCTCGACAAGATGCGGGCCGACTGGCGCGCGCATCTGGAGGCCGAGTGGGAAATCGGCCAGGCCTACAAGCCGAACAAGGCCGACTGGCTCGACGGCGCCTGGTCCGGCCTGCGCACCGCCGACAATCAGGACGAGCAGCGCCGCGGCAAGACGGCGGTGCCGGCGAAGACGCTGAAGGAGATCGGCAAGAAGCTGACCGAGGTCCCGAAGGATTTCGAGGTTCACAGGACGATCGGCCGCTTCCTCGACAACCGCCGCAGTGCGATCGAGTCCGGCGAAGGGCTCGACTGGGCGACCGGCGAGGCCCTGGCCTTCGGCTCGATCCTGATGGACGGCAATCCGGTCCGGCTCTCCGGCCAGGATTCCGAGCGCGGCACGTTCAGCCAGCGTCATTCCGTGCTTTACGACCAGAAGGACGAGACGCGTTACATCCCGCTGAACAACCTGTCGTCGGCGCAGGCCGGCTACGAGGTCATCAACTCGATGCTGTCGGAAGAGGCGGTGCTCGGCTTCGAGTACGGCTACAGCCTCGCCGAGCCGAACGCGCTGACGCTGTGGGAGGCGCAGTTCGGCGACTTCGCCAATGGCGCGCAGGTGGTGTTCGACCAGTTCATCTCGTCGGGCGAGCGCAAGTGGCTGCGCATGTCGGGCCTCGTCTGCCTGCTGCCGCACGGCTACGAAGGGCAGGGGCCGGAGCATTCGTCGGCGCGGCTGGAGCGTTTCCTGCAGCTCTGCGCCGAGGACAACATGCAGGTGGCGAACGTCACCACGCCGGCCAACTACTTCCACATCCTGCGCCGGCAGATGAAGCGTGACTTCCGCAAACCGCTCATCCTGATGACGCCGAAGTCGCTGCTGCGCCACAAGCGGGCGGTGTCGACCTTGGCCGAGATGTCGGGCGAAAGCTCGTTCCACCGGCTGCTGTGGGACGATGCGCAGCTGCTCGCCGACCAGCGGATCAAGCTGGTGAAGGACTCCAAGATCCGCCGCGTCGTGATGTGCTCGGGCAAGGTCTATTACGACCTCTACGAGGAGCGCGAGAAGCGTGGCGTCAACGACGTCTACCTGCTGCGCGTCGAGCAGCTTTACCCGTTCCCGGCCAAGGCGCTGATCACCGAACTCTCGCGCTTCCGCGGCGCCGAGATGGTGTGGTGCCAGGAGGAACCCAAGAACATGGGCTCCTGGTCGTTCATCGACCCGTATTTGGAATGGGTGCTGGCGCATATCGACGCCAAGCACCAGCGCGTCCGCTACACCGGCCGCCCGGCGGCGGCGTCGCCGGCGACAGGCCTCATGTCCAAGCATCTGGCGCAGCTCGCGGCCTTCCTCGAAGACGCGCTCGGCGAATAACTCCCGTCGGCTGAACCACCGACCGAAACGCAAGGCAGGACCAAGCAATGGCTACCGAAATCCGCGTCCCGACCCTCGGCGAGTCGGTCACCGAAGCGACGATCGGCAAGTGGTTCAAGAAGGCCGGCGACGCGATCAAGGCGGATGAGCCGCTGGTCGAGCTGGAGACCGACAAGGTCACCGTAGAAGTGCCCGCCCCGGCTGCCGGAACGCTGTCCGAGATCGCCGTGCAGGAAGGCGACACGGTCAATGTCGGCGCGCTGCTCGGAACCATATCCGAGGGCGCGGCCGCCGCTTCGCGGCCTGAGCCGAAGAAGCCCGACGCGGTGGCGCAGGCCAGCGGTCCGGGTGCTGCCTCCACCGTCAAGGAAGCCGAGGCGAAGACCGCCAAGATCGCCGGCGAAGGCCCGATCGAGGAGCGCAAGATGCCGCCGGCGCCGTCCGCGGCCAAGCTGCTGGCGGAGAAGAACCTCTCCGTCGACAGCGTGCACGGTTCCGGCAAGCGCGGCCAGGTGATGAAGAGCGACGTGCTCGAGGCCATCGCCAAGGGCGTGCCCGCCGCCGCTTCGCCCGCCGCGTCGCAGGCACCGGTCGCCGCCCGCGCGCCTTCCTCCGCCGAGGAAGAGACGCGCGAGGAGCGCGTGCGCATGAGCAAGCTGCGCCAGACCATCGCGCGGCGCCTGAAGGATGCGCAGAACACCGCCGCCATGCTGACCACCTTCAACGAGGTGGACATGAAGGCCGTCATGGACCTGCGTACCAAGTACAAGGATGTGTTCGAGAAGAAGCACGGCGTGAAGCTTGGCTTCATGGGCTTCTTCACCAAGGCGGTGACGCATGCGCTGAAGGAGATCCCGGCAGTGAATGCCGAGATCGACGGCACCGACATCATCTACAAGAGCTATGCCCATGTCGGCGTGGCGGTCGGCACCGACAAGGGCCTCGTCGTGCCGGTGGTGCGCGATGCCGACGCAATGTCCATCGCCGAGATCGAGAAGGAGATCGGCCGGCTCGGCATCGCGGCGCGTGACGGCAAGCTCACCGTCGCCGACATGCAGGGCGGCACCTTCACCATCTCGAATGGCGGCGTCTACGGCTCGCTGATGTCGACGCCGATCCTCAACGCCCCGCAGTCCGGCATCCTTGGCATGCACAAGATCCAGGAGCGTCCGGTCGTGGTCGGCGGCCAGGTCGTCGTGCGGCCGATGATGTATCTGGCGCTCAGCTACGACCACCGCATCGTCGACGGCAAGGAAGCCGTCACGTTCCTCGTCCGCGTGAAGGAGAGTCTGGAAGACCCCGAGCGGCTGGTGCTCGATCTGTAGACAGGCGAGGCCCGCGGAAAATTTTCGCGGCCGGTCGAAATCGGCCAGCACCGCTCGACATTGATCGTTAAGGTCAACACGGCACCGCTGCGAATGGCGCTGCCTCATAGAGGGTGATGGGACATGGAAGCAGCAGCAGCGTCGACTGAAATCCACGTGCTTGGCTGGAGCGCCCTGCTCCTTATCGTGCAGGTGATCCTGCAGGCGAGCATCCTGGGCAATCTGACACCGGCCTATCTGTTCAGTTCGCGTGACGAAGAACTCAAGAACACCAGCGTCATGGCAGGCCGCCTCAACCGGGCGCTGCGCAATCTGCTGGAAACCTACCCCGCCTTCATCGCGCTCGCCGTGGCGCTTGCCTTCACCGGCAACACGGGCGGCATCGCGGCGATCGGCGCGATCATCTGGATCGTCTGCCGGGTCGTGTATGTCGTGCTCTATGCCGCCGGGATCCCGGTTCTGCGCACGCTCGTCTGGTTCGGTTCGATCGTCGGACTGGCGCTGATGTTCATCAGGTTGCTGTTCTGATGGCGGCCGGCAGGCCAACCCGGGCCGGGCGTCTCGCCCGGTCCTTTCTGTTTGCGCTGGCAGCGCTGGCAGTCGCTCCGGCCGGCGCGCAGGAAGGCCAGCCGCGTCTGAGCCCCGCCGATCTCGGCACCGCCATGTCGGCCTATGTCGACGGCGTGGTCGAGTGGCGGCAGTTCTATCTTGGCTGCGCCACGGACCCGGAAGGCTGGGACGCGGCGAGCGCCCTGCTTACGGCCTCGCTCGAAGCGGCCGGGATCGGAGCCTCCCAGGTTTCCGTGTGGAACGACACTCTCGCGGCCAGCGCGCAAGGTGCTGCCAGCTACGATTGCGGCAGTGAGATTTCGAAGTTCCGGCTGACCATCGACCGGCCGGCGACGTGGTCCGCCTATCACTCGCAGATGCTCAAGCCCATCGGCCTGAAGATCGTGCCGGCCGACGATCCGCGCGCGGCTGCCGTGCGCGCCGTGTTCGACGAGTATGTGCCGATGCAGAAGAAGGTGCTGCACTGCTCGGCGCTGGTCCTGCCTTCGCTGTTTCCGATTGTCTATGCCGACTGGAACGAGCAGGTGATGCGCGCGGGCGTGGAAATGCTCGGGGCGCCGCTGCCG
>JBFXFO010000019.1:0-39482 GCA_050178915.1 Rhizobiaceae bacterium | reverse complement strand
GGCGTCTCGGTGCTGACCACCGGCTACGTCATCGCCGCCGAGGCCATCGCATGGTCGGTCCTCTCCATCCTCGTCGCCAATGCGCGGCCCGAGCGCGAGCGTGTCATCATCGTCACCGGCGCGATCATGATCGCGCTCGGCGTCGCCGGATTCGCGTGGACGGTGCCGATGGGGTCGATCCCGCTGATCCTCGTCTGCGCGCTGCTGCAGGGCGGCGGCTTCGGCATCGCCTGGCCGTTCGTTACCCGCCTCATCGTCGCCTCGGCGCCCGAAGGCGAACGCACCATCGCGTCATCCGCGGTGCCGACGCTGCAGCGCATCGGTTATGCGGTGGGCGCGGCCGGCATCGGGATCGTCGCCAATGCCGGCGGCTTCGCGGAAGGGCTCGACGCGCACACCGCCTCCGGCATAGCCGCCTGGCTCTTCCTCGCCTTCCTGCCGGTTGCTGTGCTCGGCTGTCTGGCAGCGGTCCAGCTGACGCGACGGGCGCGCTTGAGTGGCTAGTTGCCGAGCACGGCTGCCGGGCGGCTGATCGGCACCTTGGTCAGCGACGTCTGCTTCGCCAGCGCCTTCTCGCCGTTGCGCTGCAGCACCTTGCGGAACGAAGGATGCATGCCGCCATCCTGATAGGCATAGGCCGTCGGCGCCGTGCCCTCGGCCAGCAGCCGCTCCATTTCCGAGCGGTCGCGTTCTGCGCGCATCGCGACAGCCGGATTCTCGGCCCCGGCGATCGGCGGGCACGCCGCCAGAGGGTCCGTTGGCTCGCTGGCGAACTGCGCATCGAAGACGTAGCGGCGCTCGCAATAGGAGACTTTTGGCTGGCGCCGCGTCACCTCGAAGGCGTCGTAGCCGGTCTTCAGCGTCTGCCAGAAGGCGAAGCTCCGGTCGTTGCGGTTGGCCGCCATGTTGGCGGCCGTCATGCGGAACGGGAAAGCCTGCACCTGGAACGAGCTCTGCCCGCCGCGCAGCGCCTCGCGCACGATCGAATAGATCTCGCCGATGCCCTCGTCTGTCAGCGCGTAGCAGCCCGACGACGAGCACGCGCCATGCACCATCAGCGCCTCGCCCGAATAGCCAAGCGCACTTTCCAGCCGGTTCGGATAGCCGAGGTTGAACGACAGGTAATACTGTGAGGCCGGGTTCAGCATGCCGGCGTTGACATGGTAGAAGCCTTCCGGCGCCTGCCGATCCCCGGACTTCATCTTCGGCCCGAGTTTCCCGGACCAGCGGCACATCGGATACGTCTTCAGCAACGCGAAGCGGCCGGTGTGGTCCTGCTTCCACACCTCGAACTCGCTCTCCTGCTTGAAGATGCGCACAAGCACCGGCGACTTCGGCGACATGCCCTTGGTCTTCATGGTGGCGAGCACGGCGGCCGGGATCGGCTGCACCGCTTTCTGCTCCACATCGAGCACGGTCGAGACGCATCCCGCGAGCGATGCGATCATCAGGCCGGCCATGACGCGCGACAAAACCGTTCGGATCAATTCCGTCCCCTTGAACAACCTTCCGCGCCCTGCCCGCCCCTTTATCGCGCGGCTTTGGTTAGCCACCGGTGAATCACCCCTTCGCGCGCGATCACTAAACTGCGTCGCTTGCGCCAGGATCGCGCGGCTTTTGCCGACTTTTGCCCGCAAACGGAACCCGCGCGCGGCTCACCTTTGCGTGAAATTCGCCGCCATTCTGGGCATCGTCATGACGCGCGCCGCGTCATTTTTGCTCTTTCATCACCCATCGGCGATTTTTCCGCTTGCTCCTCTAGTGACTGGAGGAATTATGACCGGTCCATCCAGCATTGGAAGGACGTCTCATGGCCGCCACGATCACCACCCGCTTCCGCGTCGAGGGCATGGATTGCGCGGCGTGCGCGGCCAAGATCACGACCGCGGCTCGCGGTGTGGCCGGCATCGACGATGTGAGCGTGTCTGTCACCGCCGGCACCATGCTGGTGTCGCACCAGGCCGGGGCCGATCTTGCGGCGCTGTCGAAGCGTGTCGCCAGCCTTGGCTATCCTTCGCGCATCGATCTCGGCCGGGCCACTCCGGCTACCGATCCAGCGCCCCACGATCACGCCGGCCATGACCATTCCGGCCATGACCATTCCGGCCACGACCACGGTTCGCACGGCCATTCCCATCCGGGCGACGCTGCGCCCGATCCCCTCGCCGGCCTGCACGGCCATGACCACGGACCCGCGAGCGGCCCGTGGTGGAAATCACGCAAGGCGCTGCTGACGCTGGCCAGCGGCGCGGCGCTTGTCGCCGCGTGGCTCATCGGACAGGTCGTCCCACAGTTCGGCCTCTACGCCTTCGAGGTCGCGATGCTCGTCGGCCTGCTCCCCATCGCCTGGCGCGCGGTGGTCGGCGCGCGCTTCGGCACACCGTTCTCCATCGAGACGCTGATGACCATCGCCGCGATCGGCGCCGTCGTCATCGGCGCTGCCGAGGAGGCCGCCATGGTGGTCTTCCTCTTCCTCGTCGGCGAACTGCTGGAAGGCGTCGCCGCCGGCCGCGCCCGCGCCAGCATCCAGGCGCTGACCAGGCTGGTGCCGTCCACGGCCCGCCTCGAGGAAGGCGGCCAGACCCGCGAGGTGCCTGCCGAAAGCCTCGCCATCGGCGCGACCATCGTCGTGCGCCCCGGCGACCGCATCCCGGCCGACGGCGACATTGTCGAAGGTGCCAGCGCCATCGACGAATCTCCCGTCACCGGCGAGAGCATGCCGGTTCGACGCGCCGCCGGCGATCGCGCCCTCGCCGGCACCGTCAACGGCGAAGGCATGCTGCGCATCCGCGTCACCGCCGCCGCAGCCGACAACACCATCGCGCGCGTCGTGAAGCTGGTTGAGGAAGCGCAGGAATCGAAGGCCCCGACCGAGCGCTTCATCGACCGCTTCTCGCGCTGGTACACGCCGGCTGTGCTGCTCGTGGGTCTGCTGGTCGCCGTCGTTCCGCCGCTCGCCTTCGGCGCGTCATGGGACGAATGGGTCTACAAGGGCCTCGCGCTGCTGCTCATCGGCTGCCCCTGCGCGCTCGTCATCTCGGTTCCGGCCGCGATCGCCGCCGCGCTGTCGGCCGGCGCCCGTCGCGGCCTGCTGATGAAGGGCGGCGCCGTGCTCGAAAGCATCGGCAAGGTCACCGCCGTGGCGCTCGACAAGACCGGCACGCTGACCGCCGGCAAGCCGGTCGTCACCGACCTGCTCGCGATCGGCACCTCCGAGCGCGAGGTGCTGTCGCTGTCCGCCTCGCTGGAAACCGGCTCCAGCCACCCGCTTGCCGCCGCCATTCTGGCCAAGGCGAAAGCCGACAACGTGCCGGTGCCCCCGGCCACTGACGCTTCCGCCATCGGCGGCAAGGGTGTCACCGGACGCGTCGGTGGCAAGGACGTCTTTCTCGGCTCGCCGCAGGCTGTGCAGGAGCGCACCGCCCTGTCGGCAGATCACGAGCGCGCCATCGCCGCGCTCAACGACGCCGGCAAGACCGCCTCCGTGCTGCTCGTCGGCGGCGCGGTCGCCGGCATCATCGCCATGCGCGACGAGCCGCGCCCTGATGCGATCGACGGCCTGCGCCGCCTGCGCGATGAAGGCATCCGCACGATCATGCTGACCGGCGACAACGCGCGCACGGCTGAGGCGATCGGCAAGGCGCTCGGCATCGAGGTCCGCGCCGGCCTGCTGCCGCAGGACAAGCAGCGCATCGTCGGCGAGCTGAAGGCCAGTGGCGCCGTCGTCGCCAAGGTCGGCGACGGCATCAACGACGCGCCAGCACTCGCCGCCGCCGATGTCGGCATCGCCATGGGCGGCGGCACCGACGTTGCGCTCGAGACCGCCGACGCCGCGGTGCTGCATGGGCGTGTGGCCGACGTGCCGGCCATGATCGCGCTGTCGAAGGCGTCGATGGCCAACATCTGGCAGAACATCGCCATCTCGCTTGGCCTGAAGGCGGTGTTCCTGGTGACCACGCTGATCGGCCTGACCGGGCTCTGGCCGGCCATCCTGGCCGACACCGGCGCCACGGTGCTGGTTACCGCCAACGGCATGCGCCTGCTGCTCTGGCGGCCTGCCGCGTGAGTGTCAGCGGTCGTCGTTGATGTCGCTGGCAGGGGTTTCCCGGCTCAGTGGTCGAGCGCCTTGACGATCTCTTCAGTCATCTTCTTGGCATCACCCAGCAGCATCATCGTGCCGTCCTTGTAGAACAGCGTGTTGTCGATGCCGGCATAACCCGAGCCCAGGCTGCGCTTCACAAACAGGCAGGTGCGCGCCTTGTCCACGTCGAGGATCGGCATGCCATAGATGGGGCTGCTCTTGTCATCGCGTGCGGACGGGTTGGTCACGTCATTGGCGCCGATGACATAGGCGACGTCGGCCTGCGCGAACTCGGAGTTGATGTCATCCAGTTCGAACACCTCGTCATACGGCACATTGGCTTCCGCCAGCAGCACGTTCATGTGGCCGGGCATGCGCCCCGCCACCGGGTGGATGGCGTACTTCACCTCCACGCCCTTCGCCTTCAGCTTGTCAGCCATTTCGCGCAGCGCGTGCTGCGCCTGCGCCACCGCCATGCCGTAGCCGGGGACGATGATGACCTTCTGCGCATTCGCCATCAGATAGGCCGCGTCGTCGGCCGAGCCCTGCTTCACCGTGCGCTGCACGCCGTCGTCGGCAGCCGCCGCCACCTCGCCGCCGAAGCCGCCGAGGATGACCGAGATGAAGCTGCGGTTCATGCCCTTGCACATGATGTAGCTGAGGATCGCGCCCGACGAGCCGACCAGCGCACCGGTGATGATCAGCGCCAGATTGCCGAGCGTGAAGCCGAGCGCCGCCGCCGCCCAGCCGGAGTAGGAATTCAGCATCGACACCACGACCGGCATGTCGGCGCCGCCGATCGGCACGATCAGCAGCACGCCGAGCGCCAGCGACGCGACCACGATCAGCCAGAACAGCGTGTAGCTCTGCGTCGAGACCAGCAGCACGATCAGCACCACCAGCGCGATGCCGAGCGCGGCGTTGATCAGGTGCCGCATCGGCAGCAGGATCGGCTTGCCCGACATGCGCCCGTCGAGCTTGAGGAATGCGATGATCGAACCGGTGAAGGTGATTGCGCCAATGGCGACGCCGATGCTCATCTCCACCAGCGCCTGCGCGTGAATGTCGCCGACCACGCCGATGCCAAAACTCTCCGGCGCGTACATCGCCGCCGCCGCCACCATGACGGCGGCAAGGCCGACAAGGCTGTGGAACGCCGCCACCAGCTGCGGCATCGAGGTCATGGCGATGCGCCGCGCCACGATGGCGCCGATGCCGCCGCCAAGCGCCAGGCCGACGACGATCAGGCCGAGCCCGCTCCAGCCCGGTTCGGCCAGCGCCAGCGTCGTGAGGATGGCGATAGCCATGCCCACCATGCCGAACAGATTGCCGCGTCGGCTCGTGGTCGGATGCGACAGCCCGCGCAGCGCCAGGATGAAAAGGATGCCGGAGACGAGATAGAGGAACGAGGCGATGTTGGCGTTCATGGCTGCACCGCCTCCATCGTGCCAGCGGCGAACTCCACTGCCGCGAATTCCGGGTAGACCTCGCGCAGGATTTTCACCTGGTCGGCTTCCGAGACACGCACGAGATACCAGGTGCCTTCATCGAGGAACGCCAGTGTGTCGGACCTGGCCTCGAACTTTCCGCTCGCGCCGGTGTCCATCACCGTTCGCGTCGGGATCAGCGCGTAGGGTTCGCCGCCGGGCAGTTCGTGGTCCGACGCCGCGTCCATGTCCATGGCGAAGGCGTCGATCTTGACCGAGGCCATCGCCTGCGTGATCTGCTCCAGCATGACCTTGCGCAGCATCTCGGCATCGACATTGGCCTGCTTGGCGATGTGCTCGACCACGCGCGGCGGCACCGTATCGACCAGCCTCTGGTAGTCGCCCGCAGCCATCGCCGCATTGAAGTCGTCGACGGTCTGCACAAGCGCTTCACGCTCCGCCTCGCTGACCGGCCGGGCATGTGCCAGCCCCGCCGTCAGCAGCAGGACGGCGAGAACTGCGACGTATCGGAGAGCGGCGCGCATCAGCGCTCCTTCTTCTTGTACATCGCCAGCATGCGCTGGGTGACGAGGAAGCCGCCGAAGATGTTGATCGCCGCCAGCACCAGCGCCACGAAGCCAAAACCGCTCGCCAGCCCGGATGCCGCGATCCCGACGGCCAGCAGTGCGCCGACCACGATCACCGACGAAATGGCGTTGGTCACCGCCATCAGCGGCGTGTGCAGCGCCGGCGTGACCGACCACACCACGTAGTAGCCGACAAAGATCGCCAGCACGAAGATGGCGAAGCGGAACACGAACGGATCGATCGCCCCGCCCGAAAGCGCGTGCGCGGCGTCGCCGGCTGCTGCCGCCCCGCCCTCCGGCAGATTCGCCACCGCGTCTTTCAGTGTCGCGACCGAATTGTCGAGCTGCTGCAGCGCCTGTTCGAGCTTGTCCATCACGCGTCTCCCGTCGGAGCGGCTGGCTTGCGAACCGGCTTCTTCGCCGGCTTGTCGGCAGTGGCGACCGGCGCAGCGTCATCGGCGCCGGCCGGCACGGCAGCGGCTGCTGACGCGAAACTGGCATGCACGACCTTGCCACCATCGGTCAGCATCGTCGCCTTCACCAGCTCGTCGTCGCGGTTGATCGCCAGCGCGCCGGTCTTCTTGTCGACCAGCGTCTCAAGGAAGGCGAAGAGGTTCCTCGCGTAGAGCAGCGACGCCGACGCCGCGATGCGGCCCGGCACGTTGAGATATCCGACGATCTTGACGCCCTTGTCCGTCGTCACGATTTCGCCGGCCTTGGCGCCCTCGACATTGCCGCCACGCTCGACCGCCAGATCGACCAGCACCGAGCCCGGCTTCATCGCCGCCACCATCGCCGCCGACACCAGCTTCGGCGCCGGCCGGCCGGGGATCAGCGCCGTGGTCACAACGATGTCCTGCTTGGCGATGTGCTCGGCCACCAGCGCCGCCTGCTTGGCCTGGTAATCCTTCGACATTTCCTTGGCGTAGCCGGCCGCCGTCTCGGCCGCCTTGAACTCGTCGTCCTCGACCGCCACGAACTTGGCGCCAAGCGAGGCGACCTGTTCCTTCGCAGCGGGCCGCACGTCGGTGGCCGTCACCACCGCTCCGAGGCGGCGCGCCGTCGCGATCGCCTGCAGTCCGGCGACGCCCGCGCCCATGACGAACACCTTTGCCGCCGGGACCGTTCCGGCCGCCGTCATCATCATCGGAAGCGCGCGGTCATATTCGGCGGCTCCGTCGATCACGCCCTGGTAGCCAGCCAGGTTGGCCTGGCTGGACAGGACGTCCATCGACTGCGCGCGCGTGATGCGCGGCATCAGCTCCATCGCGAAGCCGGTGACGCCGGCGGCGGCCATGCCGGCCAGCGCTGCGTCGTTGCCGTAGGGGTCCATGATCGCCAGCACCGCCGCGCCGGACTTGTAGCCTTTGAGCTCGGCAGGCGTCGGCCGTCTGACCTTGAGCACGATGTCGGCGCCGCCGGCATCGGCAGCCTTGCCGATCCTGGCGCCACTGGCGGCATAGTCCGCGTCGGGAATGCGGGAGGCCGTGCCCGCCCCGGCTTCGATCAGGACGTCGAGGCCGAGACCGACCAGCCGCTTGACCGTGTCAGGCGATGCCGCGACGCGTGGCTCGTTCGCCTCGATCTCGCGAGGCACGAAGACTGTCTGTCCCACCGCTCGCTCCCTCTCGGCAGAAACATGCTGTCGCCGGCGTTCGTCCGGCCCGTCGGTCCGTCAGCGCAGGGCGACGGCTCCAACGACGCTGACCACCACGAAGGCGATGAGCGAGGAAAAGAAGCCGAAGCCGGCGAAGAAGCCGAGCGCCATGGCGATCAGCAGGGCGATGACCGCCAGGCTGCCATACTTGGTCAGGCCGAGGAACATCGAATAGGTCTTTTCGTGTTCGGAGTAGTCCATCTCCGCACCGGTCTCGACCGGGCCAGCAGGCAGGTGTTCAGCCATCGTAGTCCCTTTGGAATTCAGCCCTTCGGCAAATACCGAAAAGGTCGCGGAAGGGCAATGGCGGGATTGCCGCATCCGCACCGATCTTGCACGGCTCCCTGTTTGTTGCCTGCGCCGCGCGCGCCACGGCCCAATTTCTCCGCATTCGCCGCCGAGTTTCCCACCCGAACGGAGGCTGGGCATGCGCATCGGAATCTGGCTGGCGACGGCTGCGGCCGCGCTGTTCGCTGTCGTCCTGCCGGCGTCGGGCGAGCCACAGCCGGCGAGCGTTCCGGTCGGCGACCTTCTCCTGCGCTACGACGCCGCCAGGTGGCGCGTCCAAACCGCTGGCACGACCACGGAAATCCATGCCGTCGGCGCGCATGCGAGCGATCCACCCGTCACCATCGCCATCGCGCCCGATACGGGCGGCTGCACCCCTGCCGCCATGCTCGCCCGCGCCAGCCTGTTTCACGATCATGCGTGGGAGCACGACGTCGACACCATCGCACGGCCGGGCTTCGACCTGCATGTCGCAACCGTCGAACTCGGTTGCCGCAACTGGACCGGCTCGCCGGTCTTCGCCTGCCTGGCACACCAAGGGCAGGCCTATACCATCACCGCCAACCCTGGCGGCTGCCAGCACACCCCGCCACGCTACGACAGCATCGTGCTCGACATGCTGATGGGCCTTGAGGTGCCGTGACCTCGCCCGGCCGCTCGTTCGGCGCCGGCTGACGCGCCCTACCGTTTCAACTCGTCGACGATGCGCTGCAGGCCGTACACCTTGGCAAGCCCCTCCTCCAGCGCCGTCGCAGCCACGATGACCGAGCGGTTCCGCACCGGGTCGAACATGTAGTAGCCGCCCAGCGAGTGGATGTTGCCGTCGAACATCGCGCCCACCAGCCGCCCCTCGCTGTCGACCGCCGGCGATCCCGAGTTGCCGCCGATCGTGTCGTTGTTGGTCGACACGTTGAGGATCGTTTCGGGCGTGAGCTTGTCCTTCGCTGCTTCCCACAGCGGCGCCAGCTTGAAGGGCGGCGCCCCCGTCTGCCGGTCGATCAGCCCGCCGAACGTGGTGAACGGCGTCACCGGACGGCCGTCGGGTTCGATCCAGCCCTCCACCCTGCCGAAATTGAGCCGCAGCGTCGCGTTCGCGTCGGGATAGCGAAGCTTGCCGGCAGACAGCCTGTCCCGGATCGCGTCGAGCGTGCGCCGGCCTGCCATGATCGGGCCAGCCACCTCGTCCCGATAGCGTCGCGCGATCTCGCGCGCGTCCGCATCGATCGCCTTCACCAGTTGGAACAGCAGTTCGTCGCTGGCGTCGACTGCCGCCTTGCCCCCGTCGAACAACCGCAGCCGCTCGGCCGGATCCCTGAGCCGCGTCGACGTGACGATACGGGCAGCCAGCCCTTCCGGGCTCTCTTTGCCGAGGACCCGCTTCACCGTCGGGTGGTCGGCGGTCATGAACTCCCGCATCTTCGACAGCCAGAAGCTGATAAGCACCTCTTCCTTCAGGTCGGAGACGGCGCCTTCCTGCGCGAAATGGTCCCGCAGTTCGGCGATCTCGGCATCCGAGTAGCCGGGCAGCCGGTCGTCCTCCGGCTTCAGCTTTTCCTCACCGGCCCAGTAGAGGGCGCGCGCAAGCTGGAATAGCTCGGAGCCGGGCAGCGTCTCGGTGCCGAAATAGCGCCGCGCGTAGAATATCTGGCGGTTGATGCTCTCTGCCTCGAACAGCCGCTCGAACACGTCTCCCGCCTCGGCAGTCAATTTCGGATCCGCCGCGATCGCCTCTTTCAGCCTTGCCTCGTCGGCATGGATGCCGGCGGCGATGCCACCGGCGGCGAGGGCGGCGTGCTCGCCCCAGTTCGACTTGTAGTTGTTCTCGACGTCATAGAGCAGCGCCATCAGCTGCCGCGCCTGCTCCGCGCCCTGCGCCGAAAGCGCGATCAGGCGCCCGCGCAGTTCCGCGTCGGTGACCAGCACCCACGGGAAATAGGTATCGAGATAGATGTCGATCACCGCCGCCGGCATGCTGCGGCCGGTATCCCACGGATGCCCGGAGATGAAGACCGGCTCGCCATCCTTCAACGGCTCGGAGCGCCATTTCAGGTGGTTCGGAGTCACCGCCGGCTTGCCGTCGTCGTAGAGCCGCAGATAGGCGATGTCGAACGCGAAGCGCGGAAAGTTGAAATTGTCCGGGTCGCCGCCGAACGAACCCGCCGCGCCTTCCGGGCCCAGCACCAGGCGCACGTCCGACCATTCGCGATAGACATGGTTGAGGTATTTCGCGCCGGAGAACATCGCCACGACCTCGCAGCGCCGATGATCGTCCGGCCTGCTGCAGGCCTCTTCGATCTTGCCGATCGCCTGCCGGCGACCCTCCTCGCCCTCGCCTGCCGCCGTCACCTCCGATGTCACGTCCTTGAGGTCGACCAGCACCTCCGCTGTCATGCCCGGGCAAATCTTCTCGTCTGCCTGCGTTGGTGCCAGGATCGGCGTCATCTCGAGATCCTGTCCTGGCGTGGACAGGCTCTCGATGCACTCCGTGACGCAATGATGGTTGGTCTGCACCAGCCCTTCGCCGCTGACGATCGACGCCGAACAACCATCGAGGCGCACCGACGACAGTCGCAGATGGTCGAGCCAGGCCTGGTCTGGGGCGAAGCCGGTTGACGCCTTGATGGCATCGACCGGGATCGCGTCATAGGTGAAGAAACCTTCGTCAGCGCGGGCCGCCCCCGCCATCACTGTTGCAACGGCGGCGAGTGCAATCCGGATGCGCATGCCACGATCCTCCAGCTGGCCGACGATCGCGGCCGCGGGCTTGACCCTAGCGCAGCATGGCCTTCGGCAAAAGCGGGCGGCCGGGAACTGCCCCGGTTCAGAACTGCAGCGAAGGGAGGCTGTCCGGGAACAGCCCGGCGAGGCCAACGAGGATCAGATACAGCGCCACGATGTAGTTCAGCAGGCGCGGCATGATCAGGATCAGCACGCCGAAAATAAGCGCAATGAGCGGTTGCAGCTGCACGTTCATGATAGCTCCCTCAAGGTTCGGGCCGCCCTGTGGCGGCCCGTTTCAACGTTCGAGTAGCTAGCGCGGTTGCCTCCCGCGGCAACATCCATGACGGATGCCGCATGCAGTCCGGTTCGCTTCAGGCGGCGGCCTTGAAGCTGTATCGGGTCGACGGCAGCACCGTCAGCGGAGCCAGTTCGCCGTTCGCCGGCTTGGCGAAAAGCATGCGCCGCTCCATCGCGGTCGACATGAAGAACGGGAAGCGGGCAACCGTTTTCGCCATGTTCTTGGCAACGCTCGACTCGTAGAGGATCGCGAGCACGTTGACGCTGGCGTAGGGCCGCGGCCCCGCCACCGGCGCCGAGCCGAAGATGCGCTGGTAGAACGCTTGGTGCTCGTCACGGATCATGCACAGGCAGCTCGTCGTATCGAAGAAGGTGTTGGCGATGACCGCCAGCCGCAGCGTGATGTAGGGCAGCGTCCGGATGGCCGAGCCGATGTCCGGATCGACCGCCAGCCTGCTCGGGTCGATGAAGGTCTCGCCCCGCTCCAGGCGCGGCCTCAGCACGTCCTCGAAGACGCTCATCGTCGGCGCAAAGGGCTGCGCCTCGGAAATGTGGTGCAGCCGCACCGTGCTGACCAGCTTGCCATCGAGGAATATGCCGAAGCGATAGCAGTTCTCGGTCTCGTCCAGCGCATCGTGCATGGACATGTCGGGAGCGTCGGAAACCAGCTGGTGGGCGCGGTAGGCCTTGTAGCGCAGGCGATAGATGTCCTCGACATCCTCACCCCCGTTGCAGCGCCGATACTCGATGCGCTCCATCAGCGAGGCAACGTTCCTGTCGAAAGCCGAACCGCCGACGGTCAGCATTTCCCGCAGGTTGCCAGACGGACCGACCGCTGCGACTGCTTCCACCATTTCCTCTGCCTCGTACTGCATCCACCGCAACGACCAAGGTACAGGAGCGGTTCCGTCAGACAAGTCGAAAACCCGAGCGAACCTGTTTACCGCTGGTTAACCTTAACAATTTGTAAATTGAATAAAATACACATTAACCATGTCGCCGCAACCTATCCTTGACTGGTCTTGAACGGAAAACGCCTGGCGGGCGAAAGTGACACATGCCGCAGCGGTAGTCGGCGCACGTTGACGTTGCGGAAGGTTCGGGATGGGAAAAGTCTGCGAAGCGCAGGCGCCGCCGCCCTGTGCTGGCCCGAGCGGCGGTCAGACCGCCTGGCGGCGCGCCGTGTTCCGCTTTGCCTGGCGGATGTCCTTGGCGAACGGCCAGACCGTCGTCGCCATCGTCTCGATGCCGGTCGCCGTCAGCGCGGCGCCGAACAGGAAGCCCTGAACCAGTTCCGGCTTCACCTGCAGGGCGAGCACCTTCAGCTGCTCGAAGGTCTCGACGCCCTCGACCGTCACCGGCAGGCCAAGCGACCGCGTCAGCTTGACCACGCCTTTCAGCAACTCCAGCGAGCGCTGGTTCTGCGTGACATCCATCAGGAACGAGCGGTCGATCTTGACCTTGTCGAGCGGCAGCTTGTGCAGGTAGCTCAGGCTCGAATAGCCGGTGCCGAAATCGTCAAGCGCGATGCGCGCGCCCATCGCCTTCAGCTCCTCGATGATCTCGCGTGTCAGCGACTTGTCGTCGAGCAGCGCCGTTTCCGTCACCTCGATCTCCAGCCGCTGCGCCGCGAGCCCGGATTCCGCCAGCGCCGACTTGACCTTCGCGATGATGTCGCGGCTGCGGAAGTCGCGCGCCGACAGGTTCACCGACACCGACGTCGGCTCCGGCCACTTGGAGCATTCCCGCGTGGCGGCGTGCAGCATGAAGGTGCTGATCTCGGAGATGATCCCCATCTCCTCGGCCAACGGGATGAAGATGCCCGGCGAGATCGGCCCGAGATCGGGATGGTCCCAGCGGCACAGCGCCTCGCACGAGGCGATGCGCATCGTTTCCAGCGACACGATCGGCTGGTAGACCACGCGCAGCGAACGCGTCTCGATGGCGGTGCGCAGATCCGCTTTCATCACCTGGCGATTGCGGAAGGCGGCGTCCATTGCGGACTCGAACAACCGCCAGTTGTTCTTGCCCATCTCCTTCGCCTTGTAGAGCGCAAGGTCGGCCTTCACGATCATGCCGTCCACGTCGGTGTCGCGCACGCGCGACAGCACCGCGCCGGCGCTGACCTGGATGCGCAGCGAATGTCCGGCGACCTCCACGTCGCCCTGCAGTGTCGCGAACAGGCCATCGAGGATGCGCTTCAGTTCGGCCTCGCCTTCCACCCGGTCGATGAAGATCATGAACTCGTCGCCGCCGAAGCGGGAAACGCTGATGCGGTCGCTGGCAACGGCCGCCAGCCGTTCGCCGACCGCGTAGATCAGGCCGTCGCCGATCGGATGGCCGAGCGTGTCGTTGACGCTCTTGAAATCGTCGAGATCGAAGACCGCGAGTGCGCAGTAGCGCTCGCGCTCGCCGCCCGCCATCGCCTCCGAGACGAGTTCGTGGAAGTAGGCGCGGTTGGCCAGCCCCGTCAGGCTGTCGACGCGGGCCATCGTGCGGATGCGCTCTTCTGCCTCGACGCGCAGAGAGACGTCCTCGAAGGTGATGACGCCGAGCCCATCCTTGCCCTCGCTGGCGGAGAATTCGAAGTGTTGGCCGTTGAGCAGGCGCACCTGGATCTTGCGGTCGCGTCCCTCGCGCAGCGCGCGTGTCAGCTGCGTTTCGAGATAGCGGCCGTCCTTCGGGCTGAGCATCCCGCCCGCCACGCCGCGCATCAGCACGGCCTTGAGCGAGCGTCCGAGCAAGGCGTCGGTCGACTTCACCTGCATGGCGCGTTCGGCTTCCGCGTTCGCCACCACGATCCGGCCTTCGCTCGAAAGCATGATCAGGCCGTGCGACATGGTGTTCAGCGCGCGATCGAAGCGCTGCGCGAGGCGGGTCGACTTCTTTTCCTCGCTGATCGCCGTGAACAGCACTTCGCGCACATGCGCGGCCATCTTGGTGATGATCAGCATGAAGGGGATGATGTAGAGGCCGAGAACGACGTAGCCGAGCTCGCCCTTGAGGATCAGCGCTGCGGCAATCGGCGCGACGACCGTGATGGTCAGGATGAGGACCATCATGCGCGAACCGTAGTTGCGTCCGACGATGGTCACCGTCGATCCCATCGCCACGCCGATGGATGCCGCCTCGCCGAACATGTCCGGCACCCAGTAGATGGCGGTGAACGAGAACATGCCGAGGAAGAAGCCCTGGATCGTTCCGCCGACCAGGTAGTGGTGCTCCGCCCGCAATGCCGACGGCAGGTCGACGATTTCCCCGTACTTCTGGAAACTCCTGATGCCATAGTAGCGGTAGAGGCCGGCGGCCAGCATCGTGGCGCCAAGGGCGAGGTAGATCGGCTCGCCGGTGCGGTGGAAGACCACGAGTGCGATCAGGCAATGGCTGAGCGCTCCAACGACGAGAATGATTGCGTCGTTGAACAGCGACCGGATAAACCGGACGTAGATGTCGACAGGGATGTCGTTGACCTTGCTTCTTTTCATCGCCTGCGAAAGCCGCTTGCGCTGCAGAGATGACACAATCCAATTAAGAAAAAATAATCGGTCGGACAACGCCTTGCGCGCCAAGGTCACTCGGCGCGCTTGACCAGCAACCGGCGCAACTTCGCCGTCTGGATTACTCTGCAGCCTGCAGAGTCGGCGCCGCTGCTTCTTGGCGGAAACGGGTGAGCAGCCGCTCGTGTTCGCCGGCAGCCCGCACCACGCTCGCCTGCTTCACGTGCCCGTACCCCCGGATCAGCTCTGGAACCGAGGCAAGTGCCTGTGCGGCCTCGATTTTTCCTGCCGTCAGCTGCGTCTGGATCAGATCGAGGTCGGTCTCGTAGGAAGCCAGCAGCATGCGCTCCATGCGCCGCTCGGCGGTGTAGCCGAAGAGGTCGAACACGCCGCCGCGCAGGCCTTTCAGCGCCGCCAGCACACGGAAACCGCGCATCATCCATGGCCCGAAGCGCGATTTGCGCGGCCGGCCGTCGGCATGCCTGCGGGCAAGGATCGGCGGAGCGAGGTGGAATTCCAGCCGCTCGAAGCCGGCGAACTCCTTCGACAGCTGCCGCTGGAATGCGCCGTCCGTGTAGAGCCGGGCGACCTCGTACTCGTCCTTGATCGCCATCAGCTTGAACAGGTAGCGCGCCACGGCCTGTGTCACCGCCGTCGAGCCCGGCGCCACCCTGGCCTCTGCCGCGCGCATCGCGGCCACGCGTTCAGCATAGCGGGCTGCATACGCCGCGTTCTGGTAGGCGGTCAGGAACTCCACCCGCCGCGCCACCATTTCGTCCAGCGTCTCGGCCTTTGCCGCACTGGCCTCGCCCTCTCCCAGCATGCCCTGCACGAACGCCGGCTCATGTGCGGCGCGGCGGCCCCAGCGGAACGCCGCGACGTTCATCGCGACTGCTTCGCCATTGAGTTCGATCGCCCGCTCGATGGCCTCAGGAGAGACCGGCAGCCCGCCCTGCTGGCAGGCGAAGCCGAGCATCAGCATGTTGGCGCCGAGCGAATTTCCGAACAGCTTCGCCGCCGTGCGGGTGGCGTCGAAGAAATGCGCCCGGTCCTCGCCGGCAGCGCTGCGGATCGCGCGCTTCACGCGCTCCGCCGGAAGCGAGAAGTCGGCCGAGCGCGCGAAGTCGCCAGGCATCACTTCCGCGGTGTTGGCGACGAATAGCGTGTGACCCTGCCGCACCGCCGACAGCACCTTCTTGTTGCCGGAGACGACGAGGTCGCAGCCAAGCACGAGGTCGGCCATGCCGGCGGAGACGCGGATGGCGTTGATCTCCTCGGGCGAGCGCGCGATGCGCACATGGCTGAACACCGCCCCGCCCTTCTGCGCGAGCCCGGCCATGTCGATCAGGCCGCAGCCCTTTCCCTCCAGATGCGAGGCCATGCCGAGGATGGCGCCGATCGTCACCACGCCGGTGCCGCCGACGCCGTCGATCACCCCTGACCAGCCGCTCGCCGCGACCGGGAACACCGGCGCGTCGGGCACGCCGGTCAGCGGGTCGAGGCCGCCGGCCTTGCCTTCCGCCTTGCGCAGCTTCGCGCCATGCACCGTCACGAAGGACGGGCAGAAGCCGTTCACGCAGGAGAAATCCTTGTTGCAGGACGACTGGTCGATGCGCCGCTTGCGCCCGAACTCGGTTTCCTGCGGCTGCACCGAGACGCAGTTCGACTGCACGCCGCAGTCGCCGCATCCCTCGCACACCAGTTCGTTGATGATCACCCGCCGGTCCGGATCGGGAAACGTGCCGCGTTTGCGCCGCCGGCGCTTCTCGGCCGCGCAGGTCTGGTCGTACAGCAGCACCGAGACGCCCTTCACGTCGCGCAGTTCGCGCTGCACCGCGTCGAGGTCGTCGCGATGGTGCACGCTGGTGCCGGGCGGAAAACTGACGCGCCCCGAATACTTGTCCGGCTCGTCGGTCACCACCGCGATGCGCTCGACGCCTTCGGCGCGCACCTGGTTGGCGATCATGTCGACCGTCAGCCCGCCCTCGTGGGTCTGGCCGCCGGTCATCGCCACCGCGTCGTTGTAGAGGATCTTGTAGGTGACGTTGGCGCTGGACGAGAGCGCGAAGCGGATCGCCAGCGAGCCGGAATGGTTGTAGGTGCCGTCGCCGAGGTTCTGGAACAGGTGATCGCGGGTCGAGAACGGCGCCTGCCCCACCCACTGCGCACCCTCGCCGCCCATCTGCGTGAAGCCGACGGTCGAGCGGTCCATCCACAGCGACATGAAATGGCAGCCGATGCCGGCGCCCGCCAGCGAGCCCTCCGGCACCTTCGTCGATGAATTGTGCGGGCAGCCCGAACAGAAATACGGCGTCCGCGACGCCACGTCCTTGGTGTCGGCGAGCATCGCCTGGAACTGGCGGATCTGCTTGACGCGCGCGTCGATCTCCTCGGAGAAGCCGATCGTCTTCAGCACGCGCTCGCCGATCGCGATGGCGATCTCGTTCGGGTCGAGCGCGCCGGAAGCCTGGAACAGCGTGCCGCCGCGCTCGTCGCGCTTGCCCACCACCGTCGGCTGCGAGGCGGTGCCGTAGAGGTTCTCGCGCAGTTGCACTTCCAGCAGCGAGCGCTTTTCCTCGACCACGATGGCCGTTTCCAGCCCGTCGGCGAACGCCTTCAGATGCTGGTAGTCGAGCGGCCACGGGCATCCGACCTTGAACAGTCGCAGCCCGATCTGCGCTGCCCGCGCCTCGTCGATGCCGAGATCGTCGAGCGCCTGCCGCACGTCGAGATAGCTCTTGCCGACCGTGATGATCCCGATCTTCGGGTTCGCCCCGCCCGAATAGATGATGCGGTTCAGCCCGTTGGCATGGATGAAGGCGGACGCCGCCGCGCGCTTGTATTCATGCAGGCGCGTCTCCTGCCCGATCTGGTTCAGTTCATGCCTGATGCTGAGCCCGTCCGGCGGCAGCTCGATTTCCGGCAGGATCACCTTCACCCGCTCCGGTGAGACATCCACGCTGGTCGTCGATTCGATGTTGTCCTTCACGCATTTGATCGCGCTCCAGGTGCTGGAGAAACGCGACAGTGCAAGGCCGTAGAGGCCGTAGTCGATCAGCTCCTGCACCCCGGCCGGATGGAAGATCGGCATCATGAAATCGATGAACTGGAACTCGGTCGCATGCGCGTTGGTCGAGGACTCGGCCGTGTGGTCGTCACCCATCAGCGCCAGCACGCCGCCATGCTTCGACGTGCCGGCAAAGTTGGCATGGCGGAACACGTCGCCGGCGCGATCGACGCCCGGTCCCTTGCCGTACCAGACGGAGAACACGCCGTCGTATTTGCCTTCGCCCAGCAGTTCGGTCTGCTGCGTGCCCCAGCACGCCGTCGCCGCCAGTTCCTCGTTGAGGCCCGGCTGGAACACGATGTTGGAGGCGGCGAGCTTCTTGCCGGCCTTCCACAATTGCTGGTCGAGTCCGCCGAGCGGCGAGCCACGATAGCCGGAGATGAAGCCGGCGGTGTTGAGCCCGGCGACCCGGTCGCGCTCGCGTTGCATCAGAAGCATGCGCACGATCGCCTGCGCGCCTGAGACGAAGATGCGATCCTTGGTGAGGTCGAACTTGTCGTCGAGCGAAACGTCGTGCAGCGTCATCCCGAATCTCCTGCGGAGCAGCACGAATCTGCGCTGCTCACGTGGGTCCAGCGAAACCTAGCGCCTTTCCCGCCGCGTTTGAACCGTTTTTCCGAAAGGAAAAATGCGCCTGCGAAATGAGGCTGGCTATGCAGCCGGACAGGGCGGTGCCGTTCCGTCATCCGGCAGCTGCCCGTCGGGATGCCCTGCGAGTTCGGGGTTCGGCGTATACACCGGTCCGACCACAAGCGGCTTGTCCGGCAGCACGCTCTGGTCGAGGTTCGAGACGATGGTCGTCTCGAGTTTCTGCGCCACCGACCCATCCTCGTTGGTGATGGCGATCGACACCGCATAGGGCTTGCTCTTGACGACGCAGCGCAGCGGGTCGCTTTCGAGCGTCACCTTGCGGAGCTTCGGCCAGATCTTCTGCTTCACCACCATCGGCGCCCCGCCGGCCGGGTCCTCGAAGGTGGCAATGGCGGTCTGGTCCTCGCGCATCGGCTGCAGCGGGTTCAGCGTCACCACATAGGTCGCCGTCGCCACGCGATAGTTGAACACGAACAGCTTGCCGGAAATCTCGAAGAACTCGCCCTCGCCACCGCTATCGCGGCACGCGGCGGCCGCCGCCAGTGCGAGCAGGAGCGGTAGCAATACAAGCCGCCGCCAGCGCCCGGCCATTGGCCAATCTCCCCCCTTGAGGGGGAGATGTCCGGCAGGACAGAGGGGGGTGGCACATAGCCGATAACCAGAACGTCTCATGCCCGTTCCTCCTCGATCTTTCTCCGATAGTGCCGGCGCGCCTTGTTGCGGTTGCCGCAGACGGTCATGTCGCACCAGACCCGGCTGGAATTGCGGCTGCGGTCGATGAACAGCCAGCGGCAATGCTGGCAGATGCGCAAGCGGCGAAGCTGACCGTCGCCCACCAGCGACAGCGCCGACACCGCCAGCGCCGCTTCGAAGCGCAGCGGCGTCGCCGCGTCGCCGAACGGCGAACCGGCACCGCCGATCCGCCCGGTTTCGGCCCGCAGACCCTGTGCGGTTGCACTGAGAAAATCCGCCAGCAGCCCGCCATCCAGGCTGCCTTGCTGCACGCCGTCGCGAAACAGGCGGTCGGTGGCCTCGCGCATCTCGACCACCAGCCCACGCGAGGCGTGGGGATCATCGACCTTCAGCGCCCTGCCGCCGAGTTCCTGCGCGCGAAAACCGCTGGCTGCCTGCGCAAACCGGCCGATCTCGACGGGATCGTCGAAGCGGTCGAAGCTCAGATCCGGGTCGCCGCGCAGCACCACCGTGTTGGCGGTATCGAGCGCCAGCAGCCCGCCGGAAAAGCGATGCGGTGTCCAGGCGACGGCCATAGGCAATTCTAACTGGCAAAAGCCATTTGACAAGTTAGAATCCGGAGATCACGGTCGGTCGCCGACACTCGTCGGCTGACGGTCCCGGATGCTCTATTTCCTGCAGCAGCTTCTGAATGGCCTGCACATCGGCGCGCTCTACGCCGTGCTGGCCTTCGGCTATGCGCTGACCAACGGCGTGCTCCGCCGCACCAATCTGGCCTACGGCGCGGTCTTCGCCTTCTGCGGCCAGGCGCTGATCCTGGTTGCCGTCTTCGGCTGGCAGGTGCTGTGGCTGAACCTCTTCGCCACCCTCGCGCTCGGCATTGTCGTCTCGGTGCTCTACGCCGCACTGGTCAGCCGCGTGCTCTCGCGCAACGTGCTGGCGCCGCTCGCATCGCGCTCGCCCAATGCCATCGTCACCGCCACGCTCGGCTCCGCGCTCGTGCTGGGCGAGCTCGGCCGCCTCGCAGCCGACACGCGCGACTTCTGGCTGCCGCCCTTGCTGCAGGCGCCGGTCACCTTCGCCGTCGGCGATGACGGCTTCCGCGTCACGCTCACCGGTCTGCAGATCGTCAACGTCGCGCTCATGGCCGCGACGCTCCTGCTTGGATCGTGGGCGCTGGCGCGCTCGTCGGCCGGCCGCCGCTGGCACGCTGTCTGCGACGATCCCGGCGCCGCCGCGCTCTGCGGCGTCGACACGGGGCGGGTGTTCCATGGCGCAGTCCTTGCCGGCGCGCTCGCCGCCGCGCTCGCTGGCGCACTCGCCGCGCTCTATTACGGCAACATCAGCTTCGGCACCGGCATGGTGTTCGGCCTCAAGGTGCTGTTCATCGCCGCCGTTGGCGGCTACCTGTCGCCCGCCCGCTCCGCCATTGGCGCGGCCGCCTTCGGCATGGGCGAGGCGCTGTGGTCCGGCTACTTCCCGATCGAATGGCGCGATGCCTGGATGTTCGCCTTCCTCGTCGCACTGCTTGTGCTCGACCCGCGTCGCGACCTCGCCCGCAATCCGGGCTGATCGCGCCGGTCACGCCTCAGGCGGCGCGACCTCCCGGCGCGTGACAGCCTAAAGTCTTACGCCAGCCACCTTCCCCTCGCCGGCTTTTGCCACTCATATGCGCAATGCAGCGCACCCTGGCCGCGTTGACGCCAACGGGGCCGTCTGCATACCGTTGTGTGTCCGTGCACGCTTAAGACTTGGGAACAACGAGACAAACCGGCGCGCGGGCAGTGGAGAAATGCGATGGCAGTCTTGCTTGCGGTTGCGAGAACGATTGATCGCATCAACGAATTCATCGGCAAATGGGTCGGCTGGCTGATCTTCGTCTCGATCCTGATCAGCGCCGGCAACGCCATCGTCCGCAAGGCGTTCAACAGTTCCTCGAACGCCTGGCTTGAGGCGCAATGGTACCTCTTCGGCGCCGCCTTCATGCTGGCCGCCGCCTACGTTCTGAAGCAGAACGAGCACATCCGCATCGACATCGTGTACGGCCGCTTCTCGCGCCGCGTGCAGCACTGGATCGACCTGTTCGGGCATCTCTTCTTCCTGATGCCGTTCGTCGTGCTGATGGTCTACTACCTCTACCCCTATGTCCTGAGCTCCTACCGCTCCGGCGAGGTCTCGTCCTCGGCTGGCGGCCTCATTGTCTGGCCGGCCAAGGCGTTCCTTCTCATCGGCTTTGCCCAGCTGGTCCTGCAGGGCATCTCCGAGATCATCAAGAAGGTCTGCATCCTCACCGGCGACATGGAGGACCCCAATCCCTTCGTCTCGGCGCATGAACAGGCCGAGATCGAAGGCAAGGCCCTCGTCGAGGAGCTCAAGCAATGATCGCGTTCATCGCTGAGAACATTGCGCCGATCATGTTCCTGTCGCTGGTGGTGTTCCTGCTGGTCGGCTATCCGGTCGCCTTCGCGCTCGCGGCCAACGGCCTGCTGTTCTTCTTCATCGGCGTCGAGCTGTCACCCTATTCAGGCGGCACGATCAGCCTGTCATGGCCGCTGCTGCAGGCTCTGCCGGACAATTTCTACGGCAGCCGCGTGATGTCGAACGAGGTGCTGCTCGCCGTCCCGTTCTTCACCTTCATGGGCGTGGTGCTGGAGCGCTCCGGCATGGCAGAGGACCTGCTCGACACGATCGGCCAGCTCTTCGGCCCCATCCGCGGCGGTCTGGCCTATGCCGTCATCTTCGTCGGTGCGCTGCTTGCCGCGACGACCGGCGTTGTCGCCGCGTCCGTCATCGCCATGGGACTGATCTCGCTGCCGATCATGATGCGCTACGGTTATGACCGCCGCGCCGCGACCGGCGTCATCGCCGCCTCCGGTACGCTGGCGCAGATCATCCCGCCCTCGCTCGTGCTCATCATTCTGGCCGACCAGCTCGGCAAGTCGGTCGGCGACATGTATGCCGGCGCCCTGATCCCCGGCCTCGTGCTGACCGGCCTCTACATGGTCTACGTGCTGGTGATGACCATCGTCAGGCCGAACTCCATGCCGGCGCTGCCGCCGGAAGCGCGCACGCTCGGCACCGGCATCACCTCGCTGTTTGTCGCGCTCGCCGTGGCTGTCGCCGTCGGCTTCGGCGCGTTCGAGCTGCTCGAGCCGTCGCAGGGCGTCGACGCGGACATCTGGGCCGGCGTCGTCGGTGTCGTGGTGATCTACGGGGCGGCGCTTCTGGATGGCTGGCTGAACCTCAACCTGATGTCGCGTCTCGCGCGCCAGGTGATCATCGTCCTCATCCCGCCGCTGGCGCTGATCTTCCTCGTCCTCGGCACCATCTTCCTCGGCATCGCCACGCCGACAGAAGGCGGCGCCATGGGTGCCGTCGGCGCTCTCATCATGGCGGCGGCAAAGGGACGGCTCAGCCTCGATCTCCTGAAGCAGGCGGTGGCGTCGACCACCCGCCTCGCCACCTTCGTCATCTTCATCCTGATCGGCGCGCGCGTCTTCTCGCTCACCTTCTACGGCGTCAACGGCCATGTCTGGGTGGAGCACCTGCTGACGTCGCTGCCGGGCGGCGAGACCGGCTTCCTGATCGTCGTCAACATCCTGATCTTCGTTCTGGCGTTCTTCCTCGACTATTTCGAGCTTGCCTTCATCATCGTGCCGCTGCTGGCGCCGGCTGCCGACAAGCTCGGCATCGACCTGATCTGGCTCGGCGTGCTGCTCGGCGTGAACATGCAGACCAGCTTCATGCATCCGCCCTTCGGCTTCGCCCTGTTCTATCTCCGGTCGGTGGCGGCGCGCGTGCCATATCTCGACAAGATCACCGGCAAGCGCATCGCGCCTGTGACCACCGGCCAGATCTATTGGGGCGCGGTGCCGTTCGTCTGCATCCAGGTGCTGATGATCGGCCTTACCATCGCCTTCCCGCAGATGGTCATGCACTACAAGGGCGAGGTCGTCGATCCGGCCGATGTCGAGATCGTCGTGCCCGGCGGCGAGGGGCTGGGCCTGCCGCCGCTCGGCGGCCCGCCGGAACTCGGCGATGGCCAGCAGGAAGAAGGCGCCGATGGCGACAAGCCAGCGCCCAAGGGCAATCCGCTGCTCGCGCCTCCGACCTTCTGAGCGCCATCAGCGCAACAAGAAGGCCCCGCTGTCGCGGGGCCTTTCCTTTGTCATGCCGTCCGGCCGGCGGCGGCTCTCGCCGCGCGGCGCGTGGAGCCTAGAGCTTCTTGGCGCGCTCCTGGATCATCATGAAGGTGTCGTAATTGTATTCCGCCACCTGCATGTTGAGGTAGTAGTCCTTGCGGAAGGCGAGGATCGAGTCCCAGATCTTCTTGAATTCCGGGATCGTGCTCGTCATTTCCGCATAGACCTCGTTGGCCTTGTCGAAACAGGCCGACAGGATCTCCTGGCTGAACGGACGCAGCTTTGCGCCGTTCGCCACCAGGCTCTTGATCGCGGTGGCGTTCTTCCAGTCGTAGTTCTGCAGCATGTCGGCGTCTGCTGCCTGTGCGGCGGTGCGCAGCAGCGACTGGTAGCTCTTCGGCAGCTCGTCGTACTTCGCCTTGTTGAACATCAGATGGACGGTCGGGCCGCCTTCCCACCAGCCGGGGTAGTAGTAGAACGGCGCTACCTTCTGGAAGCCGAGCTTCTCGTCATCATACGGGCCGACCCATTCGGCGGCGTCGATCGTGCCCTTCTCCAGCGCCGGATAGATGTCGCCGCCGGCGATCTGCTGCGGCACCACGCCGAGCCGCTCGACCACCTTGCCGGCAAACCCGCCGATTCGCATCTTCAGGCCCGACAGGTCGGCGACCGTGTTGATCTCCTTGCGGAACCAGCCGCCCATCTGCACCCCGGTATTGCCGCCCGGGAAGCCGACAAGGCCCTGCGTCGCGAGGAACTCGTTGAACAGGTCGATGCCGCCGCCATGGTAGTGCCAGGCATTCATGCCGCGCGCGTTGAGCGCGAAGGGCACGGCAGCGCCGAGCGCCCAGGTCGGGTTCTTGCCCCAGTAGTAGTAGGAGACGGTGTGGCAGGCTTCCACCGTGCCCGCCGCCGTGACGTCGGCGGCCTGCAGGCCTGGCGCCAGCTCACCGGCCGCGAACACCTGCACTGTGAAATTCCCGTCGGTTGCTTCCGAGAGCATGCGCGAGAATACCTCGGCGCCGCCATAGATGGTGTCCAGGCTCTTCGGGAACGAGGAGGTGAGCTTCCAGCTGACCTTCGGGTTGCTCTGCGCGATCGCGGGCGCCGCGAGCGTTGTTGCAGCGACGGCGGCGCCGGCGCCGGTCGCGCCCGCCTTCCGGATGAATGAACGACGATCCATGCTTGCTTCTCCTCCAAGAAAAGATGGCTCGATGGTCACGCCGGCAGGCGACCGGTCATGACCAGATGCCTGCCTCCTGTTTACGGGTCAGGCCTGCGACGGGATAGCCCCGAAAGGATGCCCGGCCCCCCGGCGGCTTACGACTTTGGTCCAAGGCTTTCGGGCGTCCTGTCGCCGCCGGCCGCCGTTGCACCATTGGAATTGCCCCGGATGCCGGGTAAAACCGGCGCGAGCACAACAGCCCGGAAACACCATGCAGCCGCTGATCGCCGTCCCGACCGACGTCAAGACGTATGAGAACTACACCTGGCATGCGGCCCCGCAGCAATATCTTGTCGCAGCCACTGAAGTGGCCGGCGTCCTGCCGGTGCTGGTGCCTTCGCTTGGCGATCGCCTCGACCTCGACGAACTGCTCGCCTCGGTCGATGGCGTCATGCTCACCGGCGCCCGGTCCAACGTGCATCCCTCGCTGTATGGCGGCGACGCCAGCGAAGCCAATGGCCCCTACGACCCGGCGCGCGACGCAACGTCGATGCCGCTGATCCGTCGCGCCATCGAGACCGGCGTGCCGCTGCTCGCCATCTGCCGCGGCATTCAGGAGCTGAACGTCGCGCTTGGCGGCACGCTCGCCACCGAGATCCAGGAGCGCCCCGGCGCGCTCGATCACCGCGCGCCGGCAAGCGACGTGCAGGACGAGCGCTTCGCCATCCGCCAGACCGTTTCGATCAAGCCCGGCACCTGTCTCGCCGGCGTGTTCGGCGCCGGCGACATCCGCGTCAATTCCGTGCATCGGCAGGCAGTCGGCCAGCTCTCCGATCATCTCCAGGTCGAGGCGCTGGCGGAAGACGGCACCATCGAAGCCGTGTCCGTCGTCGGCGCTCGCGCCTTCGCGGTCGGCGTGCAGTGGCATCCGGAATACTGGGCGAAATCGGACGATGCGTCGGCGCGGCTGTTTCGCGCTTTCGGCGATGCCGTGCGCCAGCATGCCATGCAGCGCCGTGGCGCCCGGGCAGCAGCCGAATAGCCGAGGCAAACTCCGTCAGGCCGGCGTCACCCGAATGCTAGTCGGCCGACAGCAGCATCGGCGGCCTTGAAGGCTGGAACGACTCGTACGCCGCACCATCCGCCACCGTGAACCTCGCCAGCGTCCGGTTCCCCGCCGCCAGCGCCAGCGTCCCGTTGGCATCCTCGGCCCAGTCGGTCGCTGCCGACAGTCCCGGAACGATTGCGTCACAACTGGCGCCGAGCACCACGGCCGCGTGCCCGTCCTCGCCGGTGAGGCCCTTGCTCACGCGGCACGTGGCATCCGGCCCGATCAGGCTGAAATGCTCATTGCCGTCAGCCGCGACAGCCGACGTGATCACCAGATCGGGGGGCGTCTCGCCATCGCCGCGCGTCAGCGCGGCGCCTGTCGTCAGCAGCGAAAGCGCGAAAAACGCACCCATCACGATCTTCATCCCCGGCCCTTTTCCGCGCAATTGCGGTCCCGGTCGGGGACAATGCTGCAATCGTGGCTAAGGTTCGGTTAAGCGCCCGGCTAAGAAGCCTGGCCGCCGCGCTTCGCGTGCGCCGTCTCCGGCACCGGCGTCAGCGGCCCCTCGTCCGCGAACCAGCCGATCAGATTGTCGACCACGAGATCGGCCATGGCGTTGCGCGTGTGGATCGACCCCGAGCCGACATGCGGCAGCAGCGAAGCGTTGGGCAGGTCGATCAGTTCCTGCGGAACGTTGGGTTCGTCGGCAAACACGTCGAGCCCTGCGGCGCGGATGGTGCCGTCCTTCAGCGCCGCGATCAGCGCCGGCTCGTCCACGGTCGAGCCGCGCCCGATGTTGATGAACACCCCGTCCGGCCCGAGTGCCTTCAGCACCTCGGCGTTGACGGCTTGCGCGGTCGCCGCGCCGCCCGGCGCCACCGAGATCAGCGTGTCGACCGCCTCGGCCAGCCCCATCAGCGTCGGATGATAGGCGTACGGCACGTCAGCCACCCGGTTGCGGTTGTGATAGGCGACCGGCATGCCGAACGCCTCCAGCCGCCGCGCCACGGCGAGCCCGATGCGGCCGAGCCCGAAGATGCCGGCCTTGCGTCCGCGCAGCGACATCGGCGTCAGCCGGTAGCCGCCTTCCTTCGCCCAGCGTCCCTGGCGCAGCCACTGTTCCGCGCGCGGCAGTTCGCGCACCGTGTTCATCAGCAGGCCGACCGTCACATCCGCCACCTCGTCGGTCAACACGTCGGGCGTGTTGGTCACCATGATGCCGCGCGCGCCGGCATGCTTCGCGTCCACCGCGTCGTAGCCGACGCCGAAATTGGCGATGATTTCGAGTTTTGGCAGCGCGTCGATCAGCGCCGCGTCGACCAGCGTCATCGCGGCGATGCCGCGCACGCTGGCCGCCAGTTCGGGCGTGATCAGGGCCGCGTCGCCTGCCTCGATCCTGGCGATGCGAAACGTCTTTTCGATCCGCTGCACCGCATGCGCGTTGAGGTTGCCGGGAACGAGAACGGTGATGTCTGGGAACAAGTGCACTGGCAGCGGCTTCCGTATTAGCGATTGGAAAATCACGCTAATCAGCGCGCGCTCTCGCGGCAAGTCTTTGCGCACATCCGCCGATTTGTGGGAACGATGCCCGCAGGGACACGTTGTGGTGGCAGGATTGGCCAATCCAAAGAACCCCCGCTCCCAAACAGTCGGGCTCACCCTGCCTCTCAACGGAAGGATTACCAGCCATGTCCATCAAGCTTCTCAGCACCGCCGCAATTGCACTCTCGCTGCTCGGCGCCCCCGTCGCTTTTGCCCAGAATGACGACGCAGGCGCGTCCGCCAATGTCGGGTCCAGCGACAGCATGACGACGGAATCGACTTCCAGCGGCTGGACCGATGCCGACCGCGCGTTCTACGACACCAACCGCGCTGCCTTCGGCGGCTTCTTCACCGACGACTCCATGTCCACCCCGCGCAGCGCAGCCGAGATGGATACGGCCTGGGGCGCCATGAGCGCCGAGAACCAGGCGGCGGTTGCTGCCGCATGTGCCGGCATCTCGGCTGATCGCGGCAAGTACAGCGCCTTCACGACCGAGCTGTGCACCAAGTACGGCAGCTGATCGTCTGACAGCTGGCGCTGTCGAGGGGAGAGCGGTTCGCCGCTCTCCCTTTTTGCATGTCAGCGCTCGAGCGGCTTGCCCGTCGACTGGCGCACATGCAGTTCGGGCTTGATGAGCAGCTGCGACGGGTTGACGGTGGCGCCGTTCAGCCGGTCGAGCAACACCCGCGCCGCCAGCCGCCCGACATCCCGCTGGCCATTCCAGACGGTGGTCAGCGCAGGCGTCGCGATCGCCGCCTCTTCCAGGTCGTCGTAACCCGTCACCGAAACGTCTATGCCCGGCGTCAGCCCGGCGCGCGCGATGCCATTCATGAGCCCGATCGCGACCAGATCGTTCCAGCAGACGGCCGCCGTCGGTTTGTCTTTCAATGCCAGGAACTGCACCGCCGCCTCGAAGCCGCCCTGCTTGTTGCGCGGGCCCGCGAGCCGCCATGACGGCCGCACCTCCAGCCCTGCCTGCTCCATCGCGTTGAGATATCCCTGGAAACGGTCGCGGCCGGTCGAGGTCTGGTCGGTGCCGCCGATCATCGCGATGCGCCGGTGCCCGAGCGATATCAGGTGATTGGTGGCGAGCGACGTGCCGTACGCATCGTCGCCGCGAAATGCCGGCACGCCGGCGCCGTCCACGGTGCGCGCGATCAGCACGGTCGGCAGCCCGTTTTCCTCACCCATGCGGATGTCGTCGGGCGGCGTGCCGATGGCCGGTGACATGATCACGCCGTCGGCGCCAAGCTGCAGCAGCGTGTCGATGAAGGTCCGCTGCTTTTCCAGGTCGTCATAGTGATTGGACAGGATGAAGGTCTGCCGCGAGCGGTCGAGTTCGGATTCGATCGACTTCAGGATTTCCGCGAAGAACGGGTTCATGATGTCGTGCACCACGACCCCGACGATCCCCGAGCGCGATGTCCTCAGGCTGGCCGCCCGACGGTTGTAGATATAGCCGATGGCGCGCGCATGCTCCTTGATGCGGTCGCGCGTTGCGCCCGCCACCAGCGGACTGTCGCGCAGCGCCAGTGACACCGTCGCGGTGGAGACGCCGAGCGCGTCGGCTATCGTCGAGAGCTTGATCTTCTGTGCCAGGACGCCCTCCGCCGCAGACCTAAACGCGTTTAAAATGTTTAAAACCGTTTAGGTCAGGCACGCGGTCGAGTCAAAGCCTTTTGGCCAGCTCCTGGTCTTCCGTATTTGGCACGGTGCGGCTGGCCAGCCGCAGCCGCTGCTCACGCTGCACGATGTAGAGGCCGGCGGCGACGACGATGCCGGCGCCGAGCAGCGTCCAGCCATCCGGCAGCTGGCCGAACACCAGCCAGCCCATGATGATCATCCACACCATCTGGAGATAGGGGTAAGGCGCCAGCGCGGTCGTCGTGGCGATCTTGTAGGAGCGGATCAGCAGCCAGTGGCCGAAGCCGCCGAAGAAGCCCATCGAGAGCAGCAGCAGCCACTGCCAGGCATCCTGCGGCAGCGAGGCCGTGGACGGCACCACCGGCAGCAGCAGCACCACCGGGGTCAGCGCCGAATAGAAGATCAGGCTCTCCGGCGTCTCGGTCGCGCCCATCTTGCGCGTCATGATCACGTAGATCGCGTAGGAGAGCGTCGCGCCGGCGGCCAGCACGTGGCCGAACTCGAAGGCGGCAACGCCGGGGCGCGCGATCACCAGGATGCCGATGAAGCCGGCAAGGATCGCCGCCCAGCGCCGCCAGCCGGCCCATTCGCCCAGCAGCGGCCCGGCCAGCGCCGTGATCACCATCGGCGCGAAGAAGAAGAACGAATTCGCCTCGGCCAGTTGCAGCGTCTTCAACGCGAAAAAGTTCAGGAAGGTCGTGGTGAACAGGAACACGCCGCGCAGGATCTGCGCCGGCAGATTGTGCGTCCTGAACATCTGCCGGTTCGACCAGGCCCGGAACAGCAGCAGCACAAGCACGACATGCACGGTGAACCGCGCCCAGGCGACGAACAGCGGCGCCATGCCCGCCGTCACCAGCGTCTTCGCGACCGTGTCGAGGAACGCGAAACTCAAGCCGGCGCCGCAAACCATCAGGATGGCGGCAATCGGCGTGGCCGTTTCCGGCGAATGTGTTTGCTGGCTCAAAGGCTCAACTGTCGCGACGAACTTGGCCGGCTATCTCGGCCACCTGCCGCTTCGCGGCAAGCGACAATTTCGCACGGGTGCTATTCGCCCGGCGGGATATCGGCCGGGGCCGATGCGCCCAGACCTATTGTTCCGCGTCCGGCTCGTCGTCGGGCTCGGCGTATTCGACGCCCGAAAGGTTGGACTCGACCTTGTGCAGCAGCTTGGCGAGCAGCTTCTGCTCTTTCTTGTCGAGCCCCTTCAGCGCCTGCTTTTCCGTCTTGCGCACCGACTTCTCGATGGCGCGGATGGCGTCGCGGCCGGACTCGGTGAGAAAGATGTGCGCCTGCCGCGCATCCGTATCGGAAGCGCGCTTCTCGAGGAAACCCTGGATCTGCAGTCGGTTGATCGTCTTGGTCACCGTCGGCGGGCGTACACCCAGGCGCCCGGCCAGCTGTCCGGGCGTCTGCCCGTCATCCTGGTCCAGCGCCAGCATGATCTGGTCCTGCCCGGCGTAGAAGCCGTGATCCAGAAGCCGGCTTGCCAGCGCCGTGCGCGCCAGCCTCGCCGCCGAGTGCAGCCGGCTGATCGCCGCGCCTTTGTCAGCCTTCGCCATGCCTGCCCCTCTCTGCGGAACCGGTCCCTGAGCATAGACGCCGCTGCGGGAACCGCAACAAAGCGTCGCCGGATGTCACTGCGGCCGTTTGCCGGCAATCGATCCCGGCCTCGCGCCGCTCTTGCCAGAGCAATATTGCAGCCGCATGACATCGCACACGGCGCACCGCAGCCGGGGTGTTGCGCCAGTGTTGGCGGGACGTGCAAATGCCGGTTCGGCGTCCTATATGGAGCCCTCCGACGACATTTGAGGCCAAGGCAAGATGGTCGCGACCAACCAGAACCAGATCCCCGTTACCGTGCTCACCGGCTATCTCGGCGCCGGCAAGACCACGCTGCTCAACCGTATCCTCTCCGAGAACCACGGCAGGCGCTACGCCGTCATCGTCAACGAGTTCGGCGAGATCGGCATCGACAATGACCTGATCGTGGAATCCGACGAGGAAATCTACGAGATGAACAATGGTTGCGTCTGCTGCACGGTGCGCGGCGACCTGATCCGCGTTGTCGAGGGCCTGATGCGCCGTCCGGGCCGCTTCGATGCCATCGTCGTCGAGACCACCGGCCTCGCCGATCCGGTTCCGGTCGCGCAGACCTTCTTCATGGACGACGATGTGCGCTCCAAGACGCGGCTCGACGCCGTCGTCGCGCTTGTCGACGCCAAGCATCTGCCGCTGCGCCTGAAGGATTCGAAGGAGGCCGAGGACCAGATCGCCTTCGCCGACGTCGTCGTGCTCAACAAGACCGATCTCGTCACGCCCGACGAACTGGCGAAGGTTGAGGCCACCGTGCGCGCCATCAACCCCGGCGCGAAGATCCATCGCACGGAGCGCTCCGGAGTTGACCTTACGGAAGTGCTCGACCGCGGCGCTTTCGACCTGAAGCGCGCGCTGGAAAACGATCCGCACTTCCTCGACGACGCGCATGGCCACGATCACGCCCCTCACGGGCACGATCATGATCACCACCATGATGCGCCCGCCGCCATCCATGACGTGACGGTGCAGTCTGTCTCGCTTCGCGCCGGCGACATGGACCCGAAGAAGTTCTTTCCGTGGATGGAGAAGATCACCCAGTCGGAAGGTCCCAACATCCTGCGCCTCAAGGGCATCATCGCCATCAAGGACGACCCCGACCGCTATGTCGTGCAGGGCGTCCACATGATCCTCGAAGGCGACCACCAGCGTCCGTGGCGGGACGACGAGAAGCGCGAGAGCCGCCTCGTCTTCATCGGCCGCGAACTCGACACCGAAAAGCTCCGCCGCACCTTCGAGGCCTGCCAGGCGTCCTGATCGTTAGAGAATGAAAGTCGCCCCCCTCTGGCCTGCCGGCCATCTCCCCCGCAACTGGGCAGATGAGCCTTCACATAAGTCGCGGACAACGGCTGACTTTTCGGGTATGGCGATCAGCAGGCAACTGCCAATCTCCCCCCTTGAGGGGGAGATGGCCGGCAGGCCAGAGGGGGGTCGTGTCCCTTCTCAGTTCTCCTCACGCTCAAGTTCGTAGCATGCCCACAGTCGCCCCTCTCGACCTTTCCGGACATTGCATCGCGGCGACCTTCGTCGGCGGCGTGCCGTTCTTCGCCATGGCCGATGGCGCCATTCACCACCTCGACCACGGCCACAAGACGGAGCAGTCGCATGACGGCCTGCTCTGCGCTGTCACCGACGGCGCCCGTCTCATCACCGGCGGCGAAGACGGCAAGGTCGTCATCACCAGCGCCGAGGGCAGCAGCGAAACCGTCGCCGAGCTTGGCCGCAAATGGATCACGAGCGTTGCCGCCGGTCCCAAGACCGTCATCGGCTTCGCTTCCGGCCGCACCGCCTATGTGCGGCTCGACGACGGCAGCGTGAAGGAATTCGAGCACCCGCGCTCGGTCGAGGGCATCGCATTCGCCCCGAAGGGCCTGCGCGTCGGGGTCGCCCGCTACAATGGCGCGACGCTGCATTTCCCTGGCGCGGCCGGCAAGCCGGTCGAGCTGCAGTGGGACGGTGCCCACACCGGCATCACCTTCTCGCCGAATGGCGAATTCGTCGTCACCACCATGCAGGAGAACGCCCTGCACGGCTGGAAGCTTTCCGACGGCAAGCACATGCGCATGACCGGTTATCCGGCCAAGGTGAAGAGCATGTCGTGGAGCGTGAAGGGCAAGTGGCTGGCGACCTCCGGCGCGCCGGCCGCCATCGTCTGGCCGTTCTCGGCCAAGGACGGCCCGATGGGCAAGGCCCCGCTCGAGCTTGGCACGCGCGGCAACATGATGGTCACGTCCGTCGCCTGCCATCCGACAGAGGAAATCGCAGCGGTCGGCTACGATGACGGCATGATCCTCGCGTGCCGCTTTGCCGACAGCAAGGAAGTGCTGCTGCGCCGCGACGGCAAGAGCGCGGTCTCGTCGATGACCTGGGATTCCGACGGCCGCCGCTTGGTTTTCGGCACCGCCGGCGGCGATTGCGGCGTGGTCGACATCACTGCCTAGCCGGGCCTTCGCTGCGGCCCGGCGCGGACGATCAGCGCTTTATTCGACGCCGCAGGAAATGGTGCCGCTGAGCTTCACGTCCTTCGGCTCGCCGTCGCCGGTCGTGTCCCACACCTGCACCTCGTAGGTGCCGTCGAACGTGCCCTCGTCGTCGTCGCCCTTCGACTGCGTCATGATCGTGACCTCGACATAGCCATGCGGGTTGTCGCCCTCGCGCTCGCGATAGAGCAGCAGGTTGAGCGCCGTGCGGTCGATCCAGAACTGCGGAACCTGCTCCGGCCCGAACTCGACCCGCCGCAGATCCTCCGGCACCGTCTTGTCGTCGATGACGACGCTGCCTTTGAACTGGTAGAGCGGGCTTCCCATGCCGCGCGTCAGACCGCTCTGGATGTCGATCTTCGCCGGCCCTTCCGACCCGCACCACAGCCCGCCCATGGCGAGCGCCTCGCCCGACATCAGGAAGATCGCGCAGGCTGCAAGCACGTATCGCATCGGTATCGCCCTCTTCTGGTCGGCGGCGGCAAGTCGCCGCCGCTCGTTTCTTCGGTCCGCCGCAGCGTCCGTGACCGGCCAGTTAGGGCGGGACAGTTGCAGCATTGTGTCACCGCTGGCTAGAAGTGTTTCAGCAGGAGGAAAAACAAGAGATCATGCCGCCAGAGATCATGCCGACAGCCGGAACCGACATGCTGCGCGGCGTGCCGCGCTCGCGTATCGCGGCGCTTGCAGCCGCCGAGGCGAAGGCCTTTGCGCGCGCCCGCCCGAAGACGGCGAAGCTGCTCGGCCGCGGCGTCGAGGGCTTCTACGACGGTGTGCCCATGCACTGGATGAAGGACTGGCCGACGCCTTTCCCCATCCTCGCCGAGAAGGCCTCGGGCGCCACCATCGTCGATGTCGATGGCAACCGCCTTGCCGATTTCTGCCTTGGCGACACCGGCTCCATGTTCGGTCACTCGCCGCCGCCGGTCGCCCGCGCCATCCGCCGCCAGGCGGTGCGGGGCCTGACCTACATGCTTCCGTCGGAAGATGCTCTGGTGCTCGGCCGCCTGCTGTCGGAGCGTTTCGGACTGCCGGCGTGGCAGGTCGCCACCACCGCGACCGACGCCAACCGCTTCGCCATCCGTGTCGCCCGCGCCATCACCGGCCGACCGAAAATCCTCGTCTTCAACGGCTGCTATCACGGCTCCGTCGACGAGACCTTCCTGCGCATCGTCGATGGCAAGCCTGCCAACATCCCGAGCCTCGCCGGCGAGTTTCGCGACCTGACGGCAGGCACCCGCATCGTCGAGTTCAACGATCTCGACGCGCTCGAGCGCGAGCTCGCGCACGAGGACGTCGCCGCCGTTGTCACCGAGCCGGTGCTGACCAATTGCTGCATGGTGCCGCCCGCGCCCGGCTTCCACGCCGGCCTGCGCCGCCTCACGAGGAAGCACGGCACGCTGCTGCTCATCGACGAGACGCACACCATCTCGACCGGCCCCGGCGGCTATACCGGGCGTCACAGGCTGCAACCCGATCTGTTCGTGCTCGGCAAGCCGGTCGCCGGCGGCGTTCCCGCCAGCGTCTGGGGCATGAGTGCTGCCGTCGCCAGGCGCTACGACGCCTACCGCGCGAAGAAGGTGCCCGGCTATTCCGGCATGGGCACGACGCTCTCGGCCAACCCGCTGCAGTTCGCCGCCATGCGCGCGACGCTTGAAGAGGTGATGACCGACGGCACCTACGCCCACATGGAAGCGCTGGCGACCCGCCTCGAAAGCGGCCTCGCCGCATCCATTTTGCGCCACCGCCTGCCCTGGCATGTCGCCCGCGTCGGCGCCCGCGTCGAGTTCATCTGCGCGCCCGGCCCGCTCAGGAATGGCGGCGAGGGCCTTGCCGCGCACGCGCCCGAACTTGAAGCGGCGATCCATGTGGCGCTGGTCAACCGCGGCGCGCTCATCGCGCCGTTCCACAACATGATGCTGCTCTCCCCCGCCACGAAGGCGGTGCAGGTCGACCGGCTGGTCCGCGCCTTCGATGCGATTGCAGGACTGCTGACGGCGTGAGACAAGCCGCAGGAAACTGGTGTTCTGAATGACCTCCCCTTCCGGCTCGACCCTCGACGAAGCCCGCGCCTTCCTCGACGCCCATCCCGGCATCGAGGCGTTCGACATCGTGCTCTCCGATGCCAACGGCATCGGCCGCGGCAAGATCATCCGGCGCCACGAGCTGATGGGCCTCTACGAGAGCGGCCGCCATCTGCCGATCTCCATCCTCGGCCTCGACATCACCGGCGAGGACGTCCACGAGACCGGCCTCATCTGGGATGCCGGCGACGGCGATCTGCGCGCCTGGCCGATCCCCGGCACGCTGGTGCCGCTGCACGGCACCAGCCCGGCGCGTGGCCAGGTGCTGATGTCGCTCTACCATCTCGACGGCGCGCCGATGACGTCGGACCCGCGCAACGCGCTGAAGCGGCAGGCCGACGCCTTCGCGTCGCGCGGGCTGCGTCCGGCCGGCGCCTTCGAACTCGAGTTCTTCCTGCTGGCCAACGAGCGCGATTCCGACGGCCACCCGCGCCCCGCAGCAGCCGTGCTCGACGGCCGCCGCTGCGACAAGACCGAGGTCTACTCCGTCGACCATCTGCACGGCATGGAGCCGCTGTTCTCCGACATCTACGCCGCCGCCAACGCGCAGGGCGTGCCGGCCGAGACCATGATCTCGGAGTTCGCGCCCGGCCAGTACGAGCTGACGCTGAAGTACCGCAAGGACGTCCTGCGCGCCGCCGACGATCTCGTGATGCTGAAGCGGCTGGTGCGACTGCAGGCGCGCCGGCACGGCGTCACCGCCTGCTTCATGGCGAAGCCATTCGAGCACAGCGCCGGCTCGGGCATGCACTTCCATGTCTCCCTGCCCGACGAATCCGGCCGCAACATCTTCACGGAAGCGCAGGACGGCATCTGGAGCGACAGCATCCGCCATGCCATCGGGGGCCTCGCCTCCACCATGGCCGAGTCGATGCTGGTCTTTGCGCCGCACGCCAACTCGTGGCGGCGTTTCGTGGCGCAGTCCTACGCGCCGATTGCGCCGACCTGGGGCGTCAACAACCGTTCGGTGGCTTTGCGCATCCCGGCCGGCGACAAGGCCAGCCGTCGCATCGAGCATCGCCCCGCCGGCGTCGACGCCAATCCCTATCTGGTTGCCGCCACCATCCTCGCAGGCATCGCCAAGGGCATGGACGAAAAGATCGACCCCGGTCCCGAGATCACCGGCAACGGCTACGAGGCCGCTGCTGCCGCCCGCTCGACCATGCCGGCCGACTGGCGCGCCGCGATCGAGGCGGCGCAGGCTTCAGCCTTCCTCAAGGACGCGCTGGGGCCCGACATGCACAAGACCTTCACGGCCATCAAGCACGCCGAACATCTGCGCGTTGCCCGCACCATTTCCGAACTCGACTACAAACTCTACCTGCACGAGGTCTGAGCGGCGTTTGCCCAAGCTATCTCCCCCTTTGCGGGGGGAGGAAGCGGTGCCAGCTCACGCCTTCATCGCAGGCGTGAACAAAATCCCGCCTGCCGAAGAAATCACGCAACGAAATCAACCGCCCAGGGACTTTCACCCGGCCATTCTCTCCCCCCCGTTCGACCCGCCCCTATCCTTGGCCTATCTCCTGCACGGGAACGCGGATCGCGAACCGGGCGAGCGTGGCAGGGACGGTGCCGGATCGGTCCGCAGAGGTGCGGGCTCGCGCTCAGCAGCGAAGGTCCGGGTCCGACGGGGCCAACAGAACCGGTTGAGGCCGGCGCGCTCCGAAGGGCAGAACATCGGCGGGGCGCGGGAAACGCGCCACATATCAATCTAGCAAGGTGCGGATCCCGCGCCCCGCTTCCCCACCTTCAACGACCAGACGCTTCGGCGGGCGTGGTGATGACCGGGTGCGCCTCCTCCCCATGTCAAAGTGAATTGCCTTTCAGCTGTCCGGAACATACCATGAACGCATGTTGACCCTGTGCGACAAGCTCGCCATCCTCTCCGACGCCGCCAAGTACGACGCGTCCTGCGCATCGTCAGGCGCCAAGGGCCGCGATTCTCTGAAGTCGAAAGGCATCGGCTCCACCGAAGGCATGGGCATCTGCCATTCCTACGCGCCGGACGGGCGTTGCATCTCGCTGCTGAAAATCCTGCTCACCAATTTCTGCATCTACGACTGCACCTATTGCATCAACCGCTCATCCTCCAACGTGAAGCGCGCCCGCTTCGCCGTCGATGAGGTGGTCAAGCTCACGCTCGATTTCTACCGCCGCAACTACATCGAAGGGCTGTTCCTCTCTTCCGGCGTGATCCGCTCGCCCGACGAGACGATGGGCCAGCTCGTTGAGGTGGCGAAGAAGCTGCGGCTGGAGCATCGCTTCGGCGGCTACATCCACCTGAAGACCATCCCCGAATGCTCGCCTGAACTGCTGCAGGAAGCCGGCCGTTACGCCGACCGTCTGTCGATCAATGTCGAATTGCCGACCGACGAAGGCGTGAAGTCGCTGGCGCCGGAAAAGAAGCCCGAGACGATCCGCGTCTCGATGGCGAAGCTGCGCTCGTCCATCGAGGAAAAATCCGAACCGACGCACAAGGGCCGCAGGGAGCGTTTCGTCCCCGCCGGCCAGTCGACCCAGATGATCATCGGCGCCGACCAGAGCAGCGATGCCACCGTGCTGCGCACCAGCGCCCGCCTGTACGGCAGCTATCGCCTGAAGCGCGTCTATTATTCCGCCTTCAGCCCCATCCCTGACGCCTCTTCCGCGCTGCCGCTGGCGCGGCCGCCATTGATGCGCGAGCACCGCCTCTATCAGGCTGACTGGCTGATGCGCTTCTATGGCTTCGACCGCGAGGAGATCGTCGCGGCCCGCCCCGACGGCATGCTCGACCTCGACATCGACCCAAAACTGTCCTGGGCGCTCGCCAATCGTGGGCTCTTCCCGGTCGACGTCAACCGCGCCCCGAAGGAGGTGCTTCTTCGCGTTCCCGGACTCGGCGCCAAGGTGGTGAGGAAGCTGATCGAAATCCGCCGCCACCAGCGTCTGCGCATCGAGGATCTCGGCCGCCTCTGCGCTTCCATCGCCAAGGTGCGGCCCTTCATCGTCGCCGAAGGCTGGTCGCCGCGCGGGCTGACCGACGACAGCCGCCAGCGCCAGCACCTGACGCCGCGCGCGCGGCAAATGAGCCTGCTGTGAGCGCGCTGCAGAAGCTGCTGATCTCCCCCCTCGAGGGGGAGATGGCCGGCAGGCCAGAGGGGGGTGGTGCGTGACTGCCGCTCTGCGCCAACCGGCGACGCGCTTCGCCGTCTCGCTGACCGGCGAAGCCGATTTCGACGGCTGGCGCGACGCCGCGCGGCGTCTCGCCACCAATCTGATCTCGCCTTCCGACGTGAGCTGGCATGTCGGTGCTGCCGCCGATCTGTTCGGCGCCGCCTCCGAACTGCCGCACGTTCCGCCCGGCGCCACGCTCAACGTACCTCGCGATTTTCTCGACCTCGCCGCAACCGTCATCTGCCACAGTGACCCGACGCGTTTCGACCTGCTCTATCGGGTGCTCTGGCGTCTGCGCCGCCAGACGCTGCTCCTGAAGATCGCATCCGACCCGGATGTGCTGCGTCTGCGTGCGATGGAAAAATCCGTCCGCCGCGACATCCACAAGATGCGCGCTTTCGTGCGTTTTGTGCAGGTCGGCGAAGGCGAGGCCGAGCGGTATGTCGCATGGTTCGAGCCCGAGCATTTCATCGTCGAGCGCAACGCACCGTTCTTCGTGCGCCGTTTCACCGGCATGCGCTGGACCATTTTGACGCCGCACGCCTCCGCCGACTGGGACGGCGATCGCCTCGCCATCGGTCCCGGCGCGCGCCGGAGCGATGCGCCGAGGGAGGACGGCACCAACGAACTCTGGCGCACCTACTTTGCCCACATCTTCAATCCGGCCCGGCTGAAGGTGAAGGCGATGCAGGCCGAGATGCCGAAGAAATACTGGCGGAACCTGCCCGAGGCATCGCTCATTCCTGATCTGATCAAGGGCGCCGACAAGGCCGCCGCGGAGATGATCGAGAAGATGCCGACCGCACCGGCACCACACCATGCCTCGATTCAGGCGCGCCACTGGCCGGCGCAGGCGGCGCCCGACACCGAGGCCGAGCCGCAATCGCTCGATGAAGCGCGCGAGCAGGCCAAGCACTGCAGGCGTTGTCCGCTCTGGCGTGACGCCACCCAGACCGTCTTCGGCGAAGGGCCTCAGGACGCTGAGGTCGTGTTCGTCGGCGAGCAGCCCGGCGACCAGGAGGATCTGGCCGGCAAGCCGTTCGTTGGTCCGGCCGGCAAGGTGTTCGACGCAGTACTCGATGAGGCCGGCGTCGACCGGCTGAAGACCTATGTCACCAATGCCGTGAAGCACTTCAAGTTCGAGCCGCGCGGCAAGCGCCGCATCCACGCGAAGCCGAATGCCGGCGAAGTGCAGCATTGCAACTGGTGGCTGGCGAAGGAGCTCACCTTCATCAAGCCGAAGCTGGCGGTCGCGCTTGGTGCCACCGCCGCGCTGGGGTTGCTCGGCAAGGCGATTCCCGTGACGAGGATGCGAGGTCAGGTCGTCGAGCGCGAGGACGGCCTGCGTGTCTTCATCACCATCCACCCCTCCTACATCCTGCGCATCCGGGACGAGGCCGAAAGCCGCGCCGAGCGCGAGCGTTTCGTCGCCGACATGAAAGCGGTCGGGCGGCTCATGGCCCAATGAATTTCGGGCGGGCTGTGCTAGGCTGCGGCACCTCTCAAAGACGGGTGACGCCTTGCCTTCCAGACCGAAGACCATCGACGACATCGAGACCCCCGCGGTCATCATCGACATCGACCGCGCCGAGGCGAACATCCGCAAGGCGCAGGCCGAGGCAGACCGGCTCGGCGTGAAGCTTCGCCCGCACATCAAGACGCACAAGCTGCCCTATTGGGGGCGCCGCCAGATCGAAGCCGGCGCCGCCGGCATCACCTGC